>DAIRCT010000035.1:0-18865 GCA_036796535.1 Ignavibacteriaceae bacterium
TTAGGTCGGGGATAAAATTACACGAACTTCTGGGCTTCAGCCCAAATTAAAAATGCATTTTGGCTAAAGCCTTATATTTTTTCTATACTGTCCTCGACCTGAAGGTCGTGGCAATTCAATTATTACTTAGAATTTAATAATCTTTTAATCAATGTTACAGGATGCAGCACTTCAACATCAACATTAAACTTTTTTGTGCCGTGTTTAATTTGCCCCATACAACCGGGATTTCCTGTTAACACAATTTTTGCTTTTGTGTTTTTGATATTATTCATTTTTCTTTCAAGCTGTTTAACTGCATCATCATATCTAACAACATTATAAATTCCGGCACTGCCGCAGCACCAACTTGCTTCTTCAAGCTCAGTATAATTAATTCCCGGTAAAGATTTGATGACTTCACGTGGTTGTTCAGAAATTTTTTGTGCGTGAATTAAATGACAGGCATCATGATAAGTAACAAGTTGATTTTCTTTTTGATTGTCATTTCGATCAGAGGGAGAAATCTGCTTTGATAAATTTGGTTCAGATTTCTCAGCCCGCATGTCCGGTAGGCAGGTCGAATCCGCCGCGGCGGACTTCGAAATGACAGTTTGAAAAGTCAATTCCGGTTTTTGTTCTGCAAAGAATTCCATAACATCTTTTACTTTTGCTGAGAAACGTTTTGCTTTTTCAGCGTAATCAGGATCATCTTTAAGTAAGTGAGCATAATCTTTCATAAATGCACCGCAACCGGCAGAGTTTGAAATAAGGAAATCGTAATCATGTTTATCAAACGCATCAATATTTTTTCTTGCAAGCTTAAGTGCAAAATCCATATCACCGTTATGTCCCATCAGAGAGCCGCAACAAACTTGATCTTTGGGAGTAATCACTTTGCAACCGCACTCTTTTAAAACATCAATTGTGTCAATATTAATATCTGCAAACATTGTATTCATTAAACAGCCAAAGTGGAATGCAGTTTTGTATTTCACTTCACCATTTGGCATTTCAATTTCTTTTATTTGAGTATCAGAAAATTTATCTGCAATTGCTGGAGAGAGAGTTTCTATCTCTGCAAGATTTTTGGAAAAGACTTTTAATATTCCAGTTGCACGAATAAATTTTTGCAAACCTATTTTTTGATAAAGCCGCAATAATCTTGAAACAAACTTCAAACCATTTCTGGATGCAACAATTTTTCTTAATGCAAATCTTTTAACAGTTAGCATAAACTTTGATCCAAATCCTGCTTTATCAACAACCACACGAGCGGCTTCAACCATCTGACCATATTTTACACCAGCGGGACAAGCAGTTTCGCATGCCTGACAATCCAAACAGAAATTCATTTCTTCAGCAAACAGCTCACTCATTTCCAGTTCACCACGAGCAACAGATCTTATCATCCTGATTCTACCGCGCGGAGATGAGCGTTCCATTTTAGTAAGATCATAAGTCGGACAGGTTGCAAGACATAATCCGCAATGCATACACTGCTGAAGTATATCATCATCAGGAAGAATTTTTAGTAAATCTTTGTAATCAATTTCTTTAGGCATGAAAATCTTTTATTTGTTCGCGTTTGGTTGGAAGATTTCCTTCACATTTTGGTGAAATAGTAAAAATCTTACCAGGATTTAAAATATTATTTTCATCAATTGCTGATTTAATTTTTTTCATCATATCAACTCCGGCAGGACCTGCGAGTTTTTCTAAAAATTGTTTTTTAGCTAAACCTGTTCCATGCTCGCCTGTAATTGTTCCACCAAGTTTAATTGCTTCATTAAAAATAAAATCAAAAGCGCGGTGAGCTCTTTCAAGTGCTTGTGAATCACGTTCATCGGTTAAAGCTGTTGGGTGTAAATTACCATCACCGGCATGACCAAAATTTCCAATCATAACATCAAACATCTTTGCAGCTTTTTCAACTTTTTCGATCATTACCGGCAGCTCACTCCTTGGAACAGTAGCATCTTCCAAAATAGTTGTGGGCATCCTCCTTGCAAGTGCACTAAAAGCGGTTCTGCGTGCAGTCTTCAAGATGTTAGCTTCGCTTTCGTTAGCAGCTCCTTTAAGTGATGAGGCATTATTTTTTACAGCTATCTTTCTTATCGTTTCTGCATCCTCCTGAACGATATTTCCCCTTCCATCAACTTCAATCAATAAAATGGCTTCGCTTTTTCTGGGCAATCCAATTTTAGCATAATCCTCGACACAATTAATTGTTGTGTTATCTAAAAATTCCATCATTGAAGGAACAATGTGAGATGAGATTATATCTGAGACTGTTTTACCGGCGTCAATCAACTTATCGAAGATAATTAAAAGTGTAATTGTTTGTGTTGGCTTTGGAATTAATTTCAATAAAACTTTTGTAACTATACCAAGAGTCCCTTCACTGCCAATAATAAAATCACGAAGATTGTATCCGGCAACATCTTTCATATTCTTACCGCCAGTTTTAAGAAGTTCACCGTTTGGAAGAATCATTTCAACACCGAGAACATAATTTTTAGTAACGCCGTATTTCAGTCCGCGTAAACCGCCGGCATTATTTGCAACGTTACCGCCAATCGTACAAACATTTAAACTTCCAGGATCAGGCGGATAGAATAATCCAAGTTTCTCAACTTCTTTTTGCAATGCTCCGGTAATAACTCCTGGTTGAACCCAGGCAGTAAGATTATTTGTATCAACTTCCAAAATTTTATTCCACTTAGTCATCACGACAACCACAGAATTATCAACAGGAATTGATCCTCCGCTTAAACCTGTTCCGGAGCCACGCGGAACAACATTAAACTTTTCCTGATTTGCAAGCTTAAGAATTTGTGAGATATGTTCTTCATCTTGCGGAAATAAAACTGCTTCGGGTAATTGCTGGTAAACCGGAGTACCATCATAAGAGTAAACTAGTTTGTCTTCTTTGGAATCGAAGAAATTATCTTTCCCAACAATTGATTTAAGTTTTTCTGCTGTGTACTGGTCCATAATAGTTCCTGTTTTTACAATGCAAAGTTAAATAAAAAGTTGGAGTGATGTTTAAAATTGGATTTAAATTTATAGAGATGCCTAGTTAAATAACCGATTGTGAATTGTCTGACTGGCAATTTAGTTTTTCAGAATGGGCACATTCAATTTTTATTAAGTTTTAATCCTTAATAAATATTGTTCAATTCCTCAACCCACTTTGGAACATTTTGCTGAATTTTAAGCAGTTGATTATCCTGACCATATTCTGGATTGTACTCAGCGATCAAACGCCCTGTAGCAATCTCTCTTAATTCGTAATGTATGCCCAACCCACCATGAACCGTTTCCTGTTCATAGGCAATCTGCCTGCTGTCTTCGGTAAAATTCCATAACCAAATTGGCAGACCATTGCCTGTAAACATATGTATCTGACCACCTGAGTAAATCTTTAATTTTAATGGAATAGGATATGAAGTGCTGTTATTATCGTACAACTCAAGCCATCCAACAGCTTTTCCATCATCCGAAATTCTAATCTTATCGAATGCAACCTGTGTAGAATCTTTCTCAAAAATGATTTCTTCTGAATTGCTGGTTTTTATAATCAATAGTCCAGCATCGTCAACTGAAGCAAACAAATAAGTTACCTCATCATTTAATACTTTTGCAGCAGTACTATCAGATGGAAAATGTTGACGAATTTGAGAATAACCTGTATAAGAAATGAAAAAATATATAAATATTAAAAATAAAAATTGGTTCATCTCTATTACCTTTCAAGAATTGAAATAAGACATCTATATTTATAACAGTTTGGACCCATAACAATTTCTGTCTTTACAATATAAAGTTAAATAAATAGTTGGATTGATGTTATATCATAAATTAATTTTTTAGATTTTTTTCTCAAATTTTTATATAGCTTATAATTAAATTGATTTTAATACCGAAAGTATTATTCGTTGCTATTTGGCAACGAAATATTTTTTAAATTAAAATTATTTTTAAGGATTGTTGAATGATATTAATTATACAATCCATAAATTTGTTTTGTCAAAACGGATTTGTTTTCAGAAATTTTAACAACCATCAGAATTGATTATTTACCACACATCAAAGATATTAAACAGTCAGTTACTAAAAACTTTATATTGCCAACAAAATTTCAGAGAATTAGATGAATCATAAAATACATTTTATTGAGCAACTAATCATAAGATCACTTTTTTTACTTTTCTTTTTACAAATCTCTTTATCAGCTCAAAATAATGCTTACACTATTGATGAGGCAATCAATTTAGCGTTAAAAAATAACAGAGATATTAATATTTCGGTAATGAATGTTAAAAAATCGGCAGCAGCAGTTAATCAAGCTTATGGTTATGCTATGCCATCATTGGATTTTTCTGCAAACTTTTCTCATTTCCTTAGAAAACCTCTGATGTCTTTCCCTGATTTTGGAGCTTTATTACAAAATGCAACTTACTCAATTTTATTTGATGAAAATGTTATCCCAAGAGATGAGAATAAGTTTAAACCTATTCAAAACACACTTCAATCCTTTTCACAGGCGAATAATTATTCAACACAGTTAACATTAACTCAAACTCTCTTTAGCTCAACAGTATTTAAAGGAATCGGGGCATCTCAAATTTATTATAATTTATCCAAAGCAGATTTAGATAATACTATTTCTAAAACCGTCTTATCGGTACAAAAAGCTTTTTATGGTGTGCTTCTATCAAAAAATGTTTTAGAAATTACTCAGGCAAGTTTTGTTAATGCTAAGGAAAATCTAAGTAACGTAAAAGCAATGTATGAACAAGGAATGGTTTCAGAATTTGATAAGCTTCAGGCAGAAGTTCAGGTTGAAAATATAAGACCTGTAGTACTGCAAATGGAAAACACTCTAAAGTCTGCTAAAGATGGATTAAAAATTTTACTTGGTGTTAATCAAAATGAAGATATTGATGTATCCGGTGAGTTTGATTATCAGTCTTATGATATTTCAAATGAAGAGGAAATAATTAATGAAGCACTTACATCAAATTTTGATTTAAAAACTCTTGATCTAAAAAAGCAAGTAGATGAAGCTTTTATTCAGCTTGATATTTCTCAATACTGGCCCACTATTGCCGCATTTGGAAATTATACTTACGCCGGTTCTTCAGATAAATGGAAATTTCAGAATTACTCTTCAATGACCGTTGGACTAAGTTTTTCAATCAATTTGTGGCAGGGCAATCGAACCAAACACGCTGTTGAACAATCCACTATTTCTTACAAACAAACTGAGCAGCAGTTTTTTCAGTTAAAGGAATTTACGATTGCCAGTGTAAAAAATAAGTTGCAGGAATTAAAAAGAGTTCAATCAATAATTGAGGCTCAGGAACAAAACGTAAAAGTTGCGGAACGCGCTTATGAGATTGCAAAAGTTAGATATAGAGAAGGTGCCGGAAGTCAACTTGAAATTCAGAATGCAGATCAAGCTCTTAAGCAAGCACGATTAAACAGGATTCAGTCTATTCATTCTTATCTAATTACTAAATATGAGCTTGAACAATTGCTTGGAAGAACGAATCAAAATTATTTTTCAAATTTTCAAAAGATTGAATAACTAAGTTTAAAGTAAATTTTTTATAATGATCAAGGAGATGCATCTTTATATGAAAACCGGAATTATAAAAATTAAATATCTGCTGATTGTTGTTATTGTTTTATCAAACATCATAATTTTACAATCCTGCGGCGGAGATAAACAAGAATCCAAAAGTATGGAGCAGTTAAGAAATGAAGAAGGTATTCCTGTTAAAGTTGAAGCAATTAAGATTCAACCATTTAATAAATATCTTTCTTTCTTTGCAAAATTAACCGGAATAAAAGAAGCAACTAAAGCCGCAATGATTGGTGGAAACATTGTGCGTGTAAATGCAAAGATAGGTGATTATGTAAAAGACAGACAGGTAATTGTTGAATTTGATACTGATAATCCGTCAGTCCAATATAATCAAGCTAAAACAACATTTGAAAATGCTGAGAAAAATTATACGCGGGTTAAAGCTCTTTATGATGCAGGTGAAACATCACTTGCAAATTACGATGGAGTTGAAACTCAGTACCGGGTTGCAAAAAGAAATTATGAATCATTACACAAAATGCTTTTTGTTGAATCTCCTTTTGATGGATATATAGTTGATGTAAAAGTAAATCCTGGTGATGGAGTAAAAAATGAAGCGCTTCTTTTTACAGTTGCGCAGCTTAATAAAATGCGGAGTAAAATTTGGGTTTCTGAAAAAGAGATTACTCAGTTTAAAAAAGGTATGCAGGCAGTTACAGAGTTTGGCGGACAAAAATTTATCGGCAAGATTGTTGAAATCGCAATGGCGATGGATCCGGCAAGGCAGGCATTTTATGTTGAGGTTGAATTTGATAACCCGCATGGCATTTTAAAGAGCGGGATAACAAATGAAATTAAAATTCTTACCTATGAAAATCCTAACGCAATAATAATTCCAAGAAACCTGGTAACTAAGGATGAAACCGGTTCTTATGTTTTTATCGCTTCAAATGGGAAAGCACAAAAAAAATATATTACAAATGGAAATGAGAGCGGAATGTTTTTTGAAATCAGTAAAGGATTGAACTCCGGCGATCTGCTAATTGTAAAAGGTGCTTCGCAGCTTGAAGACGGCTCTAAAATAAATGTGATTCAATAAGAGGATTAAAAAAATGTTTTTAGCAAAAGTCTCTATTAACAGACCGGTTTTAACGACTGTAGTGCTTCTTGTATTTTTAATCTTTGGTTTGATAGCTTACTTTAAACTTAATTTAAATCTTCAACCCGATGTTGAAATACCTTACGTAACTATTTCAACAGTTTACCCGGGTGCAGGACCCAAAGAAATTGAAACTCTTATTACAAAAAGAATTGAGGAAGTAGTTTCAACCGTAAGTCAGGTTGAGAGAATTGAATCCTACTCCCTGGATGGTTTATCAATCATCATCATCGAATTCAATCTTAAGAAAAATGTTGATGTAGCAAGTCAGGAGGTTAAAGATAAAATTGATCCGATATTAAATAATCTTCCTGAAGATTCTAAAAAACCTATTGTACAAAAAGTTGATCTAAAATCTTTTCCTGTTGTTGATGTAGTGCTTAGCGGGAATCTTGACCCGAGAGATCTTTATGAAATTGCCGACAAAACATTAAAGGATAGATTCTCTCAAATTCAAGGTGTGGCTAAAGTTCAAATAACAGGTGGACAGGAACGTGAGATACGTTTAGTGATGGATAATCGTGTAGTATATGAAAATACAATTTCACTCCCACAAATGGCTCAGATTCTTAAAGCACACAATATGGATATTCCCGGGGGATATTTTCAGATTGGCGATCAGGAATATACGGTACGACTTAATGGTGAGTTTAATAATGTTGATGCAATCAGAGAGCTTGAAATTCCAACTGCCTATGGACCAAAAAAAATCAGACAATTTGCGGATGTAATTGATGCCGGTAAAGATATCAGACAGCGTGCAGTATTTTTTAATGTAGAAAAAAATGTTAAAGATGGAAATGTTATTAGACTTGGTATCGTTAAAAGTGCCGAGGGAAACATTGTCGAAGTTGCAGACGCAGTTAAAAACTCACTTACAGAAATTCAAACTACTTTGCCAGAAGGATGTAAGCTTGAAGTTGTAACCGATGCTTCAGCATTTGTTAAAAGCAGTTTTAGTGATACAATGAGTAACATCTATCTTGGTGTTTTGTTTACGGCTATAGTTTTATTCTTTTTCTTACACGATTGGCGATCAACAGTAATTGTTGCGATGTCTATGCCAACATCAATTATATCCACATTTCTTTTACTTCAAGCTTTTGGTCTTACATTAAATATGATGACACTTATGGGACTTTCTGTTTCCGTTGGAGTACTTGTTGCTAATTCTATTGTAGTGATTGAAAACATTTTTCGTTATAAAAAACTCGGTAAAACTATAAAGCAAGCATCATATATAGGTACATCTGAAGTTACGGTAGCAGTACTCGCATCAACTTTAACAAATCTTGTTGTATTTCTTCCAGTAGCAAATATGTCATCAATGGTTGGAATGTGGTTAAGAGAGCTTGCTTTAGCTGCCGTGTTTGCAACTATCTTTTCACTGATTATGTCATTTACACTAACGCCAATGCTGGCATCTTTGATCTTATCCAAAGAACATAAAACCGGAAAATTTGCAACCTGGTTCAATAATTTTGAAGCGAAGCAAACTGCGTTATATAAAAAGTGGTTAGCCGCTATTCTAAAAACAAAAAAAATCAGTTTAATTGTTGTAGTATCCACTATAATAATTTTTGTTTTAGTGGTAATGCTTTTTGGACCCAAACTTGGATTTGAGTTCGTCCCTCAAACTGATGACGGAAAACTTAATGTTCAGGTTGAGCTTCCGGAAGGTTATAATCTTGAAGCAACTTCAAAAACTGTTTCTGAGATTGAAGATCGTATAAAAAATCATAAAGAAGTAACACACGTACTTACAAATCTTGGTAAACTTAGCGACCTTGATATCGGTACAAATATGGCAAGTATGGATATCCAATTAGTTGATGCTAAAGATCGTGATGCAGGATTACAGACAATGATTACCAGATTTGTTAAAGATTTGTCCAATATCCCAAATGCAAAAATTAAAGTTGATGTTGGGCAGCATATGGGAGGACAGGGCGCACCAATTCAATTCTTTTTGATGGGACAGGATCTTGATGAACTTGAAAGATTAAAAGAAGAAGTGATGGCTAAAATCCATGATGTGCCGGGATTAATAAATCTTGATCAGAGCTCGCGCGCCGGTAAACCTGAAATTACTGTTTATCCAAAAAGAGAAAAGCTTACTGAAACGGGACTAACAATTGCGGATCTTGCACTAACTCTTAGATCATCTGTGGAAGGTATGCAATCAGCTAAGTACAGAGAGTCCGGCGATGAATATGATATAACCGTTACACTTAATGATGAATCAGTTGATTCGCCGGAAAAAATTGGGAACATAACAGTTGCTTCCAAATTAGGATCGTTTAGATTAGCACAGCTTGCAGATGTTAAATTCACAAAAGGATATACAAAAATTCTCCATCGGGATAAATATACATCAATTATGTTTTCCGGGGCGGCAGCACAGGGCTTTCCTTTGGGAAATGTTACAAATGAAATTGATCGAAGAGTTAAGGAAATTAATTTGCCAAGCGGATATTACATTCGCTGGGGCGGTAATGTAAAAATGATGAATGATATGTTTGCTGATATGGCATTTGCTTTTTTACTTGCAGTGCTTCTTACTTACATGTTGCTTGCAGCAATACTTGAAAGTTTTTGGCAGCCGGTATTGATTATGTTTACAGTTTTACTTGGATTGATTGGTGTTATCCTTGCTTTATACATTACTAATACTGCATTCAGTATTACATCATTGATGGCAATAATAATGTTGATAGGTATTGTGGTTAACAACGCAATTTTAATTCTTGATTATACAAATCAACTTAGAAGAGAACAAGGGATGCTGCCTAAGGACGCACTTTTAGAAGCTTGTCCTACAAAACTTAAACCGCAGATAATGGCTTCCATTGCAATCATACTTGGTATGCTCCCACTGGCGCTGGGAATTGGTGATGCAGGAAAAGAAATACGTATGCCGTTGGGAATTGTTGCTATCGGCGGTTTGATTGCATCGACGGTGCTTACACTTTTTGTAATCCCGGCTCTTTACTATCTAACATCAAAATCAAAAGTTGTTGATCCATCAAAGCGGGAAATGGTATAACTAAAATTTAAATTTTACTTCACCCCTGCCCCTCTCCTTGCCAAGGAGAGGGAAAAAGATCGGGTTACTTTTAAAGATTTTATCTCACAAAAAAGCCGGAATAAATCCGGCTTCTTCTAAAAAGATTTTTGTTGCTTTAACCTAAATAAGTTTTTAGTCTGTTACTTCTTTTTGATTCTCTTAATTTTATCAGAGCTTTTTCTTTTATCTGTCTGATTCTTTCTCTTGTAAGATTAAATCTTTCACCAATCTCTTCTAATGTAGCAGAATTATCGGCATCAATTCCAAATGAAAGCTTTATAACATTAGCTTCGCGTTCAGACAGGAACCTTAGAGCATTAGCAATTTCATTTTTTAATGATTCATTCAATAAATCTCTATCGGGTGATGGTTCATCGTGATTAGGAAGAACATCCATCAAACTATTTTTATTTTCATCACCAGCTTTAAGCGGCGCATCCATTGAAATCTGTCGTCCGGAAATCTGAAGTGCGTAAGCCACTTCATCTGTGGTCATTTCAAGAAATTTGGATAACTCTTCAGTAGTTGGTTTTCTTTCAAATTCCTGCTCCAGATTTCTATATGCTTTGCTAATCTTGGAAAGATCTCCAACTCTATTTAACGGTAAACGTACAACTCTTGATTGATCTGCAACGGCTTGCATAATACCCTGTCTCACCCACCAAACAGCATAGGAAATAAATTTAAATCCGCGTGTTTCATCAAATCTTTGAGCGGCTTTTATTAATCCAATATTACCTTCGTTTATTAAATCACCAAGTGATAATCCTTGATTTTGAAATTGCTTAGCAACGGAAACTACAAATCTTAAGTTTGCTTTAACCAATTGCTCTTGTGCTCTTAAATCACCAGCTTTAATTTTTAGTGCAAGTTCAATTTCCTGCTCTGCTGTAATAAGATCAACTTTACTGATTTCCAGAAAATACTGATCAAGAGACTTGCTCTCACGGTTCGTAAATTGCTTTGTTATTTTCAATATATTTTTACCTATTTAATGTTATGCGAAAGGGTGACCGACTGGAAAATTTATAACGGTAAGAAAATTAAACCGTAAAATTTGCGATGCTACTATACTCATTTTAAAGATGGAAAGAAAGTCAAATAAACTATAATTATTTATGAAATGATGATAGTATGATGATTATTTTGTTAAACCGATCATCTATCGTTGTAATGGATACTAAATAAACGATTATCTG
This sequence comes from Ignavibacteriaceae bacterium, assembly GCA_036796535.1. GTDB lineage: Bacteria > Bacteroidota > Ignavibacteria > Ignavibacteriales > Ignavibacteriaceae > IGN3. The sequence continues at coordinate 11,001 of DAIRCT010000035.1, forward strand.
AGAATAAAAATTTTTTATAATAAGTTATATTAGCTTTTAAATAATCGTTATTTGAGAGTATTTCCGGTTTCCTTATCAAAGAAATAAATTCTATCAACTTGCAAATAGAGTTTAGCTTTACTTCCATGAGATAAATTTTCCGCAGTACGTAATCTTGAAATGAACTGAACACCATCCAATTGAAAATATACGAATGCTTCATTCCCCATCGGCTCAACAACTTCAACATTTACTTCGAATGGTATTAAGTTGTCCCCGGAATTTTCTATCACAATATTTTCAGGACGGATTCCAATAACAATTTGTTTATCTGAATATTTATCTAATGAACTTGATTGATATCTGGTTAATTCAAATTCAATCCCTCCGCCGCTACTTTTAAAAAGTAACTGTTTCTCTTTATAAATTTTTCCGTTCAAAAAATTCATTGCGGGACTTCCAATAAATCCTGCCACAAAAAGGTTAGCAGGTTTATTATATAAGTTAAGCGGGGTATCAACCTGATTAATAATTCCATCTTTCATAATTACAATCCTATCCCCCATCGTCATTGCTTCAGTTTGATCGTGTGTAACGTAAATCATAGTGGCGCCAAGCTGCTTGTGGAGTTTAGATATTTCTGTTCTCATTTGAACTCTTAGCTTCGCATCAAGATTACTTAATGGTTCATCAAACAAAAATACTTTAGGTTTGCGCACGATTGCTCTGCCAACTGCAACGCGTTGCCGCTGTCCGCCGGAAAGTGCTTTTGGTTTTCTATCAAGATAATTTTCTAATCCAAGAATCTTAGCCGCTTCATTAACTCTAACTTGGATTTCTTTTTTATCAAACTTTTTAAGTTTTAACCCGAACGCCATATTTTCAAAAACAGTCATATGCGGATAAAGTGCGTAGTTTTGAAAAACCATTGCAATGTCGCGATCTTTTGGGGGAAGATTATTTACAAGTTTTCCATCAATATAAATCTCGCCGCTTGTAATTTCTTCAAGCCCTGCAATCATTCTTAAAGTTGTTGTCTTTCCACATCCGGAAGGACCAACTAGAACAACAAACTCTTTATCATTAACAACAAAGTTTGCATCCGTAACAACTTTGTTTCCACCATCATAAATTTTTGTAACGTTCTTTAATACTACTTCAGCCATAATTATTCCAAAATCTTATTTACTAATTATTAATTTTAAATTATTCCTTAACGCTTCCCATCATAATCCCTTTGATATAATATTTCTGCAACACAAGAAAAACTATTATTACAGGAATAATTGTAACTACAGATCCAGCCATCATTAACTCAGGATCTTTTGTATGCTCAAGCATAAGATTAGCGAGAGAAACAGGGAGCGTATACATTGAATCATCCGTTAATGCAATTAAAGGCCAGAGAAAATCATTCCACGTTCCCATAAAAGAAAAGATTGCAAGTGTAACCAATATCGGAATTGCTAATGGCAGAATTATTTTTCTGTAAATCTGAAAGTCTGTTGCACCATCCATTCGGGCGGCTTCAATTAAGCTATCAGGAATTGCAAGACAGTACTGCCTTATTAAAAATATTCCAAAAATATTTGCCATGCCCGGAATGATTATTGCCATATAAGTGTTTATCAATCCCATTGATTTAAGCATTAGAAATAGTGGAAGCATCGTAACCTGGCTTGGGATTATCATTGAACTTAATAAAAGATTAAAAAGAAATTTCTTTCCGGCAAATCTGTACTTTGCAAAAGCATATCCCGCCATTGAATTAAATAACAACGAGACCAGTGTAACTGACAATGATAAGAAAAGACTGTTGAAGAAATTTTGTGATACATTTAATCTTTGAAACAAAGTTTGATATTGAATTAATGTAAAGGGATCAGGTAAAAAGATTGGTGGGAATACACTTGCTTTACCGTCATACATTAAAGATGCGCCAATCATCCAAAGAAATGGAACGAGCGTTATAATCGATGTTATAATTAAAAAACTATATAGTATAATTTTTTTTATCATTCTGAACTCTTCTGAATTTTAAGTTGAACAATTGTTCCGAGCATAATGATAAAGAAAAGTACAAATGCGATGGAAGCTGAGTAACCCATATTCCACCATCGGAAACCTTCCTGATACATAAACTGCACTATGCTAAGTGTGCTGTTCAGAGGTCCGCCTTGTGTCATTATGTAAGGTTCGGCGAACAATTGGAAATATCCAATCATCGTAATGATAGAAATAAAAATTGTTGTCGGTGCCAGCATTGGAAGCGTGATGGATTTAAATTTTTGCCAGCCGCTTGCACCTTCAATTGATGCGGCTTCATACAAATCTTCCGGAATATTTTGTAAGCCCGCAATAAAGATTATCATATTGTACCCAAAATTTTTCCAGACAGACATTAGCACAATCGCAGGCATTGCAGTTGATGGCTCGCCAAGCCAATCAATCGGGGCAATACCGATTAAACTTAGGATGTAATTAATTAGCCCAAATTTTGGATGATAGATAAAACGCCAAACTATAGCTACTGCCACAAGCGTAGTAACAACAGGGATAAAATAACTTAATCTAAAAATTGATTTATACTTTACTAATTTAGAATTAAGCAAGAGTGCTGCGCCAAGTGACACAGCGATAGATAAAGGTCCCGCCATTATTACAAAATAAAAAGTATTTTTTAAGGCAGTATAAAAAAGCGGATCATCAAAAAGTTTTATATAATTATTAAAGCCAATAAATCTAACAGTACTAAAATCTCCGAGTGCGTAAATATCAAAATCCGTAAAGCTAATTATGAAAGCAGAGATAACCGGAATGAAGAAAAAAATAAAAATTGCACTAAGTGCCGGCGCAAGAAAAAAGTAAGCTGCGTTTATATAAGTTTTATTTTTCATACTTAAAGTATTTCAATTTACTTTTTCTTTTCTCTTTTCTTCAACTATCCATCTTCTTTTTTCTAAAATTCTATCTACATCTTTATCCAGATTCTTCAAAGCATCATCAACACTCATAACTCCCCTTGCTGCAAGCTCTGCATATTGCTGAACTTTTGAAAACGCAATCTGTTCCCACTCGGGAATTTTTGGTGTCGCACGCACATTCATAAACTGTAAGTAAAATGCCTGCATATATGGATCATTTTTTAAAAGAGAATCTTGCCATGCTTCTTTATTAGCAGGAAGATTATTTAATAATTTATAAAATTCCAATTGAGTTTTAGGTTGTGAAAGGTATTCAAAAAATTTCCACACTTCTTTTTTGTATTTAGAATCTTTAAAGATCACCAAACTTGATCCGCCTGCTAAAGAAACACCGGGATACTCATTTGCATAACCGGGCATCGGAGCCGTCATCCATTTATCGACAAGATTTCCTTTCATCCATTTTTTAAACTCTGGAATATTCCACGGACCTGATATGTAAATCGAAAAATATTCTTCGGCAAATGCCTGATAAACATTTGTAACCTGTGATATGCCTATTGGTGCAAGATTTTGTTTATGAAAACCTGTTAAAAACTTAAATGCTTCATTAAATTGCTTGCCGCCAAAATCTCCTTGTGTATTTTCATCTTTTAATAAAGATGAACCCGCTTCCATTCCGAATATTACAAATGGCGCCCACTCATTTGTAGGGAGATAGATCGCGTATTTTTCTTTCCCGGGATAAAGTGCTTTTATTTTTTTTGAAAGGTCGTAAAGTTCAGCCCAGGTTTTAGGTGGATTTTTATAGCCGGCTTTTTCAAAAACATCTTTTCTATAAAACATTACTCGCGTATCAACATACCAGGGAATGCCAAAAACTTTTTTATCTAATACATTAGTTTCCCAAATACCTTTAAAATATTTGTCATCATTAATCTGATCAGATGTTCTGATATATTCATCAAGCGGAATGATTGCATTAAGGGCAGCAAACTGTGGAATCCATGTATTACCAAGCTGGCAGGCATCGGGAGTGTTATCGCTTGCAAAAGCGGTTACTAATTTTTCCTGCGCTGCAGTCCACGGAATTTGTTGTACTTTTATTTTTATTCCCGGGTTTTGTTTTTCAAACTCAGGGACAAGCTTAGTAACATATTCTGCTTCGGCACCCATTGCCCAGAACTTAATAGTTTTTTCCTCATCATTTTTATTTGAGCAGGAAGCAAAAAGAAAAATGAAAACAGAGATAACTATAAAAAATATTTGAGCAGATAATTTCATTTTTTATTTCTGTAAGATCATTTTGCCTGAAAGATATTTTTCAGGTGTACTAATTCTGTAAATATAAATTCCTGAACTGACAGATTTGTTTTCATTATTCAGACCATTCCAGATAATTTTATTTTCACCAGCTTGCAATTCTGCATTAACTAAATCTTTAATTTTTTCACCCAATTGATTGAATATTGTTACTACAACATTTTCTCTTGCAGGAACACTAAATACGATCGTTGTATTTGGATTAAATGGATTGGGATAATTGCCTAACAACACAAAATCATTTACTGAAATAGATTCGTCTTGAACATCAGTGGTGGAATCAGGAACAAATCCTATTGCATTTAATGCTGTTTGGATTTCCGGATTTGCCATAAATAAATTCCAAAGTAATCCACTCCGGTAATTTTCAATCATCACGATTATTGGTCCCTGATCAATGGCAAGATATCCATCACTAAACCATCTTCCTGAAACACCTTTGCTTGAGTAAGTTAAATTAAACGCATCTCTGAATCCAAAATCACCCCAGAGCTCTGATCCATAAGTTCTATAAAAATATTTTAACGCTGCAATAGATTCATTCGGAGTATACGGCATTGACGAAAGTGCCGCCGTTGGAGAGATTGTTCCGTTATCATTATTAGGATCGTGTGCCAAATAATAAACCCCGGGAATAGAATAGCTTGCCGTTAGTCCCCAGTTGTTTGCTCCATATCCAACATAACCTTTGGGATTCGTAATACAATATTGTCTGTTAACCAATGCCTGATTCTTGTTATGTGTAAAATAGTTTGCATACATATCTTTTTTATTCCTGGGATCAAATCCAAGAAAAGAATAATGCGTAAAGAAAAGCGGACCGCCATAACTTGATCCAACATAAAGCAAATAGGAATAAAGCATTCTTAAAGAGGAAATCTGGCCATTGTTTCCCCATCCTGATCTATAAAATGATGAAGGTGAAATACTAACTGCGTGAGTTGGAGAGGCAATTGCAAGGATGTATGCAATTAAAGTCTCATTCCAACCATGAAAAATAAATGTATCACTAAAATTAAAACCATAAGTTGGAGACCAGTTCCAGTAAAGTCCGGATGAGTTGTTACGATAGAAATTCCAGTCAACATCATGCCAGAGTTGAGTAATTAAATTTCTTATCTGTTCTTCCGTAGAATCAGTTCGATTAAAATATTGGCGTGCTGCAAGCAAACCTTGAATCATAAAAGCAGTTTCAACAATATCTCCACCATCCTGAACTCCAAAGTTTACAACTTTACCAGTTGTTCCGTTAAACCAATGTGGAAACGCACCATGAAATTTATCTATCTTGTTTGCAAGAAAATCAACAATCTTATACATTCTTTCTGCGCCTTGTTGACGGGTAATAAATCCTCTTTCAATTCCAACAAGTATCGCCAATACACCAAATCCACCTCCGCCTATAGTATTTGTAACATCTTTCTCATCAGGTTGCCAACGCTCTCTTGCAATTCCGGAAATTGGATCTCCCCAATCCCAGAAATATCTGAATGTGGCTCTTTGAACCATATCAAGAAATTCCTCATCATTTATTGTATGAGTAATCGCATAAGCGCTATCACTAAGAGGAGATTCATTTCCAGATGAATCATATGCACTAATTTTAAATGTAAAAGGAATGCCAATCAAATTCATATTTATTGAATAATAGCTTTTAAGATTGCTAACACTTGTAAAATAATTATAGTTCTGTCCGCTTTTAATATAGATTTTGTAACCAGCCACATCCGGCTCAGAGTTGTTGTACCATTCAATATCAACATGTTTCTCATAGCCAAATGCTTTAACTCCTTGTGGTACTGCAGGCGGAGTAAAATCCTGAGACAAAACATCTGCTGTATAAATTAAAAGTAAGCCGATTAATATATTTTTCATTAAGATTCTTTCCTGTTTAAAATCTTACTATTCCTTTTTCTTAATAACTTTATATGAAAAAGGTTTTAATATTGTTTCTTTACCATTAAACTTAAAAGTTTTTTTCTGATTATGATAGTTCAATAAAAAAGTATAGGATATTTTTTTAGATTTTCTGATAACAAACTGAATATCGGGATCAGATACTTTAGCTTGTCTTTTAATTTTATCAATGGCTAAAATCTTTTCCAGCAGATGCAGGTGCTCATCGCTTGTGTAACCAAATGCAAATCCCAGTGATGTTATACTGCCTTTACCAAAATGTTTTCTTATCCCGCAAACCTCATCTGATTCTGTAAATGCTACTAAATCAACATTTACATCGCTATAAATCTGCTTTTGTTTGAAGATTGTGAAAATATCTTCAATCCCGAATGCACTAACTTTATTAGGGCTATCAGATTTATTGAATTTAATATCTAACTTATCCTTTAAAACTGTACATGGATTAAGATATAAATCTAAGGTTGGAATTGCCGGATAAATTATTAAGTGCCCGCCTTTATTTACAAATTCTACTAAAAGATTTTGAGTTTCTGCATCCATTAATTCTGTTGTGGTTAACCAAAGTTGTTTATACTGAAGTAATTCGTCAGTGGAAGAATTTTGTAAATCTTTTATATCATAATTAAAATTTAAGGTTTGAAGTCCGCGTAATAATCCATTAAAAAATATTTCTTCACGAATAAATCTTGGATCAAATTGCAGTCCTAATTTTTCAACATCAAGCCGTTTTTCTTTTAGCAGTTGAGATGTTGTGAGTTCAGTATAGAAATAAAGTTTATAAAATCCAACACAAATATCTGATTGAGATTCGCTCAATAAAAAATCTTGCTTTTCGTTATTGATAAAACTATTAACTTTTTTTATTGATTTATACAAAGCTGATTGATTTGCTTTGGCATCTAATGGAGTTTGATAATAAAAAGTCTTTCCAAAATATCCCTTGCCTTTTGGATTTATTCCCTGGGAGAACATATAATAATTAAAACTCTTCATACCGTGAGCAAGAGAAGCGAAGTAAAATGTTTCTAAATCATTCGCATCACTTTTAACATGATGTTCACGTGTGCCCGCTTGAAATTCTGCTGCCCAAACAGGTCCATGCGGCTGCATTGCTTCCAGTATTTTATTACAGGCCAAATCCGAGTGAGCATTCCGGAAGGAAACAAATTCTGGAATATGATCAAGACCAAATATCAAATCCTTCCTCGTTCTCATAATCTCTTCGTAAGTGCTGATGAGCATCGGCAGCTCGGCAGCGTTACCATAAATCCAACCGGGAATGTTGTGAGTAAGTTGAAGATCAATACGATAGTCCCTTATTTTTTTAATTAATATATCAAGATATAGTGCAAAGTAGTGCCGATAGAAAAGATGAAAATCGAAATAAGCACAATAGTCTTGTTTGTTTTCAATTTTGCCAGTTGGTGCGGAAATAATTTCGAACGAGGAATAATTGGTCCCGTAAATTTTATTTAATACTTCGACTGATTTGTATTTATCAACAAGAAAGTCTTTATACATTTTCATTACTGAAGGGTTGTAATCTATTTTCCCGGATAGCCACTGAAATACACCCACCTCGTTACAAACTTGCATCATAATAATCGGTCCGCCATTACTTTCCTGATTTGCACAAATTATTGGCATTACTTTATCGTACCACAAATACGTATAACGCAAATACTCGTCAGATAAGTAGGACATCAAATCATCAGATAT
>DAIRCT010000035.1:18965-20957 GCA_036796535.1 Ignavibacteriaceae bacterium
ATAAAATATCTATTGGTTGAATTGAAGCTCATCTTATTTTTTCCAGTCTTTCTGCAAGTTTTTTAATTGCCACGACTTTCAAGTCGTGGTAAAATATTAATCGATAATCCTGGCTTCAGCCAAAACAAAATTTGTTTTTTGGCTAAAGCCATTCTATTCCTTTTTAGAAACCACGACCTAAAGGTCGTGGCTATATAACAATCAAATAACTTTAATTCTTAGAATTAACAAATTTCAATTTTGATAATAAATTACAACTGTTGCCGGAAATTCTTTTACAGAAATTTCATTCTCCGAAAAATCTTTAATCTCTTTTCCGTTTACAATCACTTTGGCTGGAAGTTTTGATCCATTAAAATTCTTAATCTTTATTCCACCTTTTGGAAGATTGATATCACCATAAATTGAAAACTGATATTCATCATTTTCTTTTTTAATTGAGTAGGAAAGTTCACCGTAATAAGTTGGAAGATTTTCAACTGACATTCCATCCGGTGAATCAATCCATCCGCCTTCGGCGGATTGATAAAGTGCAGAGCCAAGAACAAGCAATGAATCATATTCATTCTCGTACACAAACATCGAACGTATTGCATTAATAAAATCTGACCCAACCCATGTATGAGGCATATCGCCAATAAATTTTGGTGTGCGCATATCTTTCCATACCACTTCTGCAAAGGCATTCCAGTTTTTGGGATGCTGATCCTTCAAAAAGTAATCAATCAGTTCGTGCGCACGTTCGGGTTGATCTAAATGAATAAATGAACCAATCAAACGATTTTCGTAAGGAGTGTAATTTATCCAATCAGCTTTGTGATCTCTTCTGCTTTTGAAAAATTCATAATACTTATCAAACGTGTTATAAATTTGTGGCTTGGGTAAATTATTAATTTCATTACAGGGAGTTAAAGCTATAGTTGTTGATGTTGCATCAAAGTCGCCAAGCTCAACGCAGCCGGGAATGTAATTTATCTCTCGTGTTTTCATCGCAAGCTGGATTGAGTTGTAAAGATTTTCTTTAAAGGTGTCGCGAACTTTTTTTATCCGCTCATAATTTTCTTTTTCACCAAGGATCCTCTGTATTTCTGTAGCGTCTTTCAAACCTTTCATTGTGAAGAAATCATCCCAGTAAGAATGCATTGGTTTTGCAGAATATCCTTCGTGACTTATTGATTCAGTTACCAATCCGTAATATGCACGCACGCTGTCGTTTCCATACTGAAAATGATCTGTTGAGCGTTCTGCAATTAATGATTCAATATAATCAACAGCTTTCAGGACATTTGCATTTTTTGAACGAAGGAAAGTAGTGTCTTTCGTAAAATTGAAATACTCTTTGATCAGATAAATCATTTCACCGTGGCTGTCATGTTCCGGAACTGGATCAGGTCCTCTCGAATCAACAACGCAGGGAACTTTTCCGTTTTCATACTGATATGAAGTGTACCATTCTATAAAATCTTTTACTTCACTAACGATTCCTGATTTTAAGAGTGCAGAAGAAGTTAGAGAACCATCTCGTATCCAGCTTCGTTCATACGAGCGCGAGCCGGGCTGAATTCCTGCTTTATCCCGATTGATTAAAATGTAAGCAAGATTAGATTTATAAGTGTTTACAATTTTATCGGCTGATTTTGGAAGATTAAATTTTATGTGATTTACTTTTGACTTCCAAAAATTAATTGTCTCATCAAGTTTTTTTTCTACAACTTCCGAGTTAAGATTTTCAGTTAAGGTTTCTTCATCATAGAACGGAGCGGCTAAGTAAATGATTTTTTCTTCACCCGCCTTCAAATCAAAACTATACTTCAATACTCCACCGGCAAGTTCTGTTGGATCGATAATACTTTTGTTTTGAGGAAAATTATTTTCCCGTATTTGTTCAACAAAATTCCCTTCATCAAAAGATGCTGCGCCGAATGAATCATAATCTGTAATGGGTAAAATGACTTTGTCATCATTTACAAATATTTTTTTATCAATTTCTTT
>DAIRCT010000035.1:21057-32806 GCA_036796535.1 Ignavibacteriaceae bacterium
TAACATTACTCCAATTAAATAATTTATCCTCAACTTTCAACATTGGTTCAATTGAAAATTTTGCTTTATCAACTTCGACCATTCCATCCTCATTTATCAAACCTTCTTTAACATCGTTATTTACTCCAACAATTGTCCAGTACGATGCTTGCTCTAAAAAGTATCGAGGATAATTTCCCACGGGAGAATTTTTAGCTGTATAAATCAGAAAATCATTTTTTGTTAATGAGTTTTTAACATCCAGAAAAGTTATCTCACTAATTCCGAAACTTTTTTCCGAAACAGTTGAATGAAGATCAAGCATTAAATATTTTGCTTGTGATTCGGGAAGATTAATAAAACTTACATCACTTTGGTTTGATGAAACCGAATAAACTTTTTCCCAATTATTTTTATCATCAGAAAATAAAACATCAAATGATTTTGCCTGATGATTTTTTAGCCAATCAACTTTTAATCCGCCCAATTCTCTATTTGTTTTAAAATCAATAATGATTGATTCATGATTTACTCCATTACTTTGCCAATAAGTTTGCGGCAAAGCATCAAAAATAAATTCCGGGGGATGTTCTTCAATGGAAGAAGATGCTTCCGCATTCGGAAGAGAATAAATATTTGTTTCAGGTGGAAGCTGCTCAAACTTCAAATCATCAAGCCAGACCGTGCCTTTACCTCCAACAAAAGAAGCAATTGTAAATTCAATTCTATCAATTCGTTTTAATGAATGATCTTCTGTTGGTCCCCATGCAAAATTAATATGTCTTTTCTTTATCCGGATTTTCTTCCATTCTTTTGGGAAATCAAAATTACGATTGTTTACCCACCAGACATTGTTACCTGTGCTGTCAATAAATTTTATCTCAAAGTTATTTGATGGCGAATTAGCTCTGACATAAAAAGTGAATTCAAAATTATCCGGTAAGTCGATCGGAAAAAGTTTTTGAATACCGCCGTACCCATTTCCTTTGGTAAAATCATAATCAAATTTTACCGCATTGCCGTGCAAACCAATGTCGCTTAAAATTGAAAGATCAACTCCGTCTGCTTTTATAAAACTCCAGCCGGCTGTTGATTCAAAATCATCAAGCGTTGTTGATTGAGCACTTATTTTATTGTTTCCAAATACCAGTAGGGCTATTGTGAAAATTATGTTCAGGGTTATTTGTTTGTTTGGCATTTATAAATTGTACCTAAAAATCTTGCCACGAATTTCACTAATTAAAACGAATTAAATTTTATTTAATGTATTCAAATCCAAGTCTGTTTAATCCATTTTGAATTATTGGATCTTTCATTACATAATTCCATATCAAACCGGTTCTGAAATTTTCTATCATCAATAACATCGGACCTTGATCAATTCCAATATATTCTTTGTTGTACCAATTCAATGTCGGATTAAAAGCATCTACATATCCATACTCTTTCCATAAATCTTTACCGTATCTTTTATTAAAAGATTTTATAGTTGGAAGAACAACTTCGGGTGCAAAAATGATTGAAGATATTGAAGCATAAGACGCGATTGTTCCATCATCAAAGTAATTATAATCAACACCGCTTGTGCCTCTTGCAGCATAGCCCAAAAACTGTTTGTCATCATAATTATATTTTTCGGTTGGACCATCGCAAGCTGAAAGTCCCCAGCATAGCGAATCATATCCAACCCATTTGTGAGGATTATCCATGGCGTATTGTCTTTGGACTAAAGTCGCTCTTCGGGAATTTTCAAAATAATCAATTCCTTTTTCTTTCATATAAGAATCAGCAAGTCCACGGAAATCTATAAACACTTGAGAAAACTGATGACCGAATAGTGGCGGGAAAGCAACGTGAGAAAGATTCGGATATGGAGTTCTCCAATCATAAGAAGCTAACCAGGTTTTATATGCAGCTTCAACATTTTTCATTCCACTTCCTGCAGCTAAAACATAAAGAAACAATGCCTCGTTATAACCATTCCACCCCATAAAATGTAATCCTTTTTCAGGTGTCCAAGCCATTGAAATTGTATTTGCATATTCGCCTGTTGAAGGCATTTCAAAAAAATCCCAGTCAAGTCTCTTTAAAAGATTTGCAGCAAGGTTGCGAATTTCATTTTCAACATCGTTTACTTGATTATAATATTTTCTCGCGAAAATAATTCCCATCATTAATAAACCGGTATCAATGGTAGAGAGTTCACAGTTCCATTCGCGAGTGCCGGAATTCATTCTTAAGAAGTGATAATAAAATCCCTTGTAACCAGTAACATTTGTATCAGAACTTTGAACAGAATTGAAAAAGAATTTTAAAGTATTAAGAGTTATCAGAGCTGCTCTGTCGCGGGTTATCCAACCGTGTTCAACGCCGACTGCGTAAGAAGGTAATGCAAATCCAATTGCTGCAATACTTGCGGGTGCCCAGCTTGCACTTCTGTCTTTCACCAAACCAGTTTCAGGATTTGATTCATTTAGGAAATAGAGAAAGGCATTATGCTGAATTGAATCTAAAAGTTTATTGTCATCTGTTGTAAGTTCGTAATTAATTTTTCCCTTTGATTCAAACGAGAAATAATTTTGCTGCGCCTGACATCCCACAAATAAGAATATCATCAACACAAATGTTTTTAAAATATTCATTATCATCATTTTTTTTGTTTTCAAATTTCCATCAGAGAAATACTTCGACATTCACATTATCTTTCTTAACAGGCTTGATTAAAAATCCTCCCATTTTTTTCCCATCAACGATAATGAATTTATCAGACGAACTATTATTTCTATTCCGAACAACCTTAATATTATACGTCGTTCCTCTAAATAATCTTTTGATAGAAAATTCCTCCCAATCATCCGGTATGCAAGGATCAATTAATAACCCATCCCTTGTTGCGCGAACACCAAGTATCCAATCAACAATAACTTTTTGATACCACGCTGCTGAACCGGTGTACCATGTCCATCCGCCCATTCCATGGTTCGGTGATTCAGGTCCATCAATATTGCCCGGAGTAACATAAGGTTCGGCAACATATTCATCTGGGTTCATTCCATTATAAACAGGACACAAATTTTTATATGATTTAAATGCTTCTTCTTTATTTTTCAACATTGCATAAGCCCAAACAGCCCACGTAGCAGCGTGTGTGTAAACACCGCCGTTCTCTCTTCTTCCGGGTGCGTAACGAGATAAATATCCAATCATCTTATCGGGCTTTGTGTAAGCCGGACTTAAAAGTAAACATCCATTTTTCTTTAATAAAAGTTTTGATACAGAACTCATTGCTTTGTTTTGTTTACCGGATTCTGCAATCCCGCTTATTACAGACCACGTTTGTGCGTTAAGATAAATTTTTCCTTCAGGTGAAGTTTTGCTTCCTATTTTTTTGCCATCATCTTTTGTTGCACGCCAGACCCACTCACCATCCCAGGCATATTTATCAAATGCTTTTTTAAGATCATCGGCTTTTCGTTTATATCTTTTGTAAAGTTTATCATTCCCAATTTCTTTTGATAATTCTGAGAATCGACTTAAAATCAAATAGAAAAATTCAGTCAGCCATATTGATTCACCTTTCATATCTAATCCAACAGCACTTAGACCATCATTCCAATCGCCCGCACCAATAAGTGTCAATCCTCGTTTACTTAACCGCGTAAGAACTTTTTCAATCGCTGCAACGGAATGAATAAATAAAGAATCTTTTTTGTTTTTATTATCATAATAAGGTTCTTTAACAGATAGAATTTTATAATCAGCAGTTTCATCAATGTATTGAAGAATCACAAAAGGAAGCCAGAGCAAATCGTCAGTCATTTTAGTCGGTAAACCAGTTTCAGAAATCGGATGCCACCAGTGCAGCACTGTTCCATCTTCAAATTGATGACGTGCGTGCAAACGAATTTGTTCTTCAGTTTTTTTAGGATCAATTGGAAGAAAAACCAAACTATCCTGCAACTGATCCCTGAATCCAAACGCACCACTTTGCTGATAATATGCTGTGCGTCCCCATAGTCTTCCCGCAATCGCCTGATACCGAAGCCACTTATTAACCAAAAGATTCATTGCGGCATCCGGAGTTTCAATCACCAAAGTATCAAAGGTTTTTTGCCAGAATAGTTTAACTTCATCTAACGCATCATCAACATTCTTTTGATTTGAAAATTTTATAAGCGATGAATTGATTGCTTTTTTATTTTTTTTAATTCCTAAAAAGAAATTTAAATTTTTAGTTTCACCAGGTTCGATATCAATTTCGGTTTTAATGGATCCGATTGAATCATTCCACTTACCCAATTTTTTACTTAAACTTTTTGATGAAATTCCGGCAGGATTTTGAATCGAGCCATACTGACCTACAAAGGAATCTTTATCACCATCATAATCCGAAATTTTTTCAGAGCAAGAAATAAATCCTAAATATGGATATTCGATATTCCAGTGTCCTCTGTCTCCAAGGGGAATTTCCCATAATCTTTTTGTCGCAGTCATGCAATTCAATTTGGAATCGAAATGAGTTTCTAAAAAAGTTTTATGAAATTCACGATGATGATCTGCTGATGAACCAAGGCACCACTCAAAGTAAGTATAGATTGAGAGAGATTTTTTTTGCGCGGATTTATTTTCAATTTTAAAATTCCAAATCTCAAGATTTTCTCCAATAGGAATAAAAACAGTTAAAGTTATTTTGATTCCTTTATATTCAGATATGAATTTGGAATAACCAAATCCATAAACAACCTGATAAAAATCTAAATCAGTTTTTACAGGCATCCAGGTTGGAGACCAAACATCTCCTGTATCATTATCTTTGAAATAAAAATATTTACCCCAGTTATCTTGCACCAAATCCTGATGCCAGCGATTTAATCTATTAAATTCTGAATGTGTGTCCCAGCTAAATCCACCGCCTGTTTGTGAAATGACCAATCCATATTTACCATTACTGATAACGTTTACCCAAGGTTTGGGAGTTTTAAAATTAGTAATGATATATTCATTGCCATCTGCAGAAAAGTGACCGTATTTTGTAGAGAAGTTTTCCATTAATTTTCTTTTAAATTTTTCTAACAAGATTTTCTGATAATTAATTCTGTTGATATTTTTATTAAAGAATGTTCGTGTCCGTTTGCCTGATTTAATCTTTCTATAAGAAGTTTAGCTGCTGCTTTGCCAACTTCATCAATTTGTACCCTTACTGTTGTTAAACCCGGATTAACATATTTTGATATAAAGATATCATCAAATCCGATTATGCCAATATCATCCGGTATTTTTATATTAAAATAGTTGGCAGCATCGTAGCAGCCGAGAGCCATCATATCATTTGCAGTAAAAATTGCTTGCGGTTTTTCAGGCAGACCAAGTAGTTGAATAAATCCATGGTAACCTGAATCTATTGTATAATTGCCATCAACAATAAAAGATTTATTTATGCTAACACCATTTTTTTTGCAGGCATCAATAAATCCTTTTTTTCTGAGATAAGCATCATAATTTTCTGTGGGACCCGTAATGTGAGCAATCTTTTTATATTTTTTCTTTTTAATTAAATATTCAGTAGCATTAAACGCACCCTGATAATTATCAATTGCAACAGTATCAAAATCTTGTTCTTGTTTACCGCCGCCAATTAATACAACCGGAATTTTAGTTTGATTCAAAATATTTTTCAATTCATCTGTCATAGCAGACACTAACAGAATTACCCCGCCAACTAATCCCGTTTGTGAAAATGCAGTAATCGAATCAGCAAGTGTGCGATGCTTATGTGAGCTCGCTACCATCGTATAAAAACCATTTTTATAAGTTATCTCATCTACGCCACGAATAATATCTGTAAAAAATTCGTCCGAAATATCCGGTAATATTAATCCAATGGCGTAAGATGTTTTTTTAACAAAATTTCTTGCAATTAAATTAGGCTTATAATTTAAATCATCCGAAATGCGCAGGATTCTTTCCCGAGTTTCCTCAGTAACACGTTCATCATTATTAAGAGCTCTGGAAACAGTGGCTATTGAAACATTAGCTTTTTGGGCAATAAGTTTTATTGTAGGAGTCATAGAATTACTGAATCAAAAAATGGAAGCAGAATATTTCTATTCTGCTTCCATAAATAATTAGGTTGAATTTTACTTAAGCAAAGTCATCTTTTTACTGGATGTAAACTGAGACCCATTCTCACCAACAGCAGTAAGCTTAAATAGATAAATACCTGAAGACATTGATGAGCCATTCAATTGAACTGAATGTTTGCCTGCTTCAAATTCACCTTGAGCCAGCGTCATAACTTTTTGTCCGATTAGATTGAATACCTCGATTGTAACATTTGATTTAACCGGAACAGAAAATGATACGTTCGTAGATGGATTAAAGGGATTTGGATAATTCTGATCTAATGAAAATTCAGAAGGAGTTATTCCACTAACATTCACAACTTTTGAATATTCAAAAGTTCCATCAAGATCGATTTGTTTTAATCTGTAACCATAATTTTCGCCTGCTTTAACGGAACGATCTACAAACGAATATGATTTTGATTCGGTCGTTGTTCCGTTTCCTTCAACAAATCCTATTCTTGAAAATTTAGAACCATTAACACTTTTAAGAATTTCAAATCCGCTGTTATTGGTTTCAGTAGCTGTTTTCCAATTTAACTGAACTGCGTTACCAACAATAGCAGCAGTGAATGACGTCAATTCAACTGGAACAGGAGTTATTGGTGTGAATCGGATATAATCAAAATAGTTGGTACTGCCATAAGATCTTGGATATCCATCTTCTTGATCCGGAATAATAGTCAATCTATTGGCAACTACTCCTATACTCGATGTATAATCAAAAGTTAATTCTTCCCATTGATTAGTAACCGTATTTGGAGTGAAATGATCAACATTAGGCGGTTCAAGCTTTAAATTAAACCGTGAGATAACATCTTTGTAAGCCAAAACTTTTATAATACAGTTTGACGAATCTATAGTAAAACTTCCTATATTATCACTAAACATTCCGCCCCAAGGATCACCATTAACGCCAACAATCAGCTTACCACAGCTATCAGAAGTGTTTAAGCCGCCGACACTTGGATTTGCAACAACATCAAAACTTCCACTACCTAATGAGAAAGTTGTCCACGTCCAATTATTACCAACAGTTTCAAAATCGATAGTTGTTTGGGCGTATAGGGAAACTGAGAGAAGTAACAAAGAAACCAATAGAAATTTTTTCATAGCACTCTCCTTTTTTTATGGATTAGGTTAATTAAATTATAATGTAAACGTTTACATCACAGGTTTAAAATATGATATTATTCCAGCGATGTCAATAGGTAAGACAATTTTTTTAATTTATTTTTAACAGATAGTAAAAGGGCGGCTCGTAAATTTTATGTATAATAAATTAATTAGATTTTTTTTAAAATAAATGGGATTTAAAACAAAAAACCCGATAAACATATTATGCTAATCGGGTTTTTCTAAGCGGGGCCGACGAGACTCGAACTCGCGACCTTCTGCGTGACAGAACTGTAAACGCCTGCGTTTATTAACCAATTTTCAACAATTTAAGCTCTCTTTTTTCTTTTCTGCCCAAAAGACTGCCCAAATTTGTTTGTTCCGTTATTTGTTTACCCATTCGCTGTAACTCTGCTGCAGTATAATGCTTCAACGTTGTTTTTAAATCTTTATGTCGAGCCAATGTCATTACATCATAAACAGACATACCAGAATTAATCAACTTCGATATAAAAGTCTTCCGCAACGTATGAAATGAATAGTTTGGAAATCCTTCTTTCTTCAAAAATCTATCAAAAAATTTTAATGAGTTCCTGGATTTATAATGGAATAAATTTCCTTCTCTTTCCGTCCACTCCGATAATATAAAATCCCTTAGATCAGAATAAAGAGGTAGATAATCAATCCTGTCTGTTTTTTCATTCTTAACCCTTAATAGATTATCCCTAAAATCTATATCATCAAAACTCAAAGCTAAACATTCAGATATTCTTAAACCTGTCATTAATAACATCGCAATAACTCTGTAATGCTGTCTGCTGGTTTCTTTAAGATAATCTTTTGTAGGTGTTTTAAGTCTATCGAGTATCGTCTCAATCTCTTTATCGCTCATCACAACAATTTTTTTTGGTTTCATATGCAACCTAGGAATTGGATTCTGCTCACAGTATCCTTTATCCTTAAAATATCCGAACATCACCCTCATCTTAGTAAAATAACTCGCAATCGTGTTTCCTGAAATTCTTCTCCCCTTTTCTTTATTCCCAATAATTTCTTCTTGAACACATAATAATATTTGCTCAACTTTTTCTTTAGTAAAATCTTTAATCCTGATATTACCTGAGTATTTTATTAATTTATCAAATGAATTTTGATAATGCACAATCGTGGATCGTTTCATACTCCCTTTTGTTAATAAGAATTCTTTAAATCCATCTTCAAGAAGTCTATTATTGTTTTCAACTCTTTTAAGCCGTTCTTTATATATCCCGGATGCTAACCCGTATTCAATTTCTTTCCTTCTTACTTCAGCTATCTTTCTGTTGTCACGGGTATCATTAAGTTTTAGGTATTCTCTTCTCCTTTTTCCATTTACTCTAAAATCAATAAATAATTTCCCTCTGTCTGAACGTACTGCTGCCATACTTCCTCCACCTCTCCCAAATAATTAAATAACTATTTCTTTGTTGTTTGTTTATCTAATAGCCCCGAAAATTTTTCTATAAGATTATTTTGATTTTCAATTACATTATCTTTTTGCCTCAACATATCTTCAAGTACAATAATTCTTTCTTGCAGCCGTGTCATCTTTTCGTGTAGTGCTGCGTTCGTATCTTTCTTCAAATTACTCTCCAATGTTTCAAGTTTAAGTCCCGCTTTTTTAAGCATAGCCAAAAACTTTGGTGATTGGTTTTTTATTCCTCTCGATACCCGGGCTTCATCAAGTCCAATTCTTTTTGCAAGATTAACTTGAGATCCAAATTGCAGTATAATTAAATCTCTCAATTCATCTACAGGTATTTTACTTCTCATTTTGTGCTCCTTGTTTGTTATAAGTTGCATTAACTTGTAATAAATATACGAACATTTATTCGTTTGTTCAAATTTATTTGATTAATAGCAATAAAAAAGGCGATTCACTCGCCTTGTTATTGTCCACCTCGCTCGTCGGGTCGGGGTGTAGCTGAAAGAATCGCCTAATCTTAAATACCTAATTTCTATTTGCTTATCATCTTCTCAAATCTCTTCCAATGCTTGCCCATTCGTCTCCATACATCTTCAAAATCTGGAACATCTTTTATTTGATTTACTAAATTCTCTTCCCACTGCCTTTTGAACCTCTCTTTCTTGTTCTTAATTGACTCTGTCAATTCAACAGGATTTAATTTCTTAAACTCAGCTTTCTTCTTAAAATCAAATAAGTATTGTCCAATTTCATTATTCTCAATTTCAAATAAATAAAAAATATCATATAAATCCCTGGGCATAGTTCGCTGCATCAAAGATCGCATTTTTTCTGCGATGATTTCACCAAGTGTATAGCTCTTAATTTTAAACTCCTCATTCAAATCTGTGTATTCATTATTAACAATCTTTTCAACAGGATCATCACATAGTATTTCATCATTCGCAATATCTACTTTCAAACTTTTATTCGTGCCTATCCCTCCTAAAGGACCGTTATATCCTAAATAAAAATTATAGTTACCACTCTGATGTACAACTTCGTCCTGTAGATTTATTGTAATTCTCGCTTCTTCTTTAATCCATCCAATCAGTTCTTCGAAGTGTTTTTTAATTTCCTCAGTATTAAAGTCTACCCCTCTAAAAGTAAAATCTAAATCCTCTGATAATCTATAATCCGGAAAATATATTTTTCTTAATGCCGTTCCGCCTTTAAAGATTAATCTTTCTTTTAAATAGCTATTGATAGAAATCCCTCGCAGTACCCAGCCAATTACATAATCTTTTTCAATCTGGCTATCACGGATCCCAAGTCTATTCGCAATCTTCTGTATTTCACCCTGCTTAATCACTTTTTATGTCCCGATTGATTTTAATGCTGTTTCTATCCCAACATTATCCACTAATCTCCAGTCGGAATAATGCTTCCCATCTTTAGGTAATGCCGGATCAAGTAATGAATACGAATTACTTAGCTTTGATTTAATTTCTTTTGTTAGCGGTGTTAAAATATCAAGATGCTCTAACAAAAATCCCAATCTTTTATACACAACCTGTGCATCAAACTTTTCAAGGTACATAAGCATTTTTTCAGAATTGATTTTTTTCTCGCTCTTATAAATTGCTTTTATAATTTCTGTTATACCATTAGCATAGCTTGGTTTATATAAACAATCAACTATTGTTTTCTCAAGATCACTGCAATAAATTTTATTGAAATCATCAATCCAGCTTTTCTCATAACCGAAGAATCTTTTTTTATTTAAAGTGATAAACTCAAATTTTACTTTCTTTACAATATGATATTTAGGAGTAATCTGCTTTAGAGTAACGATCTGTTCTTTCAGTGATGGTTGCGTTATTAGTCCGTAAATATCTAATGCACTGTAAAAACCAATGTAAAAATCTTCCGGCTGCATAATTGCCTCTGCAGCTAAATGCCAGTTTGGAAAATACTCTTCGCTGTTTCTTTCATAAGGGATAATATTATATAACCCATCTTTAATACGAAGTATCAAACCTCGCTTTGTCATATCTGCAAGTAATTTTCGTACAGCGTCAGGTTCACTTAATACTAAAATTTTCATCGCTTCCTGTAGAGTAAAAAATTGCTTTTCCTCTTGATTAAGTACATTTAATAGCTCTGCAGACCGATATGAGATATTTTTTTTCATATATTTAATGTGAGTTCTTAACTCACAATACTCCTATTTAACCTGATAAAATAACAAAATAATTACGTCTTATATTGTAATTGTGAGTTTTAACCTCACAATATCCATACAAGACATCATAAACATAAATTTTGTTTTAATAATATACAAGTAGTTAAGGAGTTACAAAAACAGATCAAACCTTAGTCCCTGTTTGCGAAAGGCAGTGTTTAACGCTAACTGTTGCAAATGATTATTCAATAAATTTATAAGTAAAACTACGTACAATAATAAAGTCTACTCAGGAAATTAATTAATTAAAAAACTTAACGTTGAGAATTGAACATTATTCTAAATGTTGAGGAGACTGTATAATTGAATTGGCTATTGCTGTGGATATCCTAAAGAGGGAATGCTGATTAAAGCAGACAGGATTCTTAATGGTTTTTTAATAAGCAATTAAAAATAACCATATAGTGAGAGGCAATGAACTTCCAAAACAGATTTAACAAAAGAAGCTGCGGATAAACTTGCAAGACATAAGAATGAAGAAATTTTTCCTGGTAGAACTGATTATTATAAGGTGGTGGAGATGGAGAGTGTGAATTTTTTCATAAGCAATTAAAAATAACTATGTAGGGAGAACTAAGTAATGAATTGTGTTGTCAGTCGTAACTTTGTTAGTATAAAATTTTTGTATTTAACAATTGATCATTTGTTAATAATTTTTTAACTTAAATTAGTTATGATATGTTTTATTAACATCCTCTTTCATTTCCAATATTTTATACCTTCAGTGGATGCTGATATGGCGGGTAAGGCAACGCAAATTATAATCACAAAATTGACCAGATGATTTAAAACAACAATCCCGCATTTCTGCGGGACTGCTGTAAACTTTTCACTACGGAATAA
>DAIRCT010000036.1:0-31968 GCA_036796535.1 Ignavibacteriaceae bacterium
GTTTTAGTTCTGTGTTCGATCCAATGGGAAAAGAAATTGTTGCTGTTGAGAATGAAGAAAAAGTTATCGTTGCAGAAATGGATAAAACTTATGTTGATGAAGTGAGATTTAAACTTCCGTTTTTAAATGATATTAGATTAATATAATTTTATAATTAGCAGTGGAGTGTTAACAATGAAGCTCAATCACATTAAAAAAGTTTTCTTTTCATTGATGATCTTAGTTGTGATAAGTTTTTCCTTAGGTCTTACTTCATCATCAATGAGCTCGAGTTGGCAATTAGTATATGAAAATAACGCATATGGAAAACAAGTCTCCGGTGATATTGATAGACTTATAGATGCTGCTATGAATGGAAGTGATATCAAGGTTGTACTTCACTTCTATTCCGTTGAACTTCACTATCAAATGCAGTTAAGCAAAGTTAAAGTTGATATTTGTGATAGGGTTGTAACTGGTTATAATTTTGATTTTAGACAGAACCCATCTAAAAAAAATGTTTACAGCAGAATATCAAGTTATAGCACAAATGGTGAATATATTTCTATATATGAAGAGAATGATTATTTCAGAAATCCAGAAACTATTAATGTTGCAATGAGTTGGTATGTAAGAGATTGAATAGAACTAAACTGATGAATTCTAATCACAGATATTTCTAGGTGGAAAAGATTTCAAAAAAAAAATTGTCTTTGTCTAAAATTTGTAACAGAAAGTATTACAAGAATAATAGCCATAATGTTAAGCGATATTCCTAAATATCTACCCACCTCACCAAGATCATACTTATAATAATCCTTCTTAGCAATTTCTATAAGTTGTTGGCATGATTCTTTAAAAAATTCTTGTTCATTTTCGGAATAATCAACCAGATTAAATTTAGCATATTGTGTTACTAATTTGGAATCATTTATCGCTTTATTAAACAACTTTAATCCAAATAAAACATCATCACTCTTTAGGTTTTTTGAATCATCACGAAAAAAGTTTTTAAAATTCAATTCATTTTTTATGATTGAAATTTGTGTGTTTATAGAATCCGCTAATGGAGTTATCGATGAATTATCTTGTGGATAAATGGTGAAGGCAAGGATGAAGTTAATAATCAAAGATATTTTAAAACATTTCATTTAAATCTAATTGTTGAGGTCACTATTAAAACTTAAATGGAAAGTAAGTCCAAATCAATGAAAATAAAAAAGGACTCTATTGAGTCCTTTTAAAATTTTAAAATTAGAACAATTGCTTTACTTTAGCAGGATCATCTTTTTGCTACTTATATAATCACCAGCTTGTAAACGATAAATGTAAACGCCGCTTGCCAACTGACGACCATTTAAATTTGAATTGAACTCAATTTCGTATCTACCTGCATTTCTGTATTCATCCACGAGTGTTGCTACCTCATTGCCAAGTATATCAAATATCTTCAATGTTTGATGACCACTGAGCGGAGACTGCCAACTGATTTTTGTACTTGGATTAAATGGATTAGGGTAGTTCTGGGAAAGTGAAAACTCGTTTGGAATATTATTGTTTTCTTCAACTCCTGTGACTCCTGTATAACGGCATATCTTTCCATAATCAGCAGTTAACCAACCTGTTTGAGCATCAGCAAAATAAATACTAAAGATTGCATTGCCGCCTTGTGGATCTGCAAGAGGAGTTCCTTGAGTTGTCCAACTTGCACCGCCATCTGTGGTATGTTGAATAATTCCAAATCCATTTACATCTTTAGAAGAAATCCATCCATTGTTTGCATCTAGGAAGAAAACAGTTTTAGATCTTACATTTGGATTGATTCCACTATTAGTAACAATGTTCCAGTTAGTTCCGCCATTAGTCGTTTTTAAAACCTTACCTGCATCACCAACTATCCAGCCGTTGTTAACATCAGAGAAATACATTGCATTGTATCCACCAATATTATTGTCAGTATATTGATATGTCCAATCTGTCCCTCCATTAGTAGTGCGCAATATATAGTATGGGGGTTCAGAACCGTTTTGACCAGATCCATAAAAGGACCAACCGTTGTTTGTATCTATAAAATAAAAAATTCCAGCTCCGTTAAAAGGAACCCAATTATTTCCGCCATCAGTTGTTTTTAAGAATGTTGCAACTTGAGTAGTGAAATTAAAATAAAGAAGCCATCCGTTATTTATATCTACAAATTGAATCATAACTGCAAAATCCCCTTCTGTTGTGGAAAGCGCTTTCTTTTGCCATGTGTTTCCTCCATCAGTGGTTTGATGAATGACTACTCCAGAAGAGATACCATATGCCGGTCCAATAGAATTGATTTTCCAACCATGATTTTTATCTGCCCACGACATAGACAATGCGGCATCAGAAGGACTCCAAATCGTATCATCTGGAAATGGAGTTATTTTAAACCAATTACTACCTCCGTCTGTTGTGTGAAGGAAATCGCCTCTGCTGCCTGAAATCCATCCCTCAGTCAAGCTTACAAATTGAACCTTACCAATCATTGCTGATTCACCAGTACCGAGTGGATTGGTTTGAAATGACCAACCGGTTTGAGCTTTTAGTAAACTTCCAGTTAATACTAATAAAAATATTCCTAAAGTAAAAAGTAATTTATTCATGTTAAGTTCTCGCCTGAATTGTTCAATGATTTAATGGTTATTTAGAATTCTAAATTTCTTTTTTATGATTGTTTTTCTTGTTGGATGTTATTTAATAATTGCGGGTATGCAAAACCTGCATAAGAAAAGAATATTTTAATAGTAATAAAAGCAAAAATTAAAATATTTATTAGAGTTTTCGTTTTTTCTCCTCTGTAGAAAACTGTTCTGTATGACGAATCAAACTTAGATATTTATTTATCGTAAACAAATTTTGATGAAACAAAAAAAGCGGGATACACTCCCGCTTTTGTAAAAGAATATTCAACAATTAAAAAGCCCATCCAATATTAAATTCCATTCTGTTCAATTTGTTGGGAACATCATTGTCATTGTAAGAAACAAATGCGATACCTAAAGCAAACCCATCATACCAGCCAAAGCCAACTCTGGTATATCCGATACTTCCTGGAATATCGAGAGTTTGGGATTGTCCTCCTGCCTCGGCAGTAATGCTTACGTTGCTGGAACCACCGCCAAGTGTTACATAGAATCCATCCCAGGCAGCGCCAAGGTCCAATCCAAAATCACCTACAGATGTTGTTGAAGAAGCAGATACACCGCTTATGGTTTTACTATAAGTCCAGAAATTATATCCTAAATGCGGACCAACTCCGATGTACATATCATCAATTAAAATTCCTGCGAGTAAATCACCCGATAAGCCAAAGCCCAATTTACTTGCATCTGTCTGTAAATCATTCCAGTTCTGTAGTGAGCCCAGAAGCAATCCAGCCATACTAAACTGTATACCATTATCAACTGGTGCCTGTGTCTCTACTTTAGTCTCGGTAACAGTTTTTGGTTCAGAATAGACTTCTGTATTTGCTTTTGGTTTTTTGGAATGAATATCGCTGGAATCTTTAACTGGTCTTTTGGCTGCTTCCTGTGCCATTATTGAAGCGGAAAGAAAAATAATTGAAACGAGAATTAGTAAACAGTTTTTCATTTTATCACCACTTAAATTAATTGTAAAATATATTGTTATTAGTTCAGTTTTAATTTTGTAATTATATTTTGATTGAACATCCCCTTTTAGTGATTGAGTTTAATCAAATGACAAGCCAACATTTTAATATTTAAATATTTATAAGTTTTTTTAGTTGAGATAATTAATTCGTGAATGAGAAGGTAATAAAAGTTTATTTTTTCGAAGGAAATTATTTCTGTGCTAACAACTATTGTACAAAGTTTAGTATTATGAAAAAAACACCTGAAGATAACTTAAGTGTGATTTTTACCGTTAAATTTGTCTTAATGTGCAGTTTATAATGATATAATTTAATGAGTTGTAGATGTAAACAATAAAAAAAGGAGACCGAAGTCTCCCTTTTTACGATCGGATTAGTTTTAAAATTAGAAGCCGCTAATTATGAATTATTATTATTCGCTTATCCTATTTAGCTAAATCAAAGCGGTCAAGGTTCATTACCTTATTCCAGGCAGCAACAAAATCCTTAACGAATTTTTGTTTTGCATCATCCTGCGCATAAACTTCTGCAAGAGCACGCAATTGTGAGTTTGATCCGAAGATTAGATCCACTCGTGTGCCTGTCCAATTGAGTTGGTTCGTTTTGCGATCACGTCCCTCAAAAGTATCTCCTTCATCTGAAGTTGGTTTCCACTTGGTTCCCATATCCAAAAGGTTTACAAAGAAATCGTTTGTGAGTTTACCAACCTGGTTTGTAAACACACCATGTTTCGAATTACCATAGTTTGCTCCAAGTACACGCAAACCGCCAACAAGCACTGTCATTTCGGGTGCGCTTAGAGTTAAAAGTTGTGCCTTGTCAACCAGCATTTCTTCTGCTGATACTGAGTAAGCTTTTTTCTGGTAATTACGGAAACCATCAGCTTCTGGTTCAAGAACTGCAAATGATTCTACATCAGTTTGAGCTTGTGAGGCATCCATACGTCCGGGAGTAAACGGTACTTCAATTTTGAAACCTGCAGCTTTTGCTGCTTCTTCAACTGCTGCACATCCGCCAAGTACGATAAGATCAGCTAAAGAAACTTTCTTGCCATCTTTTTGTGCACCGTTAAATTCTTTCTGAATACTCTTAAGCTTTTTAATTACCTTTTCAAGCTGTGCCGGCTGGTTTACTTCCCAATCCTTTTGCGGCTGCAAACGAATGCGAGCACCATTAGCTCCACCTCTCATATCAGAACCACGAAAAGTAGATGCTGAAGACCAGGCAGTGTAAACAAGTTCGGATATTGAAAGCCCTGCATCTAGTATTTTCTTTTTTAGACCTGCAATATCTTTTTTATTGATTAGTTTATGATTTACTGCTGGAATCGGATCCTGCCATATCAAATCTTCCTTTGGAACTTCTGGTCCAAGGTAACGTGCTTTAGGCCCCATATCACGATGAGTAAGTTTAAACCAAGCTCTTGCAAACGCATCAGCAAAAGCTTTTGGATCTTTGTGGAATCTTCGTGAAATAGGTTCGTAAATAGGATCGAAGCGTAATGATAAATCTGCAGTTGTCATAACTGGCGGATGTTTTATTGATGGATCGTGAGCATCGGGGATCATATGTTCCGGTTTAACATTTTTGGCCTGCCATTGCCATGCACCGGCAGGACTTTTAACCTTTTCCCACTCATAACCAAAAAGCATATCAAAATATCCCATATCCCATTTTGTTGGATTAGGTTTCCATGCGCCTTCTAACCCGCTTGTTGTTGTATGAGGACCTTTACCTGTTTTAAATTTGTTGATCCAACCTAAACCCTGCTCTTCGATTGGTGCAGCTTCAGGTTCAGGACCAACTAACTTTGGATCACCTGCGCCATGCATTTTACCAAATGTGTGTCCACCCGCTGTTAATGCAACAGTCTCTTCGTCATTCATTGCCATGCGTTTAAATGTTTCGCGTACATCACGTCCGGAAGCAATAGGATCAGGATTTCCGTCAGGACCTTCGGGATTAACATAAATCAGACCCATTTGAACTGCCGCCAGAGGATTTTCCAATTCACGATTACCGGAGTAACGACTCTTGGGTTTATCACTTGTTGCCAGCCATTCTTTTTCAGAACCCCAGTAAATGTCTTCCTCAGGTTGGTAGATGTCTTCACGTCCGCCGCCAAATCCAAAAGTTTTAAAGCCCATCGATTCAAGCGCAGCGTTACCGGCAAGGATAAAAAGATCAGCCCAGGAAATTTTGTTTCCATATTTTTGTTTGATTGGCCAGAGCAATCTTCGTGCTTTATCAAGATTGCCGTTATCCGGCCAGCTATTGATTGGTGCAAATCGCTGGTTGCCAGTTCCGCCGCCGCCACGTCCATCACCGGTTCGATAAGTTCCAGCGCTGTGCCATGCCATTCTAATAAATAACCCACCGTAATTTCCCCAATCTGCAGGCCACCAATCTTGTGAATTTGTCATCAACGCATAAAGATCTTTCTTGAGCGCGTTGTAATCAAGTTTCTTAAATTCCTTTGCATAGTCAAAATCAGGATCCATTGGATTTGAAGCGGGATTGTGCTGGTGAAGAATTCCGAGATTCAATTGCTTCGGCCACCAGTCCTTATTTGATGTTCCTCTGCCGAAGGAAGCTCTTCCTGTAACAGGGCATTTGCTTTCATCACTCATTTTATTTTTCCTTTTTATTATTTGATTAATTTATTTTTAAAAATTTATTTGTTCTCTAATTGTTTTGTCTTAATCATCAAAAGATGAATCGTTACAGCAATTGCAACAAAAAATAAAACCAATTTAACGTACAACTCATCAGTAAAGAAAAATGATGAAATAGCTATGGATATCCAAAGCAGAACAATATTGCTAATTTTTGATTTGATAGTTAACCCTGATTTATCCTGATAGTTTTTAACATAAGCTCCAAGTATTTTATGATTCCTTAACCAGTCGTTTGCTTTGGGTGAACTTTTTATAAAACAATATGAAGCCAGAATTAAAAATATCGTAGTGGGTAGAAGTGGCAGAAAAATTCCAATTATTCCAATGCCTACAAGTATAAACCCGCTAATAATATAAAAATATCTTACTATTGGTGAGGCAGAAATTGTTAGTTCTTTCATATCAAAATCAAAAAAAAGTAAAGAGTTATTTTATTTCAGGATTAACATGGAGCTAAAATCAATGTATAGCAAATTGATTAATTCTATACTATTATAGGAAAGATTTATAACACATAATTAGCTCTGAAAACAAACTATTTTAAGTTAAAATTTTCTTAATTTAAACCAGAAAATTATGACGATTACACAGTTAGAATATATAATAGCAGTTAATAACTATAAAAGTTTTTCTGTTGCAGCAAATCACTGTTTTGTAACGCAGCCAACTTTAAGTATGCAAATACAAAAGTTAGAGGAAGAACTTGGTGTTGTTATTTTTGATAGAAGCCGAAATCCCGTTAAAACTACTGATATCGGCGAGCAACTTATACGGCAGGCAAAAATTATTATAGAGCAGCGTGATCTTTTCCAAAATATAATTGAAAATGTTAAAGGTGAGTTTACTGGAATTATAAGGGTTGGAATAATTCCAACTATCGCACCATTTTTATTGCCGCTTTTTCTGCAATCGTTTTTAGATAATTATCCCAAAGTAGAATTAATATTTGATGAACTTACAACAAGTGAAATTGTCTCCGGGATTCACAAATCAACCTTGGATTTTGGAATACTTGCCTTACCAATTAATGATTCTGGTATTATTGAAGAATCTCTTTATTATGAACCATTTGTTGGATTTATTCCGGAGAAACATAAATTGTTTCATAAGACTAAACTTGATATTGATGACCTCCAATCGGATGATTTACTTTTACTAAAAGAAGGACACTGTTTGCGTGAGCAGACTCTTAAGGTTTGTAAATCCTCAGAAAAAGAATGGCGCGATGATCACAATAAAATACTTTTTGAGTTTGGAAGTCTTGATACTCTCATCAACCTTGTGCAGCAAAATTTTGGAATGACATTGCTTCCTTATCTTGCAATAAGATATATGAAGGATGAAGCAAAATTAAAACTTGTACGCGAGTTTAAAGCGCCTGTACCCAAAAGAGAAATTGGTATTGTTTACAGCAAAACATTTATAAAAAAAAATCTGCTTAAGGCATTGAAAGAAAAAATAATTTCATCTGTTCCAAAAGAATTAAAAGATAAAAAAGAAGGATTGATAATTCACTAATATGTATTCAATAAAAAGAAAAATAAATTTTTTTGATTGCGACCCCGCAGGGATAATCTTTTACTCAAGAATATTCGAATTCTGCCACTCAGCATATGAGCAACTTATCTCCAGCTTTGATCTGAAAGAAAATTATTGGATGAATGAAGATTATGTCGTTCCGATAATTCACTCTGAAAGCGAATATGTGAAACCCATAAAATATGGCGATGAGATTTCTATTAATGTTCAGGTATCACAATTAAAACCTGCTTCGTTTGAATTAACTTATACAATTAAACGTGACAAAACTCTTTGCTGTCACGCAAAAACTGTTCATGTTTTTGTGGATAAAAAAAGCTGGAAGAAAAAAGAAATGTATGAGGATTTAGCGGAAGGATTAAAAATTCATAAAACCTAAACTTTAGCCACCAAAACTCTGAAAGACAAAATTTCACAAAATGATTTAGTGGCAAATTCTTTTCTAAAACATTTTCCTAATCTTCTCGCGCTCTAATTTTCCCAGAGATGTACGAGGTAATTTATCGACAAAGAAAAACTGTTTTGGAATTTTGTATCCAGCTAATTTTTGTTTTAAAAATTCTTTTATCGTTTTTTCTCCAACAGAAGATTCAGTACAAACAACAGCAGCAGCAACTATTTGTCCCCATATTTTATTTTGTTTAGGAAAAACGCAAGCTTCTTTTATGTAAGATAATTCAAGCAATGTTTTTTCAACTTCAAATGGATTTACATTTTCACCACCAGTAACTATCAAATCATTTCGTCTTGCTTCGATAAATAAATAACCATCATCATCAATAAATCCCAAATCGCCTGAGTGATAAAAATTATTACGTAGTTTTAAGTTAGTCTCATTTTCATCATTAAGATATTTTTTAAATAAACTTTTTGATTTGATTAATATTTCCGATTCATTTGAAAGAATTATTTCTACATCATTAAAAGGTTTGCCGGCAGATTGTGGTTTAGATTTAATTTCATTAGCCGAAATTGCCGTAATCATAGAAGCAGTTTCTGTCGATCCATAAACGCGATAAGGTTTCCAGCCCAATTTATCAGCTTCAAATATCAATTCATCATCAACAAATCCACCGCCAATTAAAGATACTTTTAATGATTTATCTGGAATTATTTTTTGATTTATCAATCTATCCAGTTGAGTAGAAACCAGAGAAAGATAAGTCGGCTTATGTTTTAATACTGCATCAGCCAAATGATTTGTCTGCAAAGATTCAGGAATAATGATTGAACATCCATAAAAAAGTGAACGGCAAATGATTTGGAATCCACCTATATGATAAAAGGGAAGTGATGCTAACCATCGATCATTTTCTTTATGATTTAAAATTTCGTTCCCATATTCGATACTATTTATCAAAGATGAAAAAGTATGCACAACTCCTTTGGGTCTACCTGATGAACCCGAAGTGAAAATGACAACTGCATCATTATTTATATCTGGAACCGGATAAGTTGAAACTGATCTTGAAGTAAGAGTAAGGTTCGATAAATTTATTATTAAGAAACTTTGTGACTTTATGTCTTTGTGGCTAACATTTTTTATTTCTCTTTTGCCACCAAGACTCAAAGACTCGAAGGGAACACCAAAGTTTTTTCTTGAGTCCGTAACCAAAAATTTAAAATTATGTTCATCAACAATTGAATAAATTTCCTCATCAAGCAGTTTGGTATTTAATGGCACAGGAACAGCACCCAAATACCAAAGAGCAATAACAGATGTTATAAATTCTAACTGGTCGTTAATTAACAAAGCCACATAATCGGTTTTGTTTATTCCTTCTTTCGAAAGTGCAAAGGCAATTTGATTTGCTTTCTTAAATAACTCTTTATATGAAATTGAAGTATCGGATTGGATAATTGATTTAAGCTCTTTAGAATCAGAATAATTAAAAAAGCTATTTGTGGATTTAAAATTCATTTTAAAAAATCATAACTGTGATTTTTATAAAATAATTCCAATAGAAAGTAAAATACCGTATAGCGCTGAAAATTTTGCAGTTAACTCTAAGGTTTTATTTAATTGTATCCCTGTAAAAGCATAAATCATTTTAACAAGTGTAATTGCAATTGGTAAGGTTAGGTATGGAAGAAATATCCATAAGCTAAATGCGTATTTAAAGTGCAATAAAAAAGGAACGAAAAAAGAGAGCAGAATAAAAAAAATGTATTCAAATCTGGAGAATTCTTTGCCAAGAATTACGGCAAGTGTTTTTTTTCCAGCGGTTCGATCTTCATCGATATCTCTATAATTATTTACAATCAAAATGTTTGTTACCAAAGCTCCAACCGGAAGAGAAATAAGAAGTGCAAGCCAGGTAAATTGTTGTGCGTGCAAATAGTAAGTCCCAACAGTTCCAACAATTCCAAAGAAAATAAAAACAAATAAATCTCCAAGTCCATGATAAGCCAAAGGAAATGGACCTGCTGTGTAAGCTAACCCTGCAAGGATAGAGAGGATACCGATCCATAAAATTATTAATCCAACTGAATAGACAAGATATAAACCAAGAAGGAATGCAGTAAAGAAAACTAAAAATATTCCCAGCTCCATTTCTTTAACAGAAATTAATCCAGAAGCTAAGACACGAAGTGGTCCTTTTCTTTCTTTTGTGTCTGATCCTTTCAAATGGTCATATAGATCATTAGTAAAGTTTGTCCCGATTTGAATTAGTACCGAACACAGAAGTGCTATAATGGAATAAACTGGATAAAATATTCCCTGATAAATTGCCAAAGCCGAACCAACGATAACGGGAACAACCGCGGCCGGAAGCGTCCGTGGTCGGCTTGCTAAAATCCAACTTTGAAGTTTTGAAATATTTTTTTTTACTTCATTCATTAAATTATTTTGTTCTTTTAATTGCAAAGCCAGTAGCCTGAATACCATCAACAGTTAGACTTCCATTTTGATATGATACGCTTTTAATATCAAATTTCATTAGTGCATCTGCACCCATTCCAATGGCTTTACTATATAATTCATCAAGTGCATCCTTATAATTAATCGATTTGATAAACCATTTCTTTCCATCTGCGTCAGTTACTATTCTGCCATCATTAGTTGAATATCTATCTGGGACTTTTGAAACTTCTGGCCAAACTGTTGAACTAAGAATACCAATAGATTCATATTTATCTGGATATATTTCGGTTGTTATAAAAAATCCTTGCTTGGTATAGTTTGTAAAATCAATACCAGTTGTAGATATGGAACCAGGCATCTCCTTTGTTCCAGAACAAGCAAATAAAAATAAAATAGAAAACATCAAAAAAAGATATTTCATAATTCCTCCTACGGTAACTTAGGAAATTTTTTAAAATTGGGTTTACGTTTTTCGTTATAAGCTTTTTTACCTTCCTGTGCTTCCTCACTCATATAATAAAGTAAAGTGGCATTGCCGGCAAGTTCCTGAATTCCAGCTTGTCCATCCAACTCTGCGTTGAATGCAGATTTTAAAACACGAATTGCCATTGGGCTGTGCTGTAAAATTTCTTTTGCCCATTGCACACCTTCATCTTCAAGCTTGTCAACCGGAACGACTTTATTTACCAAACCCATATCTAATGCTTCTTGCGCATTATATTGTCTGCATAAGTACCATATTTCACGGGCTTTCTTTTGTCCAACCATTCTTGCTAAATAACTCGAACCGAATCCACCATCAAAGCTGCCAACTTTGGGACCGGTTTGTCCGAAGATTGCGTTATCAGCCGCGATAGTTAAATCACAAATAACATGAAGCACATGACCACCGCCAATTGCATATCCGGCAACAAGTGCAATCACAACTTTTGGAATGCTGCGAATGAGTTTTTGTAAATCTAAAACATTTAATCTAGGTACTCCGTCTTTTCCCACGTAACCCATATCACCGCGAATACTTTGATCGCCGCCGCTGCAAAAAGCATACTTCCCATCTTTAGCGGGTCCGTAACCTGTTAATAATATTACACCAATTGTTTGATCTTCACGCGCATCGGAGAAAGCATCATACATTTCAAAAACAGTTTCAGGACGAAAAGCATTTCTTTTTTCGGGTCGATTTATTGTAATCTTAGCAATGCCATCCATCTTTTCGTAAATGATGTCTTTGTAATTATTTGATTTTATCCATTTTGATTTCATAAATATTCCGAATTAAATAAAAATCTATATATTACTAATTGCCACTACCTTCAAAGGCTGAGTGAATATTCCTTTGATAGTAGTTAACTCACCCTAAATCCCTCTCTTAAAAAGAGAGGGACTTTTAAATCAAATTGTTTTAAGCCCCTTCTCTTACTAAGAGAAGGGGTTGGGGATGAGTTCAGAAGTTTATTCATAATTTTTCACACACCTCTAAAAGTCGTGTAATAAATAACATCTCCTATATACAAACTAAAACTGTCCCAAATAATTTAAAACTATTTCTATAAATCGTTTTGGTTCCTCAAGATGAGTATTATGAC
Source organism: Ignavibacteriaceae bacterium (assembly GCA_036796535.1). Taxonomy (GTDB): domain Bacteria; phylum Bacteroidota; class Ignavibacteria; order Ignavibacteriales; family Ignavibacteriaceae; genus IGN3. The sequence goes on from DAIRCT010000036.1 coordinate 12,289, forward strand.
CTGAATTTTTAACGATTTTGTGTTTAGCTTTAAAAAATCGTTTCGCCAGCCGGGCGTTGATACCTGTAAACTTTGTATCCAAATCACCGGAGATTAGTAAAACTTTAGTTGGAATTTTTTTTAATCTATCATGAACCGGAGGCATAATTCCGGTGCTAAAACCTTTAAGAGAATTTGCATAACCAATCTTGCTTCCGGCAGCTTTTTTCTTTTTCAATTTCTTAATCTTATCATTAGAAAATCTTCTTTGAGTATTAAACAATTCCTGGTCTTGCCATAGTTCAATAAATTCTTCTAAAGTATGGGTTTCAATAAACTCAGCAAGTTTTAAATCTTCTTCATATCTTTTTTTACGCTCATCATCATTTCTAATACCGGCGGTTGAACTTTCCAGAATTAATCCTTTAATATCATCAGGATAAGCGACAGCGTATGAAAGAGCAGCCCGCCCGCCCATCGAATATCCTACAATAAAAATTTTTCCGGATGTTAAATGATCTTTTATACTTTTTATTTGATTAACGATTGATTCAGTTGAATATAAAGAAGGATCTGAAGGTGAATCACTTTTACCATGTCCAATAATATCCATTGCAAATAAATTATATTTATCCGGCAGTTGCTCAAATACCGGGAACCAGTCTTCAGCAGAGCCGGTAAAGCCATGTAAAAATAAAATATAATCTTTTGCAGGATCGATTTCTCTTGGATGTTCTACATTTAATTTTACACCATTGACATCAAGCTTCATAATTCCTCAAAAACTTTTCTACAAATTTATCAACTTTCTTCCAGTATTTCTTTCTTACATACAGAGAATATTCCGCATTTGTTTTGATTTCGAACACAACAGGTTTTTTTCTTACGGAAGAAACTTTTATATGATTTAAAATATCCTGGAGTGATTGTAACTCCTTGTATTCAATGTCAAAAGCTTCGGTAAGTTTTTTAAATGAAAGATTTGTGGGAGTTAAAAAATATTTTTGCAAAACATTTTTGTGATCCGCAATTGGTAAAAATCTAAAAATAGCTCCGCCATTATTATTGATTAATATTGTTACTAATGGAATATCATATTGTTTAGCAATTAATAAACTGTTTACATCATAATAAAAAGCAAGATCACCGGTTACAAGATAAGTGGAATGTTTTGAGTTTACAGAAATTCCCAATGCCGTTGATGTTATTCCATCAATGCCGCTTGCACCTCTGTTCTGGAATACGTTTATATTTTTTCTGATGGCAGAAGAGAAAAAATCCAAATCGCGGATAGGTACACTGTTTCCAATCATTAGATTTGAATCGGGTGGAATTGAATTTAATATATTTATAAGAATTGCGGGCTCATTTATTTTTTTTGATTCCAGGATTACATCAGATTTGATCTTTTCAATTTCTTCTTCCATCAACTTTAAATTTTTTAACAAAACAAAAGAAGAATCTTTGGGATTAAATTCAGATTCATTTAAATGCTGTAAAAATTCCTCCTCATCGGTTTTGATTATCTTTGATTTTCCTGATGTGTCAAACATATCACCAAAACGATTTACAACAAATCGTTTAGTTCCGCAACCAGTTAAAAATTCTTCAAGCTTTGGTGATGTTGCAGTGCGCCCGAAATGAAAATTTATTTTGGGTGAAAATATTTTTTGGAAAGCGGTGGAACGAATTAACGCATCAAAATTTGTTATTACATTCTGAATTCTGTTTTGTTTAAATCCTAATCCGCTTGATGGATCCGCAAAAACAGGTATTGCAAATTTGGTGGAGAAATCTTCTATCAATTTTATAAAATGATCACTAAAATTGCCGGGACCAACAGTAATCAGAGCCGGAGTATTTTTCTTTATGGAAATTAAAACATTTTTATTTATCTGTTCCCAAAAATTATTTGCTTTTTTCTCCGAAATTTCTGAAATCAGTTTGGGTAAAGATGTAGTGATTATTTTTTCTTCAACCGTATCTGTATATGAAGTTGGCTCTAATGGTTTTTCAAATGGGAAATTTATGTGAACTGGTCCACGGTTTTCTTTTGAAGCGATTTTAAAAACTGTTAGCGCCTTTTCTTTTAATGAATTTAATTTATTGGATTCAATATCCGGAAGACCTGTATCATAAAAAAATCTAATATGATTTTTGTAAAGATTATCCTGATTTATCGTTTGATTTGCTCCTGAGTTTCGCAAATAAGCAGGTCTATCCGCTGTGCAGATAATTAATGGAACTCTGTTTTGATAAGCTTCGATTATTGCAGGATAAAGTTCGGCAGTCGCTGTGCCGGAAGTTGTTACAACAATTACGGGAGAATTAGTTTGTTTGGCAATTCCTAAAGAAAAAAATCCGGAAGTACGCTCATCAACAATAACAAACGTTTTTATTTTTTTATTTTGTGATAATGCATAGGTTAACGGAGTGCTGCGTGAGCCCGGTGAAATGCAGGCATATTTAACACCGCACTCGGCAAGCTGATCCATAAAAACATTTGCCCAAACATAGTTTCTGTTAACTTTAATTTGCATTATCAAATAAAGATAGTATGGGTTTAAATTTTAAAACTGTTTCTTCAAATTCTTCAGCAGGATTCGAATCTTCCACTATTCCACAGCCGGCATAGGTATAAAGAATATTTTTATTTATAAGTGCTGAGCGTATAGTGACATTAAATTCTCCATTGCCTTTGCAATCAAACCAGCCAATTAAACCTGAATATAAACCACGATCGAATTCTTCCATTTCTCCAATCAACTGTAATGATTTTTCTTTTGGTACACCACAAACTGCGGGAGTTGGGAATAATGCAGAAATAATATCAAATATATCAGTATCTTTTTTTAGCATCCCTTTTACTGATGTTTGAAGATGCTGAATATTAGAAAACTTTTTAACGGTAGGATTATCATCAATCTCAATTTTTTCTAAAAGGTTTTGTAAGGATGATTTAATATGGTTAATAACTATATAATGCTCTATATTATTTTTTTTACTATTTAATAATTCACTTTCCAACTTATTATCTGCGGCTTCGTCCGTGCCACGCATAATTGATCCGGCTAATGCTTCTGTATAAAATTGATTTCCTGTAAATCCCGCAAGCAATTCCGGTGTTGAGCCAAAGAAAATTGATTCACCAGATTTTAAAAGGAAGTTGGTGCAATTTGGATACTTTTTATCTAATTCGTTAAAAATAAATTGCCAGTTGATTTCTGTCTGAGTTGAGAATTTTAATCTTCTTGCAAGGACAACCTTCTCAATTTCATTCTGCTTTATTGATTTAATTAAGTCAGAAACTTTTTTATCCCATTTAATTTTATCATCGCTTTCTTCAATAAAAGAAATTGTGTTTTTTGAATTAATATTCTCTTTTAGTTTTGATTCTAGTTGATAAATCTTTTCGGCATGATTTTCTAAAACCTCATTTAAATTTTCGTGACTTGAAAAACTTTCTGTTAAAATGTTATAAAGTAAAAAATAAGAATCATAATGCTTGAACAAAGATATTTTGGGAATCAAAAAATCAATTTCTCCAAAATCATTCCATTCTTCAGCCGATTTATTTGTGGGAAATTTTGAGCAAGTTAAAAATACAGGGAAGTCAATCCCCGGGAACTCATTATGATTGGAAATTAATTTATCTTTTAGAAGTTTAATTTCGCTGGTGATTTTACTGAACTCGCTACTTTTATATGTCTGAATTGTTAGTTCATCAAAAGATAGGAAAGTAATTCCTTTATCCGGCTGATTGAAATAAAAAACATCATTAGACTTATTTGCAAAATTATCTAACAATAAATTAAAGTTAACAGGACTAATTTTTGCGGCAAAGCTTAGGAAAACCTGTTTGACATTAACAAGGTTTTCTAAAAATTCATCCGGATGATGATTATCTGTATGTGAGTTCTTATTCATAAATAATGATTCTTTGTAAAAGTAAATTTAAGTTATTGAATTAAAAGTTCATAAACTGAGATCAAAAATTAATATCTTTTTCAATGGTTTCAAGAATTCTTAGATAACTATCATATCTTTCTTCTGAAATTTCTCCATTTCCAACCGCGGAAATTACAGCGCATCCGGGTTCGTGATGATGCGTACACGTATTAAATCTGCAATTATTAATAAAAAGTTTAAATTCTGTAAAGTAATGCCCGAGATCTTCTTTTCTAATTCCAAAAGGATCAATTTCCCTAACACCAGGCGTATCGATTATGTAGGTTTCATCGCCAACATATATCATTGTTGTAGTTACTGTTGTATGTGTGCCTTTTGATGTGTAATCGCTAATCTCACCAACTTTAAGATTTAATTGTGGATAAAGTAAATTCAGAATTGATGATTTGCCAACGCCGGACTGTCCCCAAAAAAGATTTTTTTTGTCTTTTAATAACGACGATAATTTTTGTACCGATGAGGGTTTTGAGGTAGTAGTTAATACTACTTTGTAGCCAATTTTTTTGTAAAGGTTAGCCCATTGTTTAATAGATGATTCTTCTGCAAGATCAGTTTTATTGATTATGATGTTTGGCGTAAGATGTGAACTTTCGCAAGCCACTAAAAATCTATCCAAAGTTTTATTATTAAAATCCGGTTCAAAAGTACTGGTAACGATAAAAACATTATCCAGGTTTGATGCGATAATTTGTTCAAGTCTTTCCCCCCGGTAACCTGATCCGCGGGTTTTAATTGCTTTGCGTGCAAGATAATTTTTTCGCGGCAATATTTCATAAATCACTCCGGTGCCATCGTCATTCAAATCATAAAGAACAGAATCTCCGACAGCAGCAATATCTGTGTGATAAAGTTTATCTTTTTTCAGGTTAAACTCCTTTTTGAATTTACCTTTAAGCGAACAACGAATAAGTGAATGGTCTTCGCCTGAAAAAACGTAATAATCTTTACTTTCTGTTCTTGAAATAATACCTTGAATAACAATCTCCTGTTTAAAATAAAAAAGCACCACATCTAAAAATATGGTGCTTAAAGTGTTTAATCAATTAAATAGTTATCAGAAGCGGTATGTTGTGGTTATCATAACATTGTGTGCTTTAATATCCTGGAAAGTTCTTGAAACATTTGAGCCATAATTATCTCCAATATCTTTCCACCAGCCGTAAGCATAGGCAACATCAATTCCGATTGCTCCATTAGCAAGATAACCAATTCCAGCGGTTAAATATTTATGATCAAAATCTGATTTATCATCTTTAAAAGCGGATGGCTGTGTTAAAAATCCACCTCTTAAACGCAAACCTATTTTAGGAACGGTATATTCAAGTCCTAAATTGTAGTTCAAAACGTCGGTAAATATATTTTTTATTTCTTTATTATTATCAGCAACAAACTTTGTTGGATCCGAAAATCCTTCAGCTTTATCAAACTCTAATTGCGTGTAATCAATCCATGTAGCTTCAGCACTTAAAATTAATCCTTTCAGATTAACAGCAACCGCGCCGGTTAATTCAAATGGAGTTTTGATATCATATTTTACTTTATCAGAATAGCCAACTTGATATGTTTGTCCTGTTCCGAAAATACTTTTTTCTAATTCCGAATAATTTTCATCAACAGTAAAAGTTTTAGGAAATTGCACTGTGGCTCCAAATCTTGCAACATCTTCAAGCTGGTATAAAAATCCAACTTTTGCATTCCATCCGCTGATATCCCACTTGATGATATTATTAAAATAGAAAGTCTGAAAATCTGTTGTTTGTGAATAGCCCGGTGCAGTTACGCCTTGATAGTAGTTTCTGGTATCATCTTCATAATAATCATAATTAGATTCATAATTGCCGCTTGCCACTGTTAAATTTCCACCAATAAAAAAGTTTTTCTGTACTTCAATTGCACCGGATAATGTCCAATTATTAATGCCACCAGAATTTAATATGTTTCCACTTTGATTAAGATTTCCATCAATAATAGTATTATAAGAATCATCAGTAAGGAAAAGATTATAAGGGATATCTGTATCAAGTAAACTTTGAATTTTAGAATTATTATTTGGATTAAATCCATTAAATCCAACTATGCTTGCAAGATCTTTGGATTTGTGATATGATAATCCAAACACCAGACTTCCTTGCAAAGTTGGGAAAGGGAAAGCAAAGCTTAATCTGTTTAACGTTGTGTTTGAAGTATTTGCTTTTGTTTCTTGACCAAAAAAAGTTGTGTTGTTATCATAGTTAAGAATATTTAATCCACCTGAAAACTCCATCTTTTTTAATAACCCTAGTCCTGCCGGATTAAAATAAGCTGCTGATGCATCATCGCTCAATGCGTTAAAAGCATTACCCATTCCTAATGCTCTTGCATTAGATCCTAAACCGGGTAAACCAAGACGTAATGCATCATTATAATTTTGAGCATTTGAATCAGTTATTGAGATCAATAAAACTGCTGATAATATTATTAAAATCTGCTTAAACATTTTTTATTTCCTCCCGCTGCCGGAATTTCTTGAACCGGAATTATTTCTTGTATCACTGCTACCAGAACTTCTGTTATCATTGGAAGAAGAGCCGCTGCTGGTAGTGCTTGTATTGCTTGAATTATTATTGTTCGAACCAGAATCTCGTGTTGGTGATGTAGTTTTTGTAACTGAACTATTTGTACTCCCAGAGTTAATTGTTGGCGGTGGAGTTGTAATGCCGGAATTTCTATCCGTGTTTCCGCGCTCACCACTATTTCTCATATTTTCTGTATCTGATGTTCTACCACCATTGTTTGATGAGCCGTTATTAGTTCTATCCTTGGTTTGATTTTTATTTGTAGTATTATCCGGAGGTACAATATAAACAGGAACTCCAACCCACCACGGTGTTTCATAATAACTTCCGTAACCACCGTAATATTCTGATCCGTAAAAATCTACGTTATCTGAATAAGCTTCCTGAGTAGGCATTTCTTGTGATGGATCCCAAACTATCGTATAACAACCAGTAAAAAGAAAACTTATTCCAATAACTAATGTTAGAGTTTTTATTAGGTTTTTCATTTTATTTACCTTCTTCTTCCGGAATCATTACTTCCTCTGTTGCTGTTGCCAGAAGAATTTGTATTTCCTCTCGGAGATGGTGATGAATTACCTCTTGGAGGAGCGCTCATTCTTGGCGGATTACTATTCCTTGTTGGAGGACTGTAAGTATTATTCGGTGCTTTATTTGTACTTGTATTTGGTGAACGATTTATTCTCGGAGTATTATTATTCCTGTTTTCATTAGGAGTATTGTTTCTCTTTATTTCATTTCGTTTTGTATCGCTGTTATTATTGATATTTGGATTTCTTTGAGTATTAGTCCTTCTATCTCTATTTATGTTTTGATTATTTGAGTTCCGATTAACATCACTTCTTTTGTTCAAATCTGTGTTTCTATTTGTTCTTATCTCATTATTCCGGTTAAGATCAGTGTTTCTTGATGTTCTTGTCCAGTCATTTTCATTTTTAATTGTTTCGCGATTTCTATTATTAATATTGTTACGGGAATTATTTAAACCATCTCTTGTTAAAATTCTATTGTTAGACAATGTGTTTCCATCACGTCTTAAAACGTCACGATTGGTTACAATTTGTTTTTCTCTTGTCTTAAGCTGATCTCTTAATGAGGAATTCAAGTCACGTGTTGATGTTAGATTTCGTTCTCTTCCGGAATCCCTTAAACCGGTATTGTTTCTGGTTTTATAAATATCATTTGATCTGTATTTATAGTTGGAAGAGTAATAACCATAATCGTATGGATAAGGATCCCACCAGCCGGAATAGTAATAAGGATACCAATATGTAGGATAGTAGCAAAAGCCAGATGGATAATACCAGTAACTTGGATACCATGGATCCCAATACCACCAAGGATCATAATACCATCCACTTCCTATACTGATTGATATTGCAGGATAGTAACTCCAAAAATATTTTTTGTATGATGGATATCCATAAAAGTAATAATTTGTACTTGATTGATTTTGATCATTGTATGATTCTTCATCATTCTGGTAAGAATAATCCTCATTATTATATGATTCAGTAGTTGTATCAGTATCATTCTCATAATCATAATAAGGTTTATTTTCTTGTCTACTCCAATTGCCATAATCATTTTCTTTTGTGGCAACCTGAGTGTAGCATCCGGTAAGACTTAATAAAAGTACCGGAAGGGTAACTAATAAAAACAAATTAATCTTTTTCATGATAAACCTCTGTAATTAAACACTTTAAAATTCGCAAATATCGAGCCCTAAAAAAGTCTAAAATCAATTCCAATATTGATAATTTGGAGAGTAAACGATATGGTACTGTATACTACTTTAAACTAAGTTGTACTAAAAACAGAACAATAAATTTTTTAGTCCTAAATCTTTTGAATAAACTCAATCATTAAAGCTCTGTCGGCGGAATTAGCAGACCATTCTCTGTTCTGCAACAAATCTCTCAGATCAAAACCAACGGTAACTCCTTCACCAATAGACCAACGAACTCCTAAATTTAAGTATCCTTTTCCACCGCCATAATGCGACGTTGAATTATCATTAAAAGCAAAATTATATTCTGCTAAAAATGAAAAATTTTTGCCAATCGTTTTTTCTGCTCCAACCATCAGATTAACAAAATTATCTCCATCTTTATCTTCAAGTACAGTATAGTTAACCACACCATGAAAACTAAGATAACCTAATAAACTAAAATTTTTGCTCGCCGCCGCAAATATTCCAGGTGCTTTAATGGAATATCTTTTAGGATCTTTAAAATATTCTCCTTTACCTTGGGTATCAAACCCAATTGATAAAGCCGGAATTAAGATGGTTTCATCCATCAATCTGATTCTTAAATTTACTCCGGGTGGAAACGGATACCAATCCGGTTTGCCCGAGCCGATAATATTTGAACCGCCATACGATAAACCAATATTAAAATTTTTAAAAATTCCTGCTTCAACTTTAGCAATTAAAGTTCCGTTCGGCAAAAGTTCAGATGAAAGCGCCACCTGTCCTTTGTCCAGTATTCCGGCAGTTGGCATATCAATTAATTTTCGGTATTCATACTTAGCATCTTCACCTGCAGTGCCCTGGGCTATTGCTATTGAAATATACAGGAAGGATGTAATTATAATCAGGTTAAACTTTTTCATATTTCCTCTTCTTTAATAAAAACTCAATTACAATCTAAAAATTATTTTTGATTGATGTTATAATACTAAGCCGTAAGCGGAAGAATTTCTATTTCAATATACTCAGGAAAAAGTGAATGCTCGGATTTAATTTTAATCCCAACAATTCCCGTTTTACCTTTTGATCTGATTGTTAAAATTCCTTTCGCTTCATTCTTATCAATAATATCGATTAAATCCATACCCTCAATTACTTCAAACTTGGCGGATGAATTTCGTAAAAGTGCCTTCCATCCAAGAGCGTTAACAGGAATAACTTCAATTTTCATATTGGATGAGAAATCATCATAAAGATTAGCCGGCTCTTTTCTGATCTCATCACCATAAATGTTGTACAGAAAATAATAAAAAAGAATAATTGATAATAAAAGAAATATTATGGAATAAATAATTAAATTTTTTTTCCTCATCTATTTAGTCGTTTTTCTTTTTGTACTGATAATCTGAGATTATTTATTATTTCAAGTACAATTTCATCCGGCACGCCATCGGGGTGCAATGATTTTAATCTCATATCGCACTGATCGTTAACATAATCTATAACAACAAATTTATCTTTTGAAGTCAGAGCAATTTCAGTTGAAAAAAAATCAAGCTCGGTTAATTGCTGTATTGTTCTGGTTATCTGAAAAAGTTTTTTCAATCTAAACTTTTCAATTTCGTCCGGAGTGATAACGGTATAAATATGAGTTTGATCATCCCACCAAACACAAATTGGTTTCCCAAATGCCCAATAGCATCTGAACCAGGCCCTTTTACCATCAATCATAATGGGGTGGATATTTTCCTGAATTAAATATTTATCATCACTATGTTTTAATCTTGCAGATAAAACTTCTTTTAAAGTTTCTGCTCCTGTAACCACGCCAATTCCACCGCCGGTTGTATTACAAGGTTTAATAATAAATGGTCTTCCAAGTAATTCCAGATCATCAATTGAAATAAATATTTCTTCAGACTGACTGTGAGGCGGGATGATTATGGAATAAGGCACATTTATTCCGGCAGTCATAAACTCAAGATGCATCGTCGCTTTATCGATGGCGTGCTCAATTTTTTTGTAAGGATTAAAAATGCGGGTTTTGCGCTTGGTAAGAATTTTAGCAAGCTCTAAAAAATTATCATCAACATCAGAAGCGCGATCAAGATAGCAAAGAAAATTTAACTGCCGTGTTTTTACTTTTTCCGTGATTTCAGAAACATTTTTTTCGGTGATGATAAAAGTAGTCAATCCGGTTTGATGGAATACTTTTTCAATCGTAGAAATAAATTCTTCATCAAATTCCCAAACGTATGCTATGGCAAGATCAAAATTTTCCATAAATAAAATTCTTTTATACAAAGTTATACCAACCTGAAGATGTTATCAAATATCTTTGGCAATAAGTTAACTCATCGATCTTTTGAAAGAATGATTAGCCTTGTTATTACAACGCACCGATAATATATTCACAGGCGTGAAAATAAGATTTCTATACATATTCTCTGCGATAATTACATCCACAATTTTTCTTTTAAATTGTTCCGGCTCTTCATCCACAACTGAAGTGAAGGAAAATCCAAAGACTGTACAAATCAGTACAGAACAAAGAAAAAAAATGGCATTGGAGTATTTTATCAATGGCGGAATTTTTGAAACCCAGGGAAATTTTGAGTCAGCTGTTAAGCAATATCAATTGGCACTTCAGTATGATACAACTGCGGGAATTTATTTTACTCTTGCAAAAAATTATGTTTATCTAAATAAACTCTCGGCTGCACTTACAAACGCACAAAAAGCTTTGGAACTTGATTCATCTAAAGTTGATTATTATGATTTATTATCCGATATCTACAATTACGGCAATCAAAAAGAATCTGCGATACAAACATTAGAAAAAGCTGTTAAGTTAGATTCATCAAACATTGAACTTAATTATAAGCTTGCAAGACTTTATGAAGATGATAAACCTTTAAAAGCTATTGGACTTTATAATAGGATTTTATCTCAGCTTGGTCCTGATTGGTCTGTGCTTTCAAGAATTGCAGAGCTGCATGAAAAACTTGGCAATAATGATGAAGCAATTAAATCCTTGCAAAAATTGCTTTCTCTCGATCCGTCAAATATTCCATTAAAGAAAATGCTTATTGAATTTAATTTACGTGCAGGACATTTTGATATTGGGATTAAATTGGTTGATGAAATTCTGGAACTGATGCCTTACGATTTGGAAGCAAGGGAAACAAAAGCAAAACTTTTGCTAAGTAAAAACGATTGGGTTGGTGCATCAAAAGAATTTAATTTCTTGTTGGATCAGCCGGATATAAAATTGGATGATAAAATTAATATTGGTGCTAACTACTTTAATAAAGCTATCAGCGAACCTACACTTTTACCGGTTGCAAAATCTATCTTCACTAAGTTAGATAAGGATACAACCGATTGGCAAATTAAGATGTATCTTGGAGCCATTGCACTCAGCGAAGGAAATGACTCTGTAGCTATTGAGAATTTTAGATTTGTAACACAAAATGCAAACTGGAATGTTCAAGCGTGGATCAGATTAGGTGGATTGTATTTTGATAATCGTAAGTACGATGAAGCTGAGGTTGTTATGTCCGAAGCAATCAATTCCTTTCCCGAAGATTTTTATGTTAATCTTATTCTTGGTCTTTCACTTGCTCAGCAATCAAAACATAGCCAGGCAGAACCTTACTTAAAGAAAGCAACCATTTTAAATCCTAAAGATATCACTGCTCTATCGGCTTATGGTTTTACTTTAAGTCAACTTAAAGAAAATGATAAATCAATTTATTATTTAAAGCGAGCTTTAGAAATAGAACCAAATGATGTTCAGCTAATCGGAACTTTGGCAATGATTTATGAAGGGATGAAACAGCACGAAATAAGTGATAGTCTTTACGAGCATGCACTTGAATTAAAACCAGATGATCCATTGATTAATAATAATTATGCTTATGCGTTTGCAACCCGCGGCATCAAACTTGAACGCGCACTAAAGATGGTCAAAATATCTATTGCGGCAGATTCCTTAAACTCATCTTACCTCGATACGATTGGCTGGGTTTACTATATGCTTGGTGATTATGATTCTGCAAAAAAATATCTTGAAAAAGCAATTGAAGTTGGTGGAAAAAGTTCTGTTATGCTGGATCATCTTGCTGATATAGAATTTAAATTAGGCAATAGACAAAAAGCTGTTGAACTTTGGAAAAATGCGCTTGATCTTGAGCCGACTAAAACTGAAATAAAAAATAAAATTGATAAGGGTACCATTTGAGAAAATTAACTTTAATAACATTACTGCTGATTAACACTTTAATTTTAATTATAGGATGCGTTCCATCGCAGCCAACTGAAGATTATGAACTTCTACCTTCAGAAAGATTAACAAATAAACTTGAAGCAAACAGAAGAAAAATTAAAAGCTTTGATGGTAATGGAACTATAATTGTAAACACTCCTGAAATGGATAACAGCGCAACATTCAGAGTAGTACTGCAAAAACCGGATTCAATTTATCTAACTATTATGGGACCTTTTGGTATTGAGCTTGCTCAGGCATTGGTGACCAAAGAAAAATTTGTTTTTTATGATGCTCTGCAAAACACCGCTTATACCGGATCGGTAACATCTGATGCATTGCAAAGTATTTTTAGAATTAATCTTTCCTTTGATGATTTGATAGATGCATTTGTTGGATCGGTTAACCTAACCCAAAATTTATACAGACCTCCTGATAATTATTTTGTTGACGGGGATAAATACGTTTTAACTTATTTGGATTCAGCAAGACAGAATAAAACTGTTTACAAAGTTGATGTAAGACAGCTTGGCATTACAGATTATCAGCTTTTTTCAATTGATGGCGATGAAACCTTAGAAGGTAAATACAGCAAATTTGAGCTGCTGGAAAACGTTGCTGTACCTTACAAAATTCAAATTCAAAATAAAGTTGATGATCAAAAGATCAGCATTGATTACAAAAAAATTGCAGTTAACAAAAAAAATATTCAGATAGATTTTAAACTTCCGGACGACGCCACTATTATAAAATGGTAGCTATAAGAGTTTACATTTCCGTATTTGTTTTTTTCGCCTTAACCTGTCAACTGCTTCCACAGGATAATCAAATAGAAACGAAAAAACTTGAACTGAGTAAGTTGAAGAATGAAATTTCTCGCCTGGAGAAGGAGCTTGAACAAAAAAAGGCAAAAGAAAAAAAATCTATTGAGGATTATGATAATATCAGCAAACAAAGTTTTTTGGTTAATAAATTAATTGCCAATCTGAGAGCAGAAGAAAACCAAAAACAAAGTGAGATTGAAAAACTTACCGGTGAAATAAAATCTATAGAAGATGAAATAAATACACTTCAAAAAAATTATTCCAAATATGTTGTAGCAAGTTATAAGTATGGTAATTATACGGAGTGGGAAAGTATACTTGATGCAGCTTCATTCCAACAAGCTGTTATAAGACTGGAATATCTTAAAAGATTTTCTGCAAAGCGGAAAATTGATTTAATTGAATATCAGAAGAATAAAGAAGAATTGAAAATCGCAAAAGAAAAATTACAGAAGGAAAAAGAAGAGAAAAGAATTTTAACGGATCAAAAAGTTATTGAAGAAAAATCACTTGAGAAAAAATTAGGTGAAAAGAAAATAATCATTAAAGCTATTAAAAAAGACAAAAGTAAACTTGCCAAAGCTGTAAATGAAAAACGCAAATCTGAACAAAAGATTAAAGATTTGATTATCAAACTTGTTGAAGACGCAGAAAGAAAAGAGAAAGAAGCCGAACTTAAGAAAACCGAGACAATTGTTCGGACTGAGAAAAAAACAACAAAGGAAGTTCCGCAAGGTGAGTATAATATTGATCTGAATACTTCAAAGTTTAATTCCTTCTCGGAGCTTAAGGGTGATTTGAATTGGCCAATTTCAAACGGTAAAATTGTTAAACGCTTTGGAGAAAATAAAAATGAAAAACTTAATACAGTTACAGTAAACTATGGAATTGACATTAAAACTTCGGGTGATTTGAGTGTTAAGTGTGTTGCGGAGGGAGTTGTTTCCGCTGTTGAATGGCTGCCAGGTTATGGTACAGTTTTAATTATGAGTCATAAAGGAAATTATCGAACAGTTTATGGTCATCTTTCACAGGTGTTTGTAAATGAAGGCGATAAAGTAAAAACCGGAGGAGTGATTGCCAACATTGGAGAAAGTGTTGAAGGCAATATTCTGCATTTTGAAATTTGGAATGCAAGACAAAATATTAATCCGGAAATATGGTTACGAAAATAAATTACATATAAAAATTGAATTACATTTCTCAGAAAATTAAATCCAATAAAGTTTTATTTAAAAACTTTACATCACTTTCACTTCTTCAAATTTCCAATTACATATTTCCATTAATCACACTGCCTTATTTAGTTCGTGTGCTTGGTCCTGAAAAATACGGACTGATTAATTTTGCAGCAGCGTTCACCGGCTATTTTACAATTCTAACAGATTACGGATTTAATCTATCTGCCACACAAGAAATTTCTGTAAACAGAGATGATAAACGGAAAGTATCGGAAATTTTTTCGAGTGTGATTCTAATTAAAATGTTTTTCTTTATTCTTTCTTCACTAATCTTTTTTGTCGTTTTATTTCTTGTTCCTCAATTTCGTGAATACCTGCTTTTATTCATTATAACATTTTTTGGAGTAATTGGCACAGCATTATTTCCCCTTTGGTTTTTTCAGGGAATAGAGAAGATGGATTACATTTTAATTATTACTGTTTCTGTGCGATTGATTATTACTGTTCTAATTTTTGTATGGATACAGACTGAAAATGATTTTATAAGATTAGCAGGATTGAATACCGCTGCTCAATTTGTAATTGGTTTAACAGGTTTGTTACTTGCATTGAACAAATTTAAAATCAATTACATCTTCCCTAAAAAAGAATTGCTAAAATTACAGATCAAAAACGGCTGGAATCTTTTTTTATCAACTGTATGGATAAATCTTTATACAACATCAAATGTTTTTATACTTGGATTATTTGCACCGGCTAATGTAGTTGGATATTTTGCCGCAGCAGATAAAATTAGAATGGCATTTCAGGGGATACTTTCTCCCTTGTCACAAAGTGTATTCCCTTATGTAAATAAACTATTAAGCGAATCATATGAACGATTCATTAGTTTTAATAAAAAATTATTTAGGATTGCATTAACAGCAGGGACGATTATTTCTATTACATTATTTTTGTTTTCAGAACCTTTAGTTCATATTATTTTAGGGAAAGGATATGAGCCATCAATTATGGTTTTAAGAATTATAGCCTGGCTGCCGTTAGTAATATTTTTAAGTAATGTTTTAGGTATTCAAACGATGCTGCCGATGAATAAGCAAAAAGGTTTTGCAATAATTTTGTTCATTGCTGCCATGATAAATCTAATTTTGTCTTTTACTCTGGTTCCAAAATATTTTGAGATAGGAACTTCAGTTTCAGTTCTCTTTACTGAGATATTTGTTACGATAACATTTTTTGCTTTTATAAAGAAAAATAAAATTTTGATTATATGAAATACGATTACTTAATAGTTGGTGCAGGATTCGCAGGCTCTGTGATGGCGGAAAGATTAGCTTCGCAGCTAAACAAAAAAGTTTTAGTTGTTGAAAAACGAAATCACATTGCAGGTAATGCTTTTGATGAATATGATGAGCACGGAATATTAGTTCACAGATATGGTCCGCATATTTTTCATACAAACAGTAAAGAAGTATTTGATTACTTATCTCAATTTACTCAATGGGTTCCATACGAGCATAAAGTTTTAGCAAAGATTGGAGATGAACTTTATCCGATACCAATTAATCGATTAACAATAAATAAACTTTATAACCTAAATCTTAAAACAGATGAAGAAGTAAAAAATTATTTTGAAAGTGTAAAAGAAAAAAGATTTCCAATTCTTAATTCTGAAGATATAATTGTAAATCAGGTTGGTAAAGATTTATTTGAAAAATTTTTTAAACACTACACCAAAAAGCAATGGAATCTTGAACCTAATGAACTTTCACCCAGCGTATGCGGAAGAATTCCAGTTAGGACGAATGACGATTGCAGGTACTTTACAGACAAGTATCAGTTTATACCTAAAGATGGTTATACAAAAATGTTTGAAAAAATATTGAATCATAAAAACATTGAAGTAATTTTAAACACAGATTATAAAAGTATTATTAACACAATGAAATTCGATAAAATGATTTACACCGGACCAATTGATTACTTCTTTGATTACAAATTTGGGAAACTTCCATATAGATCTATAAGGTTCGAGTTTAGGAACCTACCTCAAGCCCAATTTCAAGAAACTGCACAAATTAATTATGTAGATAATTTAGTTGAATTTACCAGAGTGATTGAGCATAAGTTACTTAGCCAACAAAATTCTGGTACAACAACGATTTCGTTTGAATATCCACAAAAAGAAGGAGAACCATTTTATCCTGTTCCTACAGAAGAAAACCGAAATAAGTATTTGCAGTACAAAAAAGAAGCTGATAAAAACAATCAAATAATTTTCTGTGGCAGACTGGCAGAATACCAATATTACAATATGGATCAAGTTGTGGCGAATACATTAAAGATATTTGAGAATGAAGTGAAATGATTGAAGAACCTCTGGTTACAGTAAACATACTTTCATTCAATCGCAAAGATGAATTACGAAATACTTTAACAAAAGTTTATGAACAGGACTATAAAAACATAGAAGTAATTGTGGTTGATAATGCATCCAGTGATGGCAGCGCTGAAATGGTAAAATCTGAATTTCCTAAAGTCCAATTAATTCAACTTGAAAAAAACATTGGTATTGCCGGCTGGAATGAAGGCTTTAAAGTTGCAAGAGGTGAGTGTGTTTTGGTTTTGGATGATGATAGTTATCCATTACAAGAAACAATTAGAGCAGGTGTAAATTTAATTGAACAAGAAGAGACGACAGGAATAATTGCTTACAAAATATTTAATACTTTTTTACAGAGGCTTGAAGAAAATTTTAATATTGAAAAACCCTATTCTTTTATTGGGTGTGGTGCAATTATAAAAAAAAGTCTAATAGAAAAGGTCGGAGGGTATAATAATTCGTATTTCTTATACCATAACGAACTTGATTTTGCGGCTTGTAGTCTAAATCTAGGTTATGGAATTAAATTGAGTGATGAAATTGTTATTCACAACTTTAATTCACTTAATCGAAATAATAATAATTCCTCACCTTTACTTTCACGATTTAGATATTATCATTTTTTTGTTAGCCAATCTATCTTTTTTCTTCAGAGGTTAAAAATATCGTATGCTATAAAAATGATGTTTAAATGGTTAATAAATAGATTTTTGATAGCTATTGTTTATGGATATTATCACGAATTTTTAAGTGCATTTTGGACGATTCTTAAAAATTTTTATAAATATTATAATACAAGGAAAATACTAGAGTTGGATTTACAGAAAAAATATTTACACTTGATTGCATATGTAGACCGCAATTTCTTCCCAAATTTTAATAAACCTAGTTTTAAGAATTTATCCTTTAAGAATAAAGTTTGAGACTGATGTGATAAATTTTATATACTTAATAAAAAGTACGTTAGGTTTTTTATCTTTCTATTTTATCCACCCATTTTATCGTAAGAAATTAAAATCCCCAGATAAAGTTTTATTTATTCATACTGCTGGTATAGGAGACTTAATACATTCAAATAAAATCATTAATACTTTAGAAAATGATGAGGTAAATGAGATCTATTTTTTAATAAAAAGTATTCATAAAGAATTGTACAATAATTATAACGGACGGATTAAGTTTCTTTTTATAGAATACGAAAAATATTCGTTTAATTTTTTTTACAAACTAGAATTTTTAAAAAAGATAAGAACATTTGGTTTTAGTAAAGTTTTCATCCTTAATCATCATCGTAGAATTACAGATGATGATATTGCTTTAAATTCAGGAGCGGATATGATAGCTGCTCTAAATATTTCTGATACTCGTTACCTGAAAGTTGGTAAAAAGTATTTTGATAAGAAATATGATATGATTCTCTTTAGAGAAAGTGAGTATATTCAAAACAAGTATGATATTTTGCTTTCTAGATATTTCCCGTCAATAAAAATTACTGAATCTAGTATTTATTTAAACGAAGAAAAGCATTTATCTGTATTAATAACAAAATATCAAAATATATTTGATAAAGAATATATTTCTATTAATCCGGTTTCTTCATCTGAAATACGTAATTGGACTTTTGATAATTTTAGAAAAATTATTGAATATATTTTAAATAAATATCCTTATGATGTGATTTTATTAGGAGAAAAATCTCAAAAAAATTATCTACAAAAAATGGTATTTGATAAAAACCGAGTTCATAATTTTTCAGGGAAAACAAATTTGTTAGAAAGTTTCACAATTCTTAAAAAAAGTAAGATATTTTTAGGTGTTGATTCTGCACTTGCCCACGCTGCTATTTACTTTAAGATTCCAAGGATTTTACTTGTTGGTGGCGGACCTTACGGTTTGATTTTTCCTATTGAATTTTATAAAAAAGATATTCCTGATCAGAGATTGGTATTTAAAGAAATGGATTGCTTCGGTTGTAACTGGATTTGCAAGTTTAATGAACCATATTGTCTGAATGCTATTAACTCAAATCAAGTTATTGAAATAATTAACTCGATGTTGCTGCTTAGGGTAAATTAATGCGAAATTTTATTACTGTTTTAATGACAACCTACAACTGCGGTGAATATATTTCACAGGCAATAAAAAGCGTGTTAAATCAGACTTATAAAGATTTTGAATTACTGATTATTGATGATGGCTCTACTGATAATACTCAGGAAATTGTTAAGAGATTTATGGATGAAAGGATAAGGTTCATTCAATCAAAACATATCGGAAGAAGTTCTGCATTGAACCTCGGATTGAAAGAAGCGAGTAATGATTTAATTTCTTTCTGCGACGCTGATGATATAATTCATCCAAAAAAAATTGAGAATCAAATTATATTACATAAAAATAGAAACGATTTAATTTTTACTGATTTAGCATACTTTCAAGGAAAGGAAATTCTTTATACGATTAAATCTCCCAAAGAATTAACTGATATTAAAAAAAAGATTGCTTTACATGGTCATTTAAATTTTTCAGTTATGTTCGATAGGATTTTTATTATAAATTTTGGTGGATATGACTCGCAAAAAATTGAATTTGTTGATTATGATTTGTGGCTAAGAATAATAAATGGAAGTAATATTATTATCACAAATGAAATTCTATACTTCCAGCGTCTAAGAGAAAATTCTTTGAGCACAACCAAAACAATGAAGAAGAAAAACCTTATTTATAAACTTCAAAAACCATACTTCGAAAAACTGGAAGAACACTTTGGTATAACTTCATCAAAAGAGCAATTGATAATTAAAGGATGGCGCGAATTTTTTTATGGTTCTA
>DAIRCT010000037.1:0-23554 GCA_036796535.1 Ignavibacteriaceae bacterium
ACAATTTCCGGAGTTGAGTTATATCTTACAGGCGCAAGTGACATTCCAAGTCCACGCGTTACAACAGCCAGCATATTATTGTAATATCTTAGCCCGCGTATGAAAGTAGTTTCTACTAGCGTTGGCGTAATTTGTATAAAAGGAAAAAGTAAAGTTAACTGTCCGCCATGAGTATGACCTGCTAAAAACAAATTGTAGCCATTATTAGCTGCAGCTTTAATCAGATTTTCCTGCGGTTGGTGAGTTAGTAAAATTTTAAAATCGGCATGATTTGAGTTTGTAATTTTAGTTAAAACATCCTCTGGAATTTTTTCAACATAAGTATTAGTGATAAATGTAATACCCAAAACGGTACTATCAACTTTAATGCGTTTTACATCGTTATCAATCATTTCAACATGATATTTTTCCAGAGCGCTTGTAACTTCTTTAACGCTCCGTTGCGTATCTTGTCTGTAAGCCCAATTATCATGATCTCCAACGCACGAGTAAACGCCGTATCTGGATTTGATCATTCCAATATACTTTGCCGCTGTTTCAATGTATTCGGGTGTTGAAGTAATTACATCGCCTGCAATTAGCACTAAATCGGGATTTAGCTGATTAACTTTGTCTATAAAGTTTTTCAATCTTTTGGTATCGGTATATTTATCTGCCTGAATATCTGAAATGAAAATCAATCTAAATCCCCTCAGTTCAGCGGGCACATCTTTATTATAATTTATTTCTGTTATTTCTACAGCATTATAATCATAGATTATTCTGGCTGGAATATAAAAAACAAAGAATACAGATAAGAACAAAATTAGAATAGATTCGTATCGCAAAAATTTTTCTTTGTATTTTCTGTAGATTGAAAAAAATAAGAGTTTCATTAAATCAAACAATAGAAAGTAAACAGCAAGTTGAAAGGTCAGAATGAACAAAATCCAGAATGGATAAATAACCAGATAATCAAGCAAAATATGATCGGGAAATAAGGGAGATTGTTTGGTAACAACAGAATAAATTAAACTTGTAATTAATATCAGGGGATAAAGATTAAGCCAAAGTAAAAATATTTTTATGAGATATTTAAAAAACTTTTGAGGTGCTTTTGGAAAAAGCTGATTAAAGGTTCGTTGGATCTTTTTAGAGAAATAGAACTGAAGCAGCACCAAAAAAACAATGGCGATAACAATTCTGGTAATTATCCACATAACAAATCAATTCTTAGAATTAAGTTTTAAAAAAGCATTAATAAAATTTTTCATATTGTTAAAATGACTTCCCTCCCAATAAACTTTTTTGCAGTTAATGCAGTACATAAAACGACCCTTACTTTTTTTAACATTTTCCGGCAATATATTAATAACTTCTTTCCTGGCAATTTTTGAGAGTTTTGTTCCGCACTCTAAACATAAAGTGAACGGTTTTATGAGTCCCATTAATTGAAATTTTATAAGTATTTCAGTCATTTGTTTTTCCGGATCTTGCTCACGAACAAAATAACCATGAGTTACTTCTGTTCTTTTCAAAATTCCAAGATCCCTTGTCAAAATCGTTCTTTTTTCAGATAAAGATATTTTAACTATTTGATCATCAGACAAATTATTTTCATAATAAACATCAAATCCCATCATTCTCATTTTGCGGGCAAGCTTGCCAAGATGCACATCACAGATAAATTTTGGTCTTCTTAAAGGCGTGGATCTTAAATGTTGAACATCGATAATATCCATGCTCTCAAAAACCGGATAAACAGAAATATCATCTCCATCCTTGATTAAATATTTAAACGAAACCGATTTTCCATTAACCAAAACCAAATCAACTTCTGTATGCGGCACACCTAAAGATTCAATTAAATCTTTAACGGAAGTTCTGTCAATAAATGTATGAGTAAATCGCTTTTTACGTTTTTCTTTTGGAAGAAAATCGTTTAACTCTTCATAAAATCTTAGTGTAATTTTTTTTCTTTTGATGTTCATGCTAGTGAATAAAATTTAAATCCGGCCAGAGATCAGACACAATAAAACCGCGCGCTTTTTCAATAAAGTAATTTTCAAATTTTTCCATTGAAGCAATTAAAATCGGATAATGATTATATTCAAAATAACTTTTAAGAAATATAAACAAAGCTTGAGTATTCAATAGTTCATTTTCTGTTGCCGCTATTGCCCGGGAAATCCAATTGTTTCTTTTTAAAACCAACCATTGATTGCAATTTAAAGCATTAAGGTTTTCAATTTCTCCAAATCTTAACCACCATCCTTTATCGTGATTAGGATTTGAATGTAAAGGTATTTTAAAATTATCTGAAAGAAAATTTTTTATCGGATAGAAAAGATATCCCTTTAATAGTACGGCGGACTCAATTTCAGAAACTCCTAATTCACTTAGTTTTTCTTTACCATGCGTTGTCTTGCTTAACTGTGTTTGTTCGTTAAAAAGCTTTTCCATTTTTTTCTTAAGATTATCGTTGGGATTCGGACCTATAAATGTTATCCAATCGGACTTATTTTCAGAACTAAGATAAAATTTTCCGGCTGCTTCAAGATGAATAAATTTATCACCCGTCTTATCTTTCAATATAAAATCAAATTCACCTAACGTTTCTCCGTTATGATTAAGCTGCACAGATTTATCTACAAGTTCAAATCTTTTGGAAATCTGTAACCAATATTCAACAAGACTTTCATAGTACTTTCCAAGCAGTTTATTGTTGCCAAATTGAATATGCTCAAGGATAGGTTCGGGATGATTATCCAGGTGTGCAAGCACTTCGGTCAAACTATTATTTTCCGTATCAAACAAATTCTGATTGAATATAGTTATGCGCTTCCCTGCGCTGCCGGGTAATGTTTCAAATAAAGCCGGGGATGAAATCACCCAGTAAAGATCTCTTACAATTTGATTTTTATAGATCGGATTCATTTAAGATTTTTTCTGTCAGATAAAGCACTTCTTCTACAGAAATATCATTAATATCGTTAGAGTTTGATTTAACGTAATGTGAAGTTTTTGTCTTTGGAGCCCATTCATTCGGATCTGTTGGACCGAACAAAGAAATAAGTTTTACGCCCGAAAAACCTGCAATATGCATTGTGCCCGTATCATTTGTTATGTATAAATCAGTTTCTGAAAGAATTGCTCCGAGTTTCTTGACCGGGTAATTATGAAGTCGTTCGTATTTGATTGAGAGTTTATCTAATTCATCAGCAATTTTGTTAATAATTACTTCGTCAGTCCAGCCCGATGTTATTAAAACATAATTACTATAATTATCATAAATTTTTTTGATGAGCTCAATAAACTTTTCTGTAGACCAGGTATTAGCTACTTTTCCCGCACCCGGATGAAATGCGATAATTTTTTTTGATTGATCCGGGAAAATTTCTTTAATAAAGTTTTTAGCAGAAATTATTTCTTCTTCATTAAACTCGATTTTAATTTCCGATAACTCATTACCAGTTAAATGGCAATCTGCTTCTTCCGCAATTTCAAGATTTCTTTTTAATTGGTGTTTCCCCTTCCACTGGAAATCTTTCTTAACATTTAACAGATAAGATAACTCATTTTGTTTGCCATCAATAGATTTTACACCGACTCTTTTTTTTGCACCTGATAAAAAATTTATTATGTGTGATGTTCTTGATAAAACAATTGTTGAGGGTACAAATCCGATTTGATATTTTCTATCACGTAATTGTTTGTAAAAATTTAAAATCTTTTTGAACGAGGATTTATCATAAATTAAAACCCGGTTTATATATGGATTAATTTCAAAGAAAGGAATCTCATAATTTGTTTTGGCGGCAACAAGTGTAATGTTACAATCGGGATATTTTGTTTTAATTGCCTTATAAAGACTTAGCGAACAAAGCATATCACCAATCTGGTTGTGCTGGCGAACAACAAGAAAATTATTTGATGATGAATTAATAATTGTACAAATATGTTTAGTTGAAAATATAAAATAAATCGTGATTCTATTATCAAAATTGATTTAAAGAATCACGATTATTAAAGCTTGTTAAAAAATTATTTTTGTGTTTTATCAATCCACTTAGCTAGATCTTTTGCAAAATAAGTTAAAAACATATCGGCTCCGGCGCGCTTGATTGCAAAAGCGGCTTCAACCATAACGCGTTCTTCATCAATCCAGCCATTTGCACCGGCGGCTTTTATCATTGCATATTCTCCGCTAACCTGATAAGCAGCAGTTGGCATTCCAAAAGTATCTTTTACTTTTCTGATTACATCAAGATAAGGTCCCGCAGGCTTTACCATTACAATGTCTGCGCCTTCTTCAATATCTTCTGCTACTTCACGCAGGGCTTCGTTAATATTCCCGATATCCATTTGATGAGATCGTCGATCGCCAAAAGCAGGAGTTGATTCGGCAGCATCTCTAAATGGTCCGTAAAAACCAGAAGCATATTTTGCTGCATAACTCATAATTGGAATTTTCTGAAAACCGTTTTCATCCAGCATTTTTCTGATTACACGAACTCTTCCATCCATCATATCAGAAGGAGCCACCATATCTGCACCCGCCTGAACGTGTGTAAGCGATTCTTTGGCAAGCAACTCAATTGTTTCGTCGTTTAAGATTTCCTCTCCGTGTAACAATCCGCAATGACCATGCGATGTATATTCACACATACAAACATCTGTAATTACAACAAGATCTTTTACTTCTTTTTTGATTGCACGAATTGCTCTTTGTATTATTCCCTCAGGATCGTATGCTTCTGATCCTTTTTCATCTTTGTGTTCTGGTATTCCAAATAAAATTATAGCAGGAATCCCGAGACCCCGCACTTCTTTACATTCTTCAACAATCTTATCAATTGATAGTTGAAAAACTCCCGGCATAGATTTAACAGGATTTTTTACATTGCTTCCGGGAACAACAAACAATGGATAGATAAGATCATTTTTTGTTAGCACCGTTTCACGAACCATATCCCTTATTAAGGGATTATATCTTAATCGGCGGTGACGAATAGTTGGGTATGTTGACATTTATTTCTCCAGAAAAATTAACAATGAATAATTAACAATTTACAATTCAAATTGATTTTGAGTTTACATTTTTTATTATCGAAGTCAAAAGTTTGATTAACTCAAGGCAATCTTTTAATAGACTTTCAAATTCTTTCTTATCTAAAATTTCCGATTTAAAAAATAATTTAAGCCAGAATTCGGTTTCGTAAGCTTCTTTTAAACTAATTCTAAGTTTATTTCTAAAATCTGCTTTGCTTGCAGCTGCTTGAGATTCCGAAACATTAGCCCCGATAGAAGTGCCCGAGCACAAAATTTGGTCATATAAAGAAATTAAATCTTTGTCTCTTTTAATTAAATATTTATAAAGTTTTACTATGCGAACAGAAAAATCAAAACTTTTATCAACAATTGGATTTTCAGATTTTTTCATACTAAACTTCCATTCTTAATTGTTCATTATTCATTGTTAATTGTAAATTTATCTTGTTACAGACAAGATCCGCATTCTTAACACAATCCCCGACAGAAATTCCGCCACGGAAATTTCCGCTTATAAATATTCCGGGATTTTGCTTTTCAAATTCATCAAAATATTTTTCATGTTCAATGTAACCAAGATTGTATTGTGGAATTGCCTTTTGCCAGAACCGTTCGGATGAATAAACAGGGTTACCTTTTATTTTCATCAATTCTTCAAATTCTTTTTTAACCCTTTGCAGCAATGCAGCCCGGTCTTCTTTTACAAAATCAGGGTTGCGTGAACCACCAACAAATAAAGTAAAAGCGGTAGTGTTTTCATCCGTTCTATCAGAAAAAATTACAGAACTCCAAAGAGCGCCAAGGAAAGATTTTTTTTCCTTTTCTGGAATCAAAAATCCAAAACCATCCAGCGGTTGTTGTACATCCTTTTTATTGTAAACAAGATAATAAACTAAAACAGGAGGATAATAAATTGCATCAGAATGTGTTTTAAAGTTCTTATCAAACTTTGAAAATAATTCGCCCGCTGAATAAGCCGGAATGGTTGATAAAACGACATCACAATTAATTTTATTTGTTTTTCCATTTTGTTGATAAGAAACCGAAAATCCATTTTCGGTTTTATCAATTGAAGTAACTTCGCTCGAAAGTAAAATGTTATTGCCAAAATATTTTTCAATTGCTTTTGGAAGGGCTATCATTCCGCTTTTAAATGACAGCATTTTTGCTGACTGTTTTGCAATCTCAGCGCGTCTTTTTCTTTCGCGTATGCTACGAACCGTTCCAATAATTAATCCACCATATTTTTCTTCTAAAGCGTAAAGTTTTGGGAAAGCCGATTTAACGCTTAACTCTTCTGGTTTACCGGCATAAACTCCCGCAACAAATGGATTTATAGCATAATCCAAAAACTCTTTTCCCAATCTTCGTTTCACAAACTCGGCAAGGCTTTGGTAATATCCATCCTTGGATCTCTTAACAAAAGGTTCAGCCATTAATCTAAGCTTGGCTTTACCGGAAAAAAGTTTTGTTTTGATTAATCCTTGCGGAGACATTGGTAATGCGTGTAAAACATTATTGCGTAGAATATATCTTTTATTAGCAAGTTTGCTTGCGTATAAAAGTTCAGGTTCAAGTTCAAGTTCTTTAATAAGTTGAGCGATTACAGGAGTAGTTTCAAGAGCGCTATTTGGTCCACGGTCAAATAAAAAACCATTCTCAGTTACACTTTCAATTGATCCACCCACAGAGTCATTTTTTTCAAGAACCTTAACATCAAATCCCTTTTTAGACAAAAGATAAGCCGTAGTTAATCCGGAAATTCCCGCACCAAGCACTACAATTTTTCTATTCATAAAATGTTTTTTTCCGTTTTCAAAATAGTTGATATTTGTTGCCGGTAAATTTAGCAAAAGATAGGAGAAGATTTAATGCAGAATGATGGTAAAAATTAGAGGTAAAAAAACAAAAAAATATTCGGGGTTACAATTCTTTAGCTAACTAAGTAACCCCGGAGTTTAATAACAAATCACAAATAGTTTTTTAATTGGCTAACATAATTAACCGGTCCGCCGGGCAAATAACCTGTTTTTAATGCAACCGAGCCATCACTTTTTAATAAAAAGATGGTTGGAAAACCCTCTACACCAAATCTTTGCGCAAGTTGATTGTTATACATTTTAGTTTCTGCGCTTTGCTGAATTTTTTCCGGGAAATCTATTTTAACTAAAATAAGATTATCGTCTGCAAATTTTTCAAATTCACTTTTGGAAAAAACTTCATTGCTTAAACGCTGACACCAAATACACCAATCTGACCCGGTGAAATTTACAAGAACAGCTTTATTTTCCTGCTTAGCTTTTTGTAGTGCAGTTTCAAGATTTGTTTCCCAGTTTAAATTATCTTTAGCTCCACTTTTACTGCATCCAATCAAAAATGCTGTTATTACAATTAATGATAAAACAATTTTTTTCAATGTAAACTCCTTTAAAATTTTCAAGTAGTTTGATTCAGAAACTAATTGATAGATTCACACTATCTTTATGAAAATAAGTGCCCTTAGTGTCTAAGTGGTGAAAAAAGATTTTACCACGAAGGCACTAAGAATACAAAGAAGCACTAAGTTTCTGGTTCGTCTATCTTTTTTGGTTTTGGCGGTCTTTCGTAAAGTTGTGCTAATCCTAAATATTTTAGATGAAGTTCAGCGTCAATCTGATTCCAGGTAAATCGCCACATCCAGTTACCGCCAAGTTTACCGGGAAAATTCATTCTTGCTTCACCGCCAAGATTTAAAATATCCTGCATTGGAACAATGACAATATTTGCCACCGATCTGTAAGCAAGCCGAATTAGCTCATAGACCATATCATCGCCAAAGTAGTTTAAGTATTTTTGTGCGTGTTCATAAATATCAGAATTTTTATCCTGTTTTGCCTTTTCGAAATATGCACGTGTTGTGTCATTATCATGTGCGCCTGTTAAAACAACACAGTTTGGAATATAATTGTGGGGGAGGAATTTGGTTTCCATATTAGTGCCGAATGCAAATTGTAAAATCTTCATACCGGGAAATCCAAAATCATCTCTAAGTTTTTCAACAGCAGGTGTAATCACACCAAGATCTTCCGCAAGGATCGGAACATCGCCAAGGTGTTCCTTAATTGATTTAAATAATTTGTGTCCCGGAGCTTTTACCCATCTTCCGGTTTCGGCTGTTGGTGCGTCTCCCGGTATTTCCCAAAAAGCTTCAAATCCGCGGAAGTGGTCAATTCTAACAATATCAACCATTTTAAACAACTGAGTAAATCTATTACGCATCCATAAAAAATCATCTTGTTCCATTACTTTCCACCTGTAAAGTGGATTTCCCCAAAGTTGTCCGGTCGCAGAAAAATAATCCGGTGGTACGCCGGCAACCGTTTCAAGATTTCCTCTTTCATCTACCGTAAACAGTTCTTTATTTGCCCAAAGATCAGCGCTATCATAAGCAATAAAAATAGGCATATCACCAATAATCTTTATTCCCTTGCTATTGGCGTATTCTCTTACCGCTCGCCACTGTTTGAAGAAAACAAACTGAACAAATTTTTGGTAAAGAATATCCTCTTCTAATTTTTTCTTCCATTCCTCTAAAGACTTTTTCTTTCGAAGGACAAGCCCCTCATCCCAATCTTTCCAAACGATTCCGCCGTGAGCTTCTTTAGCTGCCATAAAAAAAGCAAAATCATCAAGCCATAGTTTATTCTCTTTATAAAAAAGATTAAACTCTTTTTCAAATTTTTCTTGTTGATGTTTAAAATTTTTAAAAGCTTTTTTTAGTAAAGATTTTTTATACTCAATTACTTCTCCGTAATCAATTGATGTTGGGTTGTGTTTAGGAATATTTTGAAGATCATGATCACGAAGCAAACCCTCTTCCATTAATTTATCGGGACTAACAAGATTTGGATTTCCGGCGAATGCAGAAAAGCACTGATATGGTGAATCGCCGTAACCGGTAGGACCAAGCGGAAAAACCTGCCAGAGTTTTTGTCCGGCTTTTTCTAAAAAATCTACAAACTTAAAAGCATCATCACCAAGATCACCAATTCCATATTTACCGGGTAAAGAAGTTGGATGAAGTAAAATGCCAGCGTTACGTTCAAATTTCATTTAAACCTCTGAAAAATTGTTGGGGGAAAAATAAAGAGGGGACAAGGAAAAAAAAATCCCGCTTATAAAAAAGCGGGATTTTAAGACTAAGGCTAACTTATTTTCCTAAAAAAATAGTAAAACCAGCATTAACTCCGAAAACATTAGCTCCATTTCTGTCACCATCCCAATTTTCTGGATTCATTGTAATCTGGTCATAAGAAAGAGCAATACCAACAAGAGAGCTGTTACCAACTTGAATTTTAACACCTCCCCTTAATCCCCAAGCCAAACCGCTTGAAGAAGGATCTTTAGTTAGAGAATTGCCGTCGTCGTAAGAAGAGGTATTATAACCAATTCTTCCTTCGATAAATGGATATAAATTGCTCTTTAGATCAAAATTCCAGGCGGGGGCAAGATAAACACCAAATGAAGTGGTAGATTGATCACCATAACTGGAACTAGAGAAAGAAGGAACAAGACCTAACTCAAAACTATTTATAATAAAATATCCAACATATGGATCAATTGAAAAATTAGACAAAGAATTATTACTACTTGTCCCATTGGAGACATAAGTAGTGCTTGAAAAACCAACACTTCCACCAAGCTCTATTGTTCCTTTGGTAGCAAAATTTTGTGCACTAAGCGAAACGGTACCAAATAAAAGAACTACAAAGAAAAAGTAAAATGACTTTTTCATATAAGACCTCCTAATGTTGTTAATAATTAACCACCGAAATATTTCGGTAGTTTAAAATTATATAAAAAAACCACAATATCAATAGCTCTGAAAAAATTAACTTATTTTATATAAATAAGTTATAGACATCATGTAAAATTATACTATATGTGTAGAAAAAAAATAATATCCTAAAATGATTTTAAAACAAAAAAGGGCTGTCCCTTTAAGACAGCCTCTTTTTAAATAATTTAACTTGTTAAATTAAAAGTGTACGTTAAGAATTACACTTGCGGAACCTATTCCAAAAGAGGACCTGCTCGGTCCTTCAACAGTAACATTGCCTTGTTTTTGATCGGGCTTACCAAGACTTTGGAATCCCAGTGTGTATTTACCGCCAAGAGATAATCCTTCGGTAAAATACCAATCAAAACCAAAATTAACTCCTGCACCAAAACCGGTTCCGGAATATTCTGTTTTATCTGTTACATTGTTAACAGTTTGTTCTAAAGTAGAGAAGTAAGTGCCAAAGTTTAAATTAATACCAACATAGGGCGAAACACTATAAAGAGCTTTTAGATGATAGTTTCCATCTAATGAAACACCAAATGATGTTGTAGAAAGATCATTTTTATTCCCATTTGGAAATTCCTGTGTAGATGATGAGGTTCCAAAACTAAGACCGAGACCAACAGCGATTTGATTTGTTACAAAATATCTAAACCCGGCACCATATAAATCTACCATATTGTTAGGATAGGTTGATGCTGAGCTTACATAAGCGGGATCAAAATTACTTTGGAATGGTGTGTACCTGAAAACGAATGATTTTGAACCTTCCCGTATTTCTGGTTTTGGACCATCATAATTTGCATTAACCTGAGAAAATGTTAATGTTGCCCCTGCAAGAACCAGCGAAAGTACCGCGATCATTTTTTTCATTTCGAACTCCTTTTTTGTGAATGTTTTTATTTTAAATTACCCATTATAAACAGGTGACAATTTATAACAATCATTATACCAGTTTAATATGGGCTAAACCCACTAGAATTCTGTAGATTTTTGTTAAGTTTGTACCTTATTTACAGGTAATAAATGAAAAGTATTCGAAAACTTTACGATTGGGTTTTACATTTTGCGGATACCCCGCATGGTGCAATTGCACTTTTTCTACTTGCTTTTGCAGAATCATCCTTTTTTCCGATTCCACCAGACGCACTTTTGATTGCGCTTGTTCTTGGCGCACAGAAAAAAGCATTTAGATTTGCCACAATCTGTACCGCGGGATCGATTTTAGGTGCGTTACTTGGCTACGCGATAGGACATTTTTTATGGTGGACACCATCAAATGAATTTACTTCAATTGCTATGTTTTTCTTTAATAATATTCCCGGATTTACAGAAACAGTTTTTTATAATGTTCAAAGAATGTACGAGCAATATGATTTTTGGATTGTATTTACAGCGGGCTTTACACCAATTCCATATAAGGTTATTACAATTTCTTCCGGTGCATTTAATATAAATATGATTATGTTTCTTGTTGCTTCTATCGTAAGTCGTGCTGCACGCTTTTTTCTTGTTTCCTTTTTGATCTGGAAATATGGACCACATATTAAAACATTTATTGATAAATATTTTAACTGGCTTGCAATTGCATTTACTGTGCTGCTTATCGGTGGTTTTGTAGCAATAAAATATGCATTATAATTTGGTTTAACGAGTTTAAAATTAGATTGATTAAAAATTAATTTATAGTGGACTTATGAAAAAAATATTTTTATTTATTTCAATTCTGTTTTTAGGAACATTCGTTTTTGCTCAAGAATATACGCCGCAGGAAAAATTTGATCCTGATCGTAATCCGAATGATGACTTAAAGGCAGCAATCAATTATGCACAATCTACAAACAAAAATATTATTCTTGATGTTGGTGGAGAGTGGTGCATTTGGTGCCATCGCATTGATGCGTTCATGCACAACACTAAAGAAGTTAAATCTTTGCTTGATGAATATTATGTTATTGTAAAGATTAATTTTAGCAAAGAAAATAAAAATGAAAAGTTTTTATCCACATATCCCGCAATAGAGGGATATCCACATTTCTTTGTGCTTGATAAAAACGGCAAGCTTTTACATTCTCAAAACACAGGAGAACTTGAGAAGGACAAAGATTATGATAAAGATAAATTTATTGCGTTTCTTAATAAATGGAAACCAACCAAAAAATAATATCAACCGGTTCAGACAATTACTATAAAGTTTTTGTAAAATGGTTGTCTGGTGATGAGGAATAAAAATTTTGAATCATTATAAAAGATAAAAATTATAATGGGGACACAGCTATGAAAGTAATTATTATAACATTGTTCATTGCATTTAGCGTCGCTTTTTCGCAGCCGCAAAGTGACTTTGTTCTTAAACCATGTTATGGCAGCAATATCCTAAACTCCCAAACTTCAGAAAGTGATTTAATAAAAATAGTTGGCAGTAAAAATGTTCAGAGAGTTGAACGTTATTATGATGAAGGAACCGATAGAGTTATCGGCTCTGTCTTCTTTAAAGATTCGCCATCATACTTTTTTATTAAATGGAGAGACACGGTAAATTTTAAAAATCCGGATTGGTTAGAAATACACGGAGATAATTCTGTCTGGACAATTGATAATGGAGTTAAGATAGGAACAACGCTTGCCGAGCTTGTGAAATTAAATGGCAAACAATTTACTTTTTCGGGATTTGATTGGGATTATGGCGGTTATGCTACTTTTGAAAAGGGAAATCTTGAAAGTGATTGTTATTCTATAAGACTTTATTATGATTATAAAGATCTTTTCGAAAACGAATGGAATCAGATAGTTGGTGATAAAGTTATATCAACGAACAATCCGGTGCTCAAAAAAATTAAAGTTTACGTTGACGAAATAATTTTCTACTTTAACTAAAATGCACGCTAAAGATTAATCTAAAACGTGCACCATTAAAATTAATTTCTCTTAAAGTTATTCAGCTTTATTAAGCTCTGCCGATATTTCAATTTTAACATCCTCGGCAACAACAATGCCCCCAACTTCAGTTAAGGCATTCCACTGTAAACCATAATCAAAACGATTGAGTTTTCCTGTCATCTCAAATCCAGCCACATCAACACCGCCAAATCCCTTAACCGTTCCATTATAAACAACATCCAGCTTTATTTCTTTTGTAGTTTGGCGGATGGTTAAATCGCCCACAACCTCATACTCATTATCAGATTTTTTCTTAATCGATTTTGATAAGAAAGTAAGCTTAGGATAATTAGCCGCATCAAAAAAGTCCGCAGATTTTAGATGATTATTCCGCTGTTCATTTTTAGTATCTATGCTGTTTACATCTGCTTCAAATTTGATTTTAGCGTCGGTAAAATCGGGCTTATCAGATTCTACCGTTCCCTCGAACTTATTAAATTGCCCGGTTACAGTTGAAACCACCAAATGCTTTACTTTAAATTTTATTTCAGAATGCACCGGATCTATTTTCCACGCTGCCATTTTTATATCTCCTTAGTTGTTAGTAAAAATCTTTATTCAAATTTATGTGTTATAACACGGGATGTCAAGTGACGAATGTTACAGAACAAACAAGCAACTTTAATTTTTGTTTTGATAAGGGAGAGTATTAATCAATCCTGCCCAAGGCTTTCTAATAATAGTGGATATATTGAGCTATTTTTGAATAATTCCATTAGCCGAACAATTATCACAATTACCGCAGGGTTTTTCATCAGGAAAACCAAAATAATCTGAAATAAAAACTCTACGGCAATTTTCGTTTTTGAAATAGTTTACTACGGAAAGAAGTTTTTTGTTGTCATTTAATAATTTCTCTTTAAGATGTTCTTCATCCTGCAAAATATCAGGAAGCTCATCAACAACTTTAAGATTTTGCTTTTCAATTTCTCCCTCGGTTACTCCATAACGATCAAGCATTGCAAGCGCAGTTTCAATTCTAAAATCATTTCTGTTTTTAAAATTCATTTGTTCGCGCAAGTATTCTATTCCACTTGAATTTATAATTCCCGCATCTCTCTTTAGCAAATTATAAAGAGCAAAATAAAAATTTGCATCGGGATTAGACCATTTTATAAACTCCATTTGTGTGTAAAGATCATCCTGATTGTAAAGCAAAAGACAAAGTGAGTCTTTTCCATCTCTTCCTGCGCGACCAATTTCCTGATAGTAAGACTCGATTGATGAGGGAACCTCTGCGTGAATTACAAATCTGATATCTGCTTTGTCTATTCCCATTCCGAAGGCATTTGTTGCAAGCATAAGTTTTTGTTTACCGTTCAGAAAATCTCTTTGCATTTGCTTTCTTTGTCTGTCTTCAAGTTTACCGTTATAAATTCCGTGCTTAAATCCTTTATCGCCCAATATTTCAGAAAATCTTTCTAATGTTTTTATTAAAGAAAAATATATAATTCCGCTGCCATCGTATTTTTCTAATGTTGAAATTATTTCTCTCAACTTTTCCTTATCATCAAAAACATCGGCAGTCTCAAGTCTTAAATTCGGACGATCAATTCCCTGATGAAATACTTTAATTTCATCTTTGCTTAAATGAAGTTTTCTTATAATATCTTCCTGAACATCGTGTGTGGCAGTAGCGGTAAGCGCAATGGTTAATGGATTGTCCAACATCTTTCGAAACTCGCCAATTCGCGAATAATCAGGACGAAAATCATGTCCCCACTCAGAAATACAATGAGCTTCATCAACAGCTAATAAATCAATTTTTACTTTTTTGATGTTATCAATAAAATCCTGTTTGCGAAATCTTTCAGGAGTTACATAAAGTAATTTTAACTCTCCCCCAACAAACCCCTTTAATCTTTTATCTCTTTCCTGTTTTGATAATGTGGAATTTATAAAAGCAGCCGGAATATTTTTCTTTCTTAGCACATCAACCTGATCCTGCATTAGTGCAATAAGCGGACTAATTACAATGGTACTGTTTTCAAAATAAAGCGCGGGTATTTGGTAGCATAAAGATTTACCGCTGCCCGTGGGCATAAGAACAAGAGCATGTTTTCGTTCTTCGGTAATTCTTCTGATTATTCTTTCCTGTTCACCACGAAAAGATTCGTAACCGAAATAATCTTTTAATATTTTATAAATATCTTTTTGCATTAATCGATCGGGTATAAAAAATTTGATGAATTATGTTTTCAGAACAATAATTAATTTGTAGTTTAACCACATCTAAATTACAGAAACAATAGGATTTTAATATGAGAATAATTTTGATCGCCTCCGTATTTTTACTAATTCTGTTAATTGGTTGCACACAAAAACCCAACGCTAATCCAGATTATGTTAATCAAATAAAAGCGTGGGACCAAAAAAGAATTGAAAGATTAAAAGATGATGATGGCTGGTTGAATCTTGTAGGAAGATTTTGGTTGAAAAAAGGGGAAAGCACTTTTGGCTCTGCGAAAGATAATGATATAGTTATTGAATCTAACAAGTTACCCGAGCACATAGGTAAATTTGTTTTTAAAGATACTGTTGTGACCTTCATAGCGAATGATGGTGCTTCTGTTTTATTAAATGGAAATCCGATTAAAAATATTGTAATGATAGATGATCAAAAAAAGAATATGACCGTTTTACAAATCGGTTCAATTAAATTTAATCTTATTGTAAGAGACACGCTTTATGGAATTCGCTTCCGCGATATTAACTCTGATCTTGTAAAAAACTTTAAAGGGATTGAAAGATTTCCTATTGATGAAAGCTGGAATATCAAAGCAAAGTTTGAAGCTTACAATCCGCCAAAAGAAATTTCAGTCCCCAATGTTCTGGGACAAATCAGTAAAGAAAAATCTCCTGGAGCAGTTGTGTTTACTCGTGATGGAAAAACTTATAAAATTGAAGCTGTTGATGAGGGTGGCAATAAATTGTTTTTAATAATTGCTGATGAAACCAGCGGCGAAGAAACTTACGGCGGCGGAAGATTTATGTATGTTAACAAACCTGATTCAACAGGCAATATTGAGCTGGACTTTAATAAGGCGTTTAATCCACCCTGCGTTTTTACAAAGTATGCAACCTGTCCGTTGCCACCTGAACAAAATTATCTTAAGCTAAGAATTGAAGCAGGTGAAAAAATGTATGGCGAAGGACATTGAACTTTCATTCTTAGCGTGCTTAGCGGTTTTCTCTTTGCGAACTTTGCGTGAACTGTAGCAAAAAACTTTCACGCAAAGCTCGCAAAGAAGTAAAAAAATTACTTCTTCAATTTATCCTTAAATATTTTTTCAAACTTTTCTACTTTTGGCGTAATAACATAAGCGCAATATCCTTGATTGGGATTATTATCGTAATACTCTTGATGATAATCTTCTGCGGGATAAAACTTTTCAAACTTTGTTATTTCTGTTACTATTGGTTTATCCCAGATTTTTTCTTCAGTCAATTTGTTCTTATAAAATTCTGCTTTTTGTTTTTGATCATCGTTGTGGTAAAAAATTACAGAACGATACTGAGTGCCCACATCATTACCCTGTCTGTTTAAAGTTGTGGGATCGTGCATCTTCCAGAAAATCTCAAGTAATTCATCATAACTAATAACAGCAGGATCAAATGTAATTTGTGTGCATTCTGCATGTCCTGTTTTTCCAGTGCAAACCTGCTCGTATGAAGGATTTGCAACTGTTCCGCCGGAATAACCGGAAGCAACTGAAACAACTCCATTTACTCTTTCAAATATTGCCTCGGTACACCAGAAACATCCCGAACCGAATGTTGCAGTTTCTGAATTTTTATTTTGATTGTCCATAATTTTTTTATAATTAATTTTTGATTTTGAATTGCTGTTTTGGCATCCGAGCATAGTTACGGAAAGTAACAATAGTACAAAAACAGTCCCTAATATTTTTTTTGATTCATTCATATTTAACCTTTACTATCTAAAAGCAGATTCTCACAGCGTTATTTTTTTAGTAATTTAAAAGCATGCGTCCATTGATTGTGCAAAAATCCAGGGATACACCAAAGAATACACAACGGTTCAATTGCCCTTGCCGCTTCTGCTTTCCCCATATCTTCTGTTTCCCATCCAAAAGCTGTTAGAATTTCCTTGACTTGATTTTTAGCTGAATCAGAATTACCGGCTATAAACATTGTCGGTTTTTGATTACCGAAATCAGGATTAACCATTGAGGCACTACCAACACAGCTAAACGCTTTTACAAAATTAGCATCACTAAATTTTTTCTGCAGGTCTTCCATTAAGGATGAATTAATATTTGTAAAAAACTGAAGCACTCCATTTGCTGGTGGCACATCTGCAATAGGATTTGTTGTGTCAATAATAGTTTTGCCTGCAAGATTATTTTTACCTGCAATTTCTAAAGCTTTTATTGAAGCGCTGCCCTTTACAGACAGAACAACAAGCTCTCCGAATTTTGCAGCTTCTTCAAATGAGCCGACGGAAGCATTGTTTCCAGCTTTTGCAAGCCAATCATTCAGTTTTTCTGGATGTGCCGTACCAACTTTAACCTGATGCCCGTGTTTTATAAAACCTAAACCAAGGGTTTGTCCAACAATACCAGAACCTAAAATTCCAATTTTCATTGCTGTTCCTTAATAAATTTTATATTTAATTATGAATTAGTTATTGGTATAAACATAAAACAAGTTTAGTCAACAATAAATTCCCTAAATGATAACTGTGTTCTAGAGCAAAAAAAATCCCGCATTAAAGCGGGATTCTAAAATTTAACTATTAACAGAAGCCGCAGGTGGAGGTGCGTTGTTAACATTTTTTTTCTTCATAAAGAAAATTACCGCGCCAAGAATTATAACCAGCGCAATAATACCATAAAGCCATGTTAGATTTGTGGGCATCACAACAGATTTCCACTCAGATATTTTTTTCTCAACAACATCTTTTTGCTCAGTTGTTAACAGATTATTTTCTAACAGGTAAGGCATCCACTCTGTGTTTATGGATTTAAACCAAACGCTGTCGGCAAAAGTTGAGTATGTTTTTTCAGATTCCGCTTTATTTTTTAACCCATAGTTTTTTATTTCATCCGAAATAAATTGGTTTACAACATCAACAAACTCTTTTCCATTGCCAAAACTTTGAAGGTTAATATTGTTCATAGAAAATTCTTCACGTATGGATTCCCATGCCTCACGTCTGATATTATTTGACCATGCATCATAAAGATTATCAATATCTTTTAACTCGTTAACCTTGTCTTTTTTATTTGCATAAACATCAACAAGTTTCGGCCCGATTTTTTTCCACATGGTTGCAAAACTTTGTTGCTGTTTTTTTACTTCCTCAAGATCATTGGCGTTTAGGGTTGTAACATCTAAGAAGCGGCTATTATCCCGCAAAGATTTTTTTACAACCGCAAGAACGTTGTTCTTTTCGATTTGTGAGTAAACCTGTTCCTTATCCTGCTGTGTCATTGTTGAAACATCGCCGGATAGTTTTGGCATTAAGCTATCAACAATGCTGTAGATAAGTTCATCACGCTTCAGAGTAATTGCTCTTAAATCAGCAACAAGTTTTTGAAGCTTAGATATGGTTTCGGCATCTTTCTTTCGCTGAGATTCCAATACAGTAATTTGATTTATTAATTCACTGTTTCTTCTGTTTAAAAGATCTATTTCAGATTTTAATGTAGTTACCTCTGTCTGGAGTCCAACTATTTCAGTAAAATCTGTACTGCGTGTTTCAATTGCAGCAGAAAGTTTTTCAATTGATGAGGTGAAATTTTCCGGATATAAACTCTTATCTAAAATATCTTTTTTAGCAGAAAAATCTCTTTTAAGATTTGCAATTTCTGCTGATAAATTATTAAGATCATCCAGACTTGTAGCAGCTTTTATCCCCTCGTTAATTTGTTGATATCTTTCCTTAAAACTTTGCACCATCTCATAATCTGATTGGGCAAAAACAGATAGCGATGCAAAAATAAATATCGCTAAATAAAGGTTAATAAAAATTAATTTTTTCATTTCTTTCCTCCGTCAAATCCCTCAGATGTAAGTTTATAGGTAGTTCCTTCATCAACCAGTTCAATAAACGGCGGTCTTTGGTTGAAGACCGGGTTTTTAAATCCAGCTTCATTTATTAAAAGTTTATTTTCTAAAGAGAGTGAACTCCTAGCGCCGGTAAACACATAAACATTTTTAAAACCTGAAGTTGTTATAAAATAAAATCCCTCTGAGCTTCTTATCAAACGGATTGATTTTCCGTTATAAGCCATTGAGTCCTGCATCTCTTCGAAGAACAATGGTTTTGTGTTGAACGACAGCGAGTAGCGGTCTTCTTTTACAAATCCTTTATCATCAATTTTTAATACGGATTCGATCGGCCAGCCAAATTCAGCCGGTGATAACTTTAACGTTGAACACGAGGCAAGAAAAATTACTGAGATTGTAATTAAAAATAATTTTTTCATATCACTCATTTTTACTCCTTTGTAAAATTGTGGATGTAAACTTAAGAAATACTAGCGCATCACAAAAGACCAAAAGATTAAAAAAAATTGTAATAAAGCGCTAATTTGCATTATTATTTATGAATAAACCGCTAAGCTATGATTTTATGGTTTTTGATTATCATTCGTAGGATTCTCTGGAGTTGAATCGGATATGTTTTGTTTCAATCGGCCGGTTTTTTTAAGCGAATCGGTTAGCAGAAATTCTATCTGTGCATTGATGCTTCTCAAATCATCTGCCGCCCATTTTTCAAGAGCGGCATAAACATTACCATCTATTCTTAATAAAAATTTTTTCTTTTCACTCATAACTATCCAAAGTTTTAACCGGCACCTATACCGGAATTTTTTCTGTTCATTTCAAGAATTTTATACCATACTGCAAAAATAATCCATGGGTGTTCATCAATTATATTCGATCTTTTTTCAATTGATATTACATTTCTCTCTTTGAAGGAAAATTTGTTTTTAAATAAGACTAAAAGTTCACTGTACTGGGTAAATATTTCACAGGATCTTTTAAAAGCACCAAATTTCAGATTTAGTATTTCTCCCCGCGGAAGCTCAATAACTCCTTTTGTTCTCCAAAAGTTTGTGGAAACTATTTTAGCAAATGAATTTTGATAATCCTTTTTAAATATCTCGATATCACTTTTCCAGATGCTAGTTTTTTTTATTTCAAGAATTTCCTCGAAACCTTCGATAATTGCTGTGGACGAAAACAATTTAGGGTAGTACATTTTTGCAATCAGCGCTTCTGATGAACGGAATTCAAAAACTCTTTTAAAAATAGAGGGCTGAATAATGATCAGCTCCTCACCCAAATAATCCGATAATTTTTTCATTTTTATTTATGTGTAAAAATTAGAGACATACAAAAATTTAGTTTACTGATATAAAGTTCCGGTATTTATAACCGGCATTGCTTCATGATCCGCTACTAATGCAACCATAAGATTATTTACCATTTGTGCTTTTTTCTCTTCATCAAGCTTAACAATATTTTTATCACTTAAATCCTGTAATGCCTGCTGAACCATTCCAACTGCACCCTCAACAATTTTAAATCTTGCGGCAACTATTGCCTGAGCTTGTTGTCTTCTCAACATTGCTTGTGCAATTTCCTGCGCGTAGGCAAGATGTGTGATTCTGGCTTCAACAATAGTAACTCCCGCTACCTCAAGTCTGGTTTGAAGTTCTTTACGCAGATTTTCTGCAACTTCTGTTGGACTGCTTCTTAATGATTCTTTTTCTCCTTCATTAGTATCGTATGGATATTCCGAAGCAAGAGTACGGATAGCGGTTTCTGCCTGGATGGCTACAAATTGTTCGTAATTCTGAACATCAAAAATAGCACGTGCTGAATCAACAACCCGCCAAACAATTACGGCAGCAATCTCAATCGGATTTCCGTGCAAGTCGTTCACTTTAATTTTTTCGCTGTTAAAATTTCTAATCCTTAAAGAAACATGTTTTTTTGATGTGAAAGGATTAACCCACCAAAAACCGGAATCACGAACTGTTCCCGTGTATTTACCAAAAAGAATTAGCACCTTTGATTCGTTTGGCTGGATGACTATAAATCCACCAAAGCTAATAAATGAGATAATTACCAGAGGTATGAAAAACCATAATATTGAGGAATCATCGGTTCTGATTCCAGTAACAAGAAGAAAAATATCCAGAGCGAAAAGTACTATCACCAAAAAAAGGGCAATAAAACCGTTAAACTTTGATGCTGATTTTTCTGTTATTTTGTCCATTGTACACTCCTTATTAAAATTGCTATCGTAATGATATCACATTGATAGCAAAAAGTCAAGTGCTGTTTGATAATAATTATAAAAAGCAGGATATATGCAAGTATTCAGGTTTGGGTTGGTAAACGAAGCTAAGGTTCATATTTAAAAAAACCCGCAGGAGAATCTGCGGGCATGGAGGGGGATTTTTATCTGGGTTTAATCTCTTTTAATCTTAAAAGTTCCATCAATATCCTTATCAAAATATTTTTTGTAAATTTCTTTGTATTTCAAATGATCTGAATCTTTCACTTTTGTTCCATTCACCTCAGTACTGTTAGCGTTCATTTCTAAATCTAATTCTTCATCAACAGAATCTAAATAACCATCTTTGACCAAAACCGGTTTAAGCTCATCAAGAAATGCTTTATGTTTTTTCATTTCTCCCTTAAGATCATGAATCTCAATTTTTAATCCCTTCAAATTGTTCTTCAGCTCCTTAATATCTTTATGCAAATTTTTCATATCCACAAAAGAACTATCGATACGAAAATTATGCAGCTTAAATTCTTGTCCGAACTTTTTCATATTCTCTTTAAATTTGTTCATGTCTATATAAACATCAACATCTATATCGGGTGGGTCTGGAGGGGCGGGAAGATTTTTTAAATTTTCTTCGAGCTCTTTCATATTGTCTTTAAATTCTTCAGAATCAAAATACAGTTCAATTTTCTTGTCTTTTAATTCTTTCAAATTCTCCTCAAGTTTCCTTAGATTTTTTTCAAGCTCATCCTCGTTAAATTTTAAATTAAAGTGTAGAAAAATATCTTTATCAAAATCATCCTTAAATTTTTTCATATGTTCTTTAAACTCATCTCCATCAAAATAAAAACGATGCTTTTTAACAACGAAGGAGTCAGGATCAGACCTTAGCTCATTGATTTTATCATAAATCATTTCTTTATACTTTTCTATTTCATCATCAGGAATGCGAACACCATCTTTGTAAACTGCGACAATATCATTTTTATCAAAGTCCACTTTCCAATCAGAACCATTTTCTTTGAATGAAAAAGATTTATCGCCGGAATAGTTTATTTGATTAGTGTTGTCTTTCTTTTCTATTTCTGAAGAGCACCCATTAAGACTTAAGAAAGCAGATAAGAAAAGAATTGTTATTAAAGCCCCGGCTATACCAAAGCTTAATCCCATTTTTGTATAAATTGATTTCATAATTTACCTCGCAAAGTTTGTTCTTTTACTGATTAAGACATTCTGGAATCCAAAATGTTTCGTGAGGTTTTGGGATTATTAAATAATGGTATAAAACAATGATAAGAGGAAAAATCCTGGTTTGATTGTGATTATTTAAATAAGCCGTATTTCTTGATGTGTTTATAGGCAAGATAACCTACAGCGCCCATCTGAGCCATCCCTAAAAAATATCTCACAGGATCAAATTTTGTAGTTTC
The DNA here is from genome assembly GCA_036796535.1 of Ignavibacteriaceae bacterium. Classification (GTDB taxonomy): domain Bacteria; phylum Bacteroidota; class Ignavibacteria; order Ignavibacteriales; family Ignavibacteriaceae; genus IGN3. The sequence goes on from DAIRCT010000037.1 coordinate 22,499, forward strand.
AATGTACTGTTGATATAAAGGAGATAATAGGTTATTCGAATTAATTTCCGCAACATTTGGGGTTTGTGATAATAAAATTGAAGTCATCAACCAAACAGTTTGAGGGTTATCTTTAAGTGAAAGCTGAATCTTTGACTTTCCATATTCACGATAGAAATCAAACTCATCAAATTTCAGTTGTATTTCTGTTAATGGATTTGTTTTGGTTTTTATTCTTGAGGAATCCCGACTTAGTATTTCAGAGGAGTTGGTTGTTTGTGCAAAAACAGGAGAAGAAATAAAAAGCAGAGAAAGAAATATTTTAATTATGTATTTCACATATTAAAAATAAATCAGAAAAAAAATATTATCCAATCATTAATTTGAAAACTCAGTAGTCTGATTATTCAACGAATCAATACTAATTGAGTGAGTCAGTAAATCAACAACTGTTTTTATTACTGTAAAAAGGACAATGATTGCCAAATTTGTATCTGCGGAAAAGAAAGAACCAGCGGCAGCAATAAATCCACCCAAGATAATTGTTAAATGCATCGGAATTATTCTTACATAAGGAGCAAACATTAATTTTCCTAGATTGGGCAGATCAGCGGTCGCATCATTTTTAGAATTTATAAACTCAACAAGATAGCTTATAAAAAACATAACTGTTGTGAATAGAAAATAACTTGTTTCAAATTTACCGGGCTTAGAATATCCCATAATTGAAAAGCTGCTTAGAAACATAGCATAAATAAAATGAAAGAATCCATAATGAAAAAGAAAAAATATTGCTGTAGAAATTTTTGTGCCCCTGGTTGGAAGAACTTGCTTGTTGCCCTGTCTAAACCCTTCTGTTGAAAATTCTTTTAGTGTAATAATTTTAACAAAATTAAATATTCCTATAATTACACTTTGCATCCAGTAAATCCACAATACGTCAATAGCCGAAAGATCATCAACTATTGCAAAAAATATTACAAGAACATTTGAAAAAATTAATGATAAAGTTGATAGCTTTGTAAAATCAACCTGTTCCCACAATTGTGAAAATTTTATTTGTGGTTTTTTACTCAT
>DAIRCT010000037.1:23654-26619 GCA_036796535.1 Ignavibacteriaceae bacterium
TCCGGAATCGCCGACATATTTTTGCCAGCCCATTGCAACACCCATTTCAACAGATAATTTAGCTTTGATGTCTTTAGGTAAAACAGAATTTTTATATTCTTCATCTTGCTGTTCAAAAATTTCCCAGCTTGGAAAACTGATAACTCTAACATTTTTTTCTTCTGTTTCTAATTGCTCAGCAGCTTTTAATGCTAAAGAAACCTCCGAGCCAGTTGCAATTAAAATTAAATCCGGTTTTTGTTTTGAATCTTTAACAACATAAGCTCCACGCTGCAATCCCTTTGCAGATCCGTATTTATTCTGATCAATGATAGGAAGTTTTTGTCTTGTTAGGATAAGTGCAACCGGTCCGCCTTTATGATTGATTGCATATTTCCATGCTTCTACTGTTTCATTTGCATCAGCAGGACGAATAACAACTAAGTTTGGAATAGAACGAAGAGAAGCTATTTGTTCTATTGGCTGATGTGTCGGACCGTCTTCGCCAAGTCCAATGCTATCGTGAGTAAAAACATAAATCACTTTTTGTTTCATTAAAGCTGCTAAGCGAATTGCCGGACGCATGTAATCTGAAAAGATTAAGAACGTTGCCCCAAAGGGAATTATGCCGCCATATATTGCCATTCCATTTAATATTGCCCCCATTGCGTGTTCACGAATTCCAAAATGAATGTTTTTCCCTTTTCTATCCTCAGCAGAAAAAGATGTAGAAGATTTAATGTGCGTCATATTAGATTCGTTAAGATCTGCAGAACCGCCGATGAGTGTTGGAATATCTATTGCCGCAGCATTTAATACTTTACCCGATGCAACTCGTGTCGCAATTTTTTCAGAAAGATTATCAAACTTTGGTAAATGATTTAACCAGTCATGATTAAAATTATAATTCATTACAGATTCAAATAAAGCATACTCTTTCGGATATTTTATTTTATACTCCTCAACCTTTTCATTCCACAAATCTTCTGCTTCCTGCCCGCACTCAACTATTCCTTTAAAGTGCGAGTAAACTTCGTCCGGCACATAAAAGGTTTTGTCTTCCGGCATTCCAAGATTTCGTTTTGTTAGTTTAACCTCCTCTTCACCGAGTGGTGCGCCGTGTGCAGATGATTTGTCTTGTTTGTTTGGACTTCCAAAACCAATATGTGTTTTAGTTATAATCAATGTTGGTTTATCACAACCATTTCGGCAAAGTTTAATTGCTCTATCAACCTGATCAGAATCATTAACATCCAAAATTGTGAGCACCAGCCAACCGTAGGATTCAAATCTTTTTGCAACATCATCGGAATAAGTTATGCTTGTATTACCATCAATAGTTATGTGATTATCATCGTAAAAGAAAACAAACTTACCAAGCTTTAAATGTCCTGCAAGTGAAGCAGCTTCATGTGAAATACCTTCCATCAAATCACCATCGCTGCAAATACCCCAAATACCGTGATCAATAATTTTTATATCATCTTTATTAAAAAGAGCACCCAGATAATCACGGGCAATTGCCATTCCCACAGCAGTTGCAAAACCTTGCCCAAGTGGACCAGTTGTTGTTTCAACACCAGGCGTATGTCCAAGCTCCGGATGCCCGGGAGTTATACTTCCCCATTGCCTGAAATTTTTTAGATCATCCAAAGAAACATTATAACCGCTAAGGTGAAGAATAGAATACAAGAGCATACTTCCGTGTCCCGCGGATAAAACAAATCTATCTCTGTTTAACCATTTAGGATTGGCGGGATTATGTTTCATCGTTTTGTAGTAAAGTGCATAAGCAATAGGCGCCATTCCAAGCGGCATGCCGGGGTGACCCGAGTTTGCTTTTTGTACTGCATCAATTGCAAGAGTTCTAATGGTGTTTATGGATAACTGTTCGATATCCAATCTTGAATCAGACATAGAGAATCCGGTTAAATTTTAAATTGAGTAGTGTAAGATAAAAAAAATTTTGTTATGTGAAGAGCATCTTATTAAGCGGTATTCGACTTCCAGTAAAAAAAGACGGAGCATTTAAAATATCACTCTTCAGTTCACTCGATCATTCCGCGATAAAGAAATATTTTTTTCATTCTTTATCAATCTGCCGTTTTTGTTTTTCAGTTAAAGATTTATAGTTCTGATTAGTGACAACTTTTCTACCTGATTTTATTTCCAATTCCTTTCTTGCGTTACCCGCCACCGTGCCGCCTTCTTTTGCTGCCTTTTTATTTTCAGGAAATCCTTGTGCATCTTTTGTTCTTGCAATTTCAGTAGTAGATGCTTCGCCGAGCATAGTGAAAATGAGTTCTAGATCAGTCATATGATCACGAAGATTTTCTTGTTGCTTGGTTAACCCTTTCAACTTCTTATAGTCTGACGGTACTAATCCAAATGTGGCTTTGCTAATTTCTGCGGTTAGAATAGAATATTCTTTTCCTTCTTTTACGCCGCGCTTCTTCCATTCATTTGTCAGCTCATCCCTAACAGCAATGCCTCGCACACGTTTTTCAATCCATTCATCGCTATATCCTTTGGCTTTATAGATTTCGCGCATGCGATGCTGAGCAAGTTCAGGGTTTTCTATTTCTTCCAACCGTTCATATCCAACTTTTGCTAACCAGCGCTTAAATGGTTCAGCTTTGGGAGATGGGATTGATTGAATCAGCCGCATAAGAGTTTCTGCATCTGCAACATCAGTTAAATATTTTTTGCCATCTTCAGATTCCAATTTCAGTTGTCCGATTTTTTCGGACAGCTGGTCAAATCCTTCATTAAATAGCTTTTTCTTTAAGTCACTCCAATATTTCCTTGGGCGACCGCTTTCAGACAAAACCTCAATTACATCTATTACTGAAAAGTACCATTTCTGTTCTTCTTCATTCCAAACGGAACGAATTTTTTTTGATTCAAATAGTTTTATGTTTGACATATGTTGTTCTCCTAAAAGTCAGGTAATTCTCTATCGTTAAAATTTTTTTCAATCTGGTTT
>DAIRCT010000037.1:26719-30591 GCA_036796535.1 Ignavibacteriaceae bacterium
CAGGTTTATATGTTTGGCGAACCGAGAATTCTGAAACAAATTCCGCGCCTGCTGGGTTGGTTTGATGATAATCATTATCTGATGCAAAAACGAGAATCCGGAATTAGTGCGATTGTAAAAGTTGATGCTAAAACCGGGGAGGAATCAACTGTTCTTGATTATACAGCAATCAATCCATATCTCGATGAAGCAGAATTGACTGCAGAAGATAATATCGGAGTGACAGACGATTATAACGGTCTGTTATTCTATTCAGATAAGGATTTGTATTTCTATTCTGTTCCTGAAAAGAAAGTTACAAGGTTAACAAACAACACTGATGAAGAGATTAATCCTATATTTTCTCCTGATGGAAAGAAAGTTGCATTTACTAGAAACAATGATCTTTATGTTGTTGATACGAAAACGGGAAAAGAAACACGCTTAACAAACGATGGAAACGATGTTGTTTATAATGGTTATGCCTCCTGGGTTTATATGGAAGAAATAATAGGACGCGCACTTAAATATCGCGCTTTCTGGTGGGCGCCAAATAGCGAGATGGTTGCTTTCCTGCGATTTGATGACTCACCTGTTCCTAAGTTTTCTTTGTGCAAAGCAGATGGTGTTCATGGTTCTCTCGAATGGCAAAGGTATCCAAAGCCCGGGGATTCTAATCCAAAAGTAAAAATGGGCATTGCACAGGTTAATACAAATAAAGTTGTTTGGGTAGATCAGGATAGTTCAATTGATCAATATACTGCCTGGCCTTTCTGGACACCAGATAGTAAGCAGTTATTATACCAGGTTCTAAATCGCGGGCAGGATGATTTACAACTGCTTTCTGCAAACCCGGAAACAGGAAAAAACAAATTAGTTTATGAAGAAAAGCAACCAACGTGGGTTGAGTTTTTTGAGGATATAAAAATCTTAAAAAACAATAAGGGATTTATTCTTCGATCTGATGTTGACGGATGGTATCATCTTTATTTTTATGATATGAATGGTAAATTGAAAAAACAGTTAACCAAAGGTGATTGGTACGTTTCAAAAATTGTTTTGATGGATGAAAATAATGAAAAAATTTATTTTGAGGCAAACAAAGACAATATAATAGAAACACAACTTTATGTTATTGATTTTGATGGAAAGAAAATTACCAGATTGACAAAAGCACCAGGCACACACAGTACAACAATATCACCAAATGGAAAATATTTTTATGACTCCTATTCTGATATTAACTCTCCCGGCAAGTTGGATTTGTTTGATGAAAGCGGAAACTTAATCCGTAATCTTGGCGATAGAAAATCTAATTTGTATGATGAATACAACCTTGGCAAAGTTGAAACATTTACAATTAAAACCAGCGATGGACTAGAACTTCCTGCAACCTGGGTACTTCCTCCAAATTTTGATCCGAATAAAAAATATCCCGTTTTGTTTTCTGTTTATGGAGGACCCGGATATATCGGAGTTAGAAACTCTTTCTCTGCTTTCTTAGATAGATATTTTATTGCACAAAGCGGAATTATCTATTTTAATGTTGACCATCGTGGCTCTGCATATTTTGGTGGAAAGGGAAAAGAATACTTGCATCGCAATCTTGGCAAGTGGGAAATAAACGATTATACTGAAGCCGTAAAATGGCTTAAGACAAAATCATTTGTTGATACAACGAAAATAGGAATTACTGGCGGAAGTTACGGCGGTTATGTTACTTGTATGGCGCTTACTCTTGGTGCGGATTATTTTACTCATGGTATAGCCGAGTATTCTGTTACCGACTGGAAACTTTATGATAATGTTTATACCGAAAGGTATATGGATACGCCGCAGGAAAATCCCGAAGGTTATAAATTCGGATCTGCAATTACACATGCTGCTGAATACAAAGGATTGTTACGATTGACTCACGGTACGATGGATGACAATGTACATATGCAAAATACAATTCAGCTTGTGGATAAGTTAACAACTTTGGATAAACATTTTGAGTTAATGCTTTATCCAAATGAAAGACACGGCGTTGGATTTCCAAAGTGGAAGCATGCACAGAGAGAATATGTACAGTTTTGGTTTAAGAATTTTCTTGGAAAAGATTTTGTTAATGAATAAACACAAATAGAACACGGATAGCACGGATCACGCGGGTTTTCAAAGATTAATTTTTACTCCAAGATTAGGATGTCATTTCGAATCCTGATTTATCTGGATGAGAAATCTGTCACTCGATGTAAAGTGAATTGTATATATTTCAATGTTTCAGATTTCTCCCGTTGGTCGAAATGACTTCTTATTCAATAATATGCCGATATAACATGGTCGTGTGCCATTGCGATTAAACAGTGCGGATTACTTTTCTAAAATGAAATCCATAAACAGCAAGAGTCATTGCAATTGGAAACTTACGTGGATATTTCAACAAGCTAACGAAGAAAAGTTTCCAGAAATATTTTTTACCGCGTTCAATTATTCCAAGCAGCCAGACTAATCTGAAAAATGCTTTAAGCTGCTCAAGATTAATTAGCTTGGGTGTCCAAACAGGAACATTATATTCCTTCAGAAAAACTTTCATACGATTATAATATTCTTCCTGCGAGTAAAGTGTATTCAGCAATCGGCTGTAACCACGAATAAGATTTTTCCACTCCATCTTAGGAACAAAATTTACATTTGCATCCATATTATTACCGCTCCACATTTCAAGCAGTCTTCCCTCTTGTTTCATTCGATTGTAAAGTTTAGTGCCAGTTGGAGCGTTTAATAATCCAACCATTGCGCTTGTAATCCCGCTGCGTTGAATAAAGTCAATCTGTTCATCAAATACGCTTTCAGTGTCATTATCAAATCCAATTATAAATCCACCGGATACAAGCATACCGCTTCTTTGAATACGATTAACAGATTCAACAAGATCACGTTTTAAGTTTTGCATTTTACCGCACTCGACTAAACTATCGCTGTTGGGAGTTTCAATTCCAACAAAGATGCTGTTAAAACCAGCTTCAACCATAAGTTTCATCAACTCATCGTCATCAGCAAGATTGATTGAAACTTCTGTGATAAAAAAGAAAGGATATTTTCTTTCTTTAGACCATTCAATCAAAGCAGGCAAAGTATCTTCTTTAAGTTTGCGCTTATTACCGATAAAATTATCATCAACAACAGAAATTCCACCTCGCCAGCCAAGTTCATACAAGCGATCGAGTTCAGCAATAAATTGCTCTGTACATTTTGCACGTGGTTTTCTTCCATTAAGCATTGTTATACTGCAAAACTCACAATCGTATGGGCAGCCGCGTGAATACTGCACACTCATTGATGCATACTTTTTCATATCCAGCAATTCCCACATTGGAATTGGAGTAAGTGCAACATTTGGAAACTCATCTGTTTGATAAACTTTTTTTGGATTTCCGTTTTTCAGATCTTCAAGAAAAGGTGGAAGAGTAATCTCGGCTTCATTCAAAATAAAATGATCAACACCAAGCAGATCTTTATATTGTGTTGTGCAAAGCGGTCCGCCGGCGACAACCTTTCTTTCGAGCTTATTGCATTTTCTAACAATTTCTCTAAAAGATTTTAGGTGGACATTCATTGCGCTGATAAAAACATAATCAGCCCAAAGAATATCTTTATCATTTAGTTTGGATACATTAAGATCGATAAGTTTTTTGCTCCAATCTTTTGGAAGCATTGCAGCAACAGTAATTAAACCAAGAGGAGGTTCTGCGGATTTTTTTGAAACGAATTTTAGTGCTTCTTTAAAACTCCAGAACGTTGATGGTGTTTCGGGATAAATCAATAGTACTTTCATCATACATTTCCTTTTGAAGTTACATATCAAATCTGCAAAGAATTTTAATACACATTTGTAAAAGAAATGTAAT
>DAIRCT010000038.1:0-11883 GCA_036796535.1 Ignavibacteriaceae bacterium
GAAGATATGGTTGGTCACGATCATCATCTCAGCTTGACGAGTTAGGTGGAAGATACGGTTGGTCACGATAATCTTCTTCAGTCACTTAGTTTAAAAAGCCTTCAAAATAATTGAAGGCTTTTTTTTTAATTTGACATGAGAGTTTTAACTTTAAATTATTGTTGTAAAAAAATAAAATTTTCATGAAATCATTTCTAATATTTCTTTTTTCTCTGCTGTATCTTGGTCAGGTTTTTTCTCAGGAGATGACAAAGATTGCCTTGATAAAAGATAATAACTATGAACTAATCGAAGCAGAAAATCAATCGGGTATTATTTACATTTCTTTAAATGAGCTTGCGAGTAAACTTTCAATTCCAATTTCTGAAACTGAAAACGGGAAAAAAGTAGCAATAGAGTTAGATAATTACTCTTTAACCTTTAACAGCACAGTTCCTTTCGTAACAATTCTTGATAAAAATAATAATGTATCTAAAACACAGCAGCTTTTAAATATACCTTATCTTAAAAGTAATCGGATGTTTTTATCATTGGGAAATACAATTGAACTATTTGATAAATATTGGAGCAAAGGTCTTATTCAGCTTGCGGCAAACAGAATTAAGATAATTGATTCAAATTTTAATTACGCGAAGGAACGAACAAATAGAGAAAAAGGGGTTAGCTTATTAAGTGTTTCTGTTAAAACCGGAGACGATTTTTCTGTATTTAAAATTAAAACCAGCGAGAAAGTAAATAACTTTTATAATTTCTATCGTGGTAAAAATCTTCATCTCATATTGTGGGATGTAGCTGTTTCTAATGATTCAATGATTATCCCTAAATCAAATGATGTTGTAGATAAGATTGATATCTTAAAAAATCCAGAATTTACAGAGTTGAAATTTTCTTTAAATGATAACGAAACTATTACAGAGATACTGAGTAATGAAGAGAATGAATTAACAGTAAGAATCAGTCATAGAGAATTTGGGGATTGGTATTCCAAAGAAAGCGAACACTTCAAAATAATTTATCGTGATTCACATTCTCATTTGGTTAATCACATACTTGCTTCCGCTGAAAATTCTTTGACAGCATTAATTAAACTTTTTAATTATAAACCGACAGAGAAAATAATTATTAATACCTATGATGTTAACGATTATGGTTTTGGAGCAACAACTACAATTCCCCAAAATTATATTAGGATAGAAATCGAACCGCTTGAACCGGGCTATGAAATTGTACCTTATAACGAACGTATTCAATGGCTGATAAGTCATGAGTTAGTTCATATAGTTGTTAACGATATGGAAACCAACTTTGAAGCAGCGCTTAGATCAGTTATGGGTAAAGTAACGCCTGATAAATCTGAACCGATGACTGTTCCATTTAGTTTGCTTACAAACAATAATAGATATACACCTAGATGGTACCAGGAAGCAATTGCAGTATTTATTGAAACCTGGTTTAGTGGAGGATATGGAAGAATTCTTGGCAGCTTTGATGAAATGTATTTTAGAACAATGGTTCTTAACAACGAGAAATTCCCATCTGAACTTGAACTTGAACAAATTAAAACACATACCAGCATTTTTCTGGAAAATCTATTCTACTTATACGGCACTAGATTTATTTCATTTATAGTTGATAAATATGGTACTGATAAATTATTTGAATGGATAAACTTAAATTCAACGGAAATATTATCAGGATATGATAATAAATTTGAAAAGACTTATGGATTATCATTGAATGAAGCATGGGAGGAGTTTATTCTTAATGAGAAGGAATTTCAGAAAAAAAATATCGGGATAATAGAAAAATATCCTTTGACTGATGTAGTACGTTTATCAAAAAACTCTTTTGGTTGGATAACACAGCCATACTTTGATAAAAACTCCAATTCACTTTTTGTCGGATATCATCGGGCGGGTGAATTAGCAGAAATTCAAAATTATAATCTTGAAACATCCAAATCAAAAATTGTAACGACGCTTAAATCCCCAAGTATGGTTCAGGTGGCTTCTCTTGCGTATGATGATGTATATAAACAAATATTTTATACGACTAATAATAATCTTCTATACAGAGACGTTTGGTTGTACGATTTAAACAATGACAGAAATGTTTGTTTGTTTGAGGATTCAAGAGTCGGGCAGTTAACTATTTCTCCTGTCACACATGAATTATGGGGAATCCAGCATTTAAGCGGCAAAGCAATTTTAGTTAGATCAAAATATCCTTACCTGGAATTGCAATCTCTTGCTGTTTTTGATGTTGGAGATGAATTTTATCAGCTTGCAATAAACAGAAATGGAAATCTTTTAGCGGCTGCACTTCACAGGAATGATGGTTCACAATCGATAATAATTTCGGACATTACGCGGCTGGATAAAGGCAGTCCATTTTTATATAAAGTAATCACATCAAGCGGCTCACCGGAAAATCCATCCTGGTCATTTGATGGAAATTATATTTACTGGAATGCTTATACGAACGGTGTTTCAAATATTTATAAGTATGATCTTACTGATCAAGAAATTATACCATTAACAAATACTGTTGCCGGGTTATTCCGACCTGTTGAATTATCTGCTGATTCAATTTTGGCGATGGAATTTACTACGACAGGATTTGTTCCGGTAAAATTTAAAAATCAAAAAGCGATCAGATTACCCGCTATAAATTATTTCGGACAAAGAATTATTGAAAAATATCCCGAAGTTCTTAAATGGAATCTTAAACCTGCCTCTGAGGTTGTGGATAAAAATACATTTAAACCTGAAGAAACATATTCAGGATTTAAAAACTTATCTGTTAAAACATTTATCCCGGTTATTTCAGGATTTCAAAAACGCGTGGTTTTAGGACTCTTCTTTCAGTTGAATGATCCGCTTCTCGTTCATGATTTAATTCTTGAAGCAGGTATATCACCATTTAAGGAAACCACAAAAGATATTAAATTTCATTTAAGAGCAAAGTATAGTTTGAATCAAAAATATTTGTTTTCAGCTGAATATAATGCTGCTGATTTTTATGATCTTTTTAACAAAAGAAAAAGAGGAATGCTCGGTTCAAAATATACTTTAGGGTACCTTAATTATTGGGTCTATGATAATCCATTAAAGATTAAACAAAATACTGAATTAGCAATTTATAATGGAATTAAATTTATAAATGATAACCTAACCGAAGTAAGACAACCTGATTTTGCAGTCTTAAAATCGGAACTGGATATAAGAGATTTAAGAAAAACAATTGGCAGTATTGATTGGGAATCAGGTGATTGGTTAAGATTTACTGTCCTTGGTTATGCCTCTGATCCAAAAGCACTAAAATATTCCGGTCAAATTATGGGGGAATGGGATAATTATTTTTTATTCCTTGCAGATCATAACGTATCTCATTTTAAACTTACAGCCGGATATCACTTTAAAAACGAAGAGTTACCTGAGACAAAATTTTTCTTTGGCGGATTTGGAAATAGAGAAATTGAAAATGAGCCAGTTAAGCAATTTGAAAAAATGTTTCGCTTTCCGGGTGTTCCCATCTATAATATCATATCAGATCAATTTATTAAAGTGATGTTTGAAAATTCTCTCCCGCCGTTGCGTATTCCAAACGTTGCTGTTGGCAGTACTGAATTAAAAAATATTAATTTGTCTTTGTTCACCCAGGGCTTATTAACTGACACACCCGATATAAATAAATGGATAGATGTCGGAGCCCAAATTAATATTATGTTTGAGCATTGGTATAATCTTGAATCTACAATATCCGCAGGAATAGCAAAAGCATGGTGGAAGGGTGGATATGACACAGAGTGGTTTATCTCGTGGAAACTACTTAAGGATTAGTAAATAATCTTTGTAGTTTTTACTTCACAATGTGAATAAATCGTTTATATTTAAGATGTAAAACGGTATATTTTTTGCATATATTGTGGTGTGCTTGAAGCAACTATCATTAGAATAATTTAAATGAAATTTTCTGAATTTAAAAAAAATATTGACAGCGGCATAAAAAGCAGCTTAGATAATGATTTAACCTCTGAGAAAGCAAAAAATCTTGAGGTTATCTTAAATATCCTTAACAGTATAAACCGTTCTTTAATTCTAGAAGATGTTCTTGAGCTTGTTCTAAAAAATGCAATTCGGCTAACTAACTCAGAACGTGGGTTTATCGTTTTAAAAAATCCATCAGGTATTCTTGAGTTTAAACTCGGCTTAGATTCCAACAGCAAAGAACTTCCAGAAAGTTTATTTCAAATAAGTAATTCAGTTGTTGAAGATGTTTTCTATAATGGGCAATCACGATTTATTGAAGGCGCCCAAAGTGATTCAACTTTAGAAAATAGTAAAAGTATTTTACGATTAGACTTACAAACAATTCTTTGTTCGCCGTTAATTACGGATGGAAATAAAATTGGTGTCATTTATGTTGATAGCAAACATTTGCATAAGATCAAAGAAAAAGAAACCACAAGCACTTTTGAAATTCTTGCCGGACAAGCTGCAGTTGCAATCAGAAATGCCCAGTTATATCAGGGACAATTATTGGCAAACGCTGCTTTGCAGGAAGCGAACTCACAATTAATCCAAGCAGAAAGAAAAGCTTTAAAAGCTAGTATTGATTCGGAAATTGGGCAATCATTACAGGGACTTGTTCATATTGCGCTTTTGGAGAATGAAAGTTTACTGAGATTAGTGGAAAAATTTAAGAAAGATCAGGAAGATTCTGGTAGTGGTAAAGAATCTTTGATGTTTGATAGATTAAAATTAAAATCCAAAGTAGCAATAGATAGTATTAGAGGCATTCAAAAATTTGCACAGGTATTGCTGGAAACTGCTATAATGAATTTGAATAAAGATAGCGGCGATCTGAATAGAACAATACAATCTGTTATAAAATATATTTCTCCAATGAAGAAATTTCATCAGGTGGTATTTAAAACTCAATTAAATACTATTCCACTTTGTAATTATGATTCAGAGCAGATTCAGCACTTGCTTGTACACCTATTTACCAATTCAGTGAATGCAAAAAAAGATGCCACAATTGAAATCACATCAAAATCCGCTGAGGGCAAAATTATTCTTGTTGTTGAAGACAATGGTCCGGGAATTCCTGCTGAAATTAAAAAAGATCTTTTCAAATCGTACACTCCTAAAAAGAATAATTATGGATTATTTTTGTGTAAGAGTATTGTTGATAGACATAATGGAGATATCAGATTATTGGAAACAAAAAGCGGTACTGCAATTGAAATCACTATCCCGATTGAATAATAAATGGTAGCATTAGATTTTTTAAAATACGTTTCGCTGCTTTATGATAAAGTTCGTTTTCCTGTTCAGGTAATTGACTCGAAAGGAAAAATAGTTTACATCAATGAAGCATTTACAATGCTCTGGGGATATCATTTGCATGAACTAAGCGAGTACTCAATATTTAACGATGGGGTTTTGATTGAGAATAAAACAATTGAAAAAATAAATGAAATTTTTAATGGCAAAAGCTATATAGCAATAGATTATTTTGAGGACTCTTTATTAAGATCACGCGAGTATGCTGTACCGATATTACGGACAAATATATTTTTAATAAAAGAAGATGAAGAATCATATATAGTAATGTATCATGAAGATCAGACTGAAATACTGTTAACAGAAGAGGAAGTCAAAAAAGCCCGTGATGCGAGCAACGAATCAGATAGATTGAAAAATACTTTCTTAAATGTTTTATCACACGAACTAAGAACGCCGCTTAATATTATACTTGGTTATTCATCTTTAATTAAAGAAAATCTGAACGATAAACTTGGTCCCGAGGATAAAATCTATCTGGATAATCTTCATAGCGGGAGCGAAAGACTTTTTAAAAGCATAACTCAGATGTTGGAATTTGCACAGATAGAGGCGGGCAATTATCATCTTAATATTGAAACTGTTGATCTGGTAGCTTTGATTCAAGAAAGTTTACCGGAGCATCAAAAAGTTGCCAAAGAAAAAAATATAGAAATCAAAACAAACTATTCTCATAAAAAAGTTTATGTGGATGCGGATATTCAGTGTGTTCAAAATGCAATTAATAGTTTATTAAGTAATGCCGTTAAATTCACAAATCATGGTTTTATTGAAGTTGAAGTAAACATTATTGAAGAAAGAGAATTAGCATTATGCAAAGTGCGTGATTCAGGTATTGGAATTTCTACAAAGTATCTTGATCATCTTTATCATCCATTTAGCCAGGAAGATCTAAATGTTGGAAGAAATTATGAAGGCAACGGGCTTGGATTAGCGCTTGCAAAGAGATATATAGAAAAATTAGGCGGATCACTTTTGGTTGACAGCATTAAAGGTGTTGGATCAACATTTACTTTTACACTGCCGTTAAGTCATACTAAAATGATATCTGTAATAAGCGGTCAGGATGAGGTAACACGTACTAACAAAATATTTATGATCGATAATACAGGTGAAACTTTTGAATTAGTCAGAGCATTTTTAAAAAATTCATACAATGTTGTTAGTACTACTATCAGAGATTTTAAACTTGAATCTATACAGGATGGCTCATTTAGTCATTTTATTTTTGATGTTGATAAAAATTATTGGCAGCAAGGAATTTTAATATGCCGTGATATTAAAAAGCATGATCCGTATAAGCGGCCTATTATTATAATTTCAAGTGAATATATCGAAGATAAAATAAATGAATTCTATACTGCCGGTGCAACAAAATTTTTAGTTAAACCATTTGGCAAATCTGATCTGATGAAAGTAGTATCAGAATCTAAATTAAACTAAACTGGTTTTTTCATCTTTCAATTTATAAAGCTTCCACCAGGGCGTCGCCGGGCGTTCGTGGTGTTCATGATGATATCCAAAAAAATAACATGTGAGCATCGCTAATAAATGATTTCTTTTTAATGATCTTGCATTATGCGGCTGCATGTTTTCTGTGTGAGGATATTTATGCGGCAAATACGTTCCGAAAAAGAATAATTGGAATGTTCCTAAAAAAGCAGGTATAACCCAAAAGACAATTATTGATGTTTGATCAAACCATATTTTTAAAACATTAAATGCAACAGCCATTATTATTAATTGAATTACAGTTGTATATCGCCAAAAAAATATACCCCACCAAATAAAAAAATTTTGTGATTTAGAATAAAAATCGGGATCACTATCCACACCGGGATTTCTATGATGCTCAAAATGATTTTTGATTAATTTATTATAAGATAAACCGGCAAAAAGTAATGTCGCTATCCAACCAATTGCATCATTTAATTTTTTGTTCTTTGATACAGTGCGATGCATTGCATCGTGTCCGGTTATAAATAACCCTGTGTATAAATATCCTTGCAGTAAAATATGAAAGTAAAATAAAGGATCAGAAAAATTTACGGGCACATAAGCTAAACTGTAAAATAAATGTGATGCCCATAGAAATATTATAGTTAGTGCAATTAAAATACCCATAATAACCTGCCTAAGAAAAAATTAATAAAATTATAAAAAATACAAGTTGAATAAAGAAATAATGGATTGAAATATCAGAGCGCAATTTTAAATTAAGTTTAAGAAAAAAAACTGACGCTATAAATGCAATTACAAACCATGCTAAATAATTTTGTATTGGAATTATACCTTCAGACCATGACCAGTAATCAAGCTTGATTGCAATTGGCTCGAGTATCAGATCAAAAATAAAAGCAATTAAAGCAGAAATTAATGAAGATAGAAAAATATTATTTGTTAGTAGCCTTGAAATTGCGATAGATCCAAGAATTACAAATACCCAGTTAAATCCAATTATTAAAGGCACATCAAATAATTTTATTCCTAAAGTTGAACCATAATTATATTCGCCAAAAATCATTCCCGTTTTAACTCCGATTACTTCTAATAAAAAAGTAATTATGTAGGTAAAAGCAGCCCAAAGTAAAAAATTATTGGTGGAAGATTTATATGAATAAAATAAAACAATTAGTCCGGTAAGAAGTAATGTTGCCGGAGTTAATAACAGCATAAGATTCCGCAATGGACCAAATAGATGACCAACGATTCCTACAAAGAAAATAATATAAAGGAAAGTGATTTCTTTATTTGATACTATAATTTTCTTTGCTTCCATACTATCTTTTTTGTTTTAAACTTAATTAAAGAAATTATTCCTATCCAAAACATAAACAGCATTTGAACTGGATGAAGTAAAATATTAATAAACCAGTTTTGATTACTCACAATAGAAACAGATATTCTCGTTATCAAAATAAGTGCGATCAGGATAAATGAATAAACAGGTTGCATTAAAAATAAAAATGGTAATACAAAGGCAATCAACAGAAACAGTATAATAGCCAGGAATGAAAATGGAGGTAACAAGAATCCAGCAAAAAAGTTTTTTGTAAATCCATTATAAGCTTGATTAAATGATTCATACATTCTGCAAAAAACTAATTTACCGCCTAACATTGTTTTAACTTTTAATTTATTCTGTTTTGCTAATCTAGCAAGCTCCATATCTTCAACAACTTTGTTTTTTACTTTTTCATGCCCGCCGATTTTAAAGTAATCGTCTTTTCTCCAAAGCATAAACTGTCCATTTGCCGCAACGAAGGACTTACTGGAAGAACTATAAACGAATCGTAATGGCAGAAAAGTTAAAAGCAGCCAGTTCATAAGCGGAACAATTAAATGCTCACCGAATGATTTAATTATTTGCGTTGGAAAAATTGAGAGTAATGCTGCGTTTGATTTCTCTAATTCACAAACGGCAGACGAAATAACTTCAGGTGTAACTTCAACATCCGCATCTACAAAAAGTAAATATTCACCTTTAGCTTCTTGTGCAAGTTGATGACATGCCCAATTTTTTCCAAGCCAATCAGGTGGAAGTTGTTTGCCTATTAAAACTTTTACATTGCTCGTACTAAAAGATGAAGCGAATTTAAAAGTATTGTCAGTAGAACTATCATCAAGCACAATAATTTCTTTGTTCTGATAATCTTGAGCCAAAATACCTTTAATACATTTTTCAATATTCATTTCTTCATTTCTTGCTGGAATTAATACCGAGACAAAGCTTCGATTGTCTGAAGGTTGAGACACTCTTTTTAATACGGGAGCTGTGAAAAGATTATAGATTGAGATAAAACTAAAGACACTTAACGATATTAGTAACACTATAAACATTGTTTACAAAATACTTTTAAATTTTGATATGGAGTATTCAGAATTAATCTGATTAAGATTATTTATAAACTCATCTTTAAATATTTGTGGATTTTGAGCAACATCTTTTGAGTTTAATAACTTTCCAAATCGCGCATATACAATTGGCAATCTCTCATTAGTATAGTGGATTTTGAATGCAATAGGAAGAATCTGAAAATCAACTTTACTTTTCTTTGTTATAAAATCGATTCCTTCTTTTAATACAATATGGTTTTCATCGTAAGCTTGTATTTCACCTTGCGGATAAATAGTAACAAGATTATTTGGTTTTAAAAGCAAATCCATTGTGTATTTTAGAGAAGCAATCATTTTACGGCTATCATTTAAATCAATTGAATAACATCCAAGTTTTTTAAAGAACCAATATCGCGTTAGCTGTTCTTCAAGCATTAGTACGTAAAGTTTTCTGTTAAAGAATTTCTTATTTGTCCAGTAAATAAAAAAACCATCCCACCATGAAAAATGATTTGGAGTTACAATAATACTTTTGGAGTAATCAAACACAGGTAATTCATTAATTATTCTAAAATCATAAAAAGATTTTTTTAATAATCGTTTAAGATAAATATCAAAAATAAACTCAGCCCATTTCTTATGATCAGCTTTAATCATTATTGATATTCACTTTCAATTATATCTGAAACAATTTTGCCTGATAAGATAACCAGCGGAATGCCGCCGCCAGGATGCGCACTGCCGCCGCAGAAATATAAGTTCTTAACGGTTTTAGATTTATTGGATTGCCTCATAAACGCTGCAAATTTATCGTTTGATGAAATGCCGTATATGCTGCCGAGATAACTGCCAGTTCTGTTTTGAATATCGACAGGAGACATAATTTTTTCAAACTCTATTAAACTCTCAATATCCGTATTAAGAAAATTATTTATTTTTTTTACAACATTCTTTCTCGCAGTCTTAATTTCGTTATCCCAATTTTGATTTTGAATGTGTGGTGCGTTGACCATTACAAACCAGTTTTCTTTTCCTGTCGGCGCATCACCTTTGTTAAGCTTTGATGAAATATAAATATACACTGTTGGATCATTGTGGATGGTTTTGTTATTAAACAAATCGTCAAACTCTTTTCTATAGTCCTTTGAAAAAAGAATGTTATGTGTTTCAAGCTCCGGAAATTCTTTTTTGATTCCCCAATAAAATACTAAACCTGAAAATGAAGGAAGTTTCTTTTCATATCTTCTAGATTCACGACTTTCAAAATTCTTTATCAGATTTTTAAAAGTAAAGTTCACATCAACATTAGAAATTATCTTATGATACTTTATAATCTCATCATTAACCTTGATTGCTTTTACTTCTCTATTTTCAAGAATGATTTCATCGACTTTTTGATTTAAGAAAATATTAACACCTTTCTTCTCGGCTAATTTATTGAGTGCCTTTGATATTGAATAAATTCCGCCATCAGGAATAAAACTTCCCTGGTTATATTCAACATGTGGAATAATATTTAAAGTTGCGGGAGCTAAATATGGATTTGAACCATTATATGTTGCATATCGATTAAACAGTTGAACAAGTCTTTGATCTTTAAAGAAACTTTCATTGGCTTTATTTATCGTTCGGAACGGATCAATCTTACCAACGTTCAATAAAGTTTTAAGCGCTTTGGAATTTAGATAAGTTGAAATACTCGAAGGATCTTTAGTTAGAAATAAATCACCGGCTAAATCATAAATAGTTTTGCAGTATGTAAGATATTTATTTAATGAGGCAGAATTATCAGAAGTTTTTTCATCAATTTCTTTTCCAAACTTATCTTGATCGGAGTAGGCATTTATGATTGAGCCATCTGGATAAAAGTATTTACAAATTAATTCTAATCGGTTTATGCTTAAATAATCTTTAATGTCCTCACCACATTCCGAAAACAGATCTTTAATAACTTGAGGCATTGTTAAAAGAGATGGACCGGTGTCAAATCGATATCCAATTTCTTTTATTTCGCCAGCTTTACCGCCGGGTGTGCTGTTCTGTTCATACAAATCTACTTCAAAACCTTTGTTAGCAAGTCTTATTGCTGCAGATAATCCGCCAAGTCCTGCTCCAATAACGCAGATCTTCTTTTTCACTTTTTCTTTTCCTTTGCTAACTCATAAAAAAGAATCCACAAAGAAATCATTGAGAAGGAATAAAGAAAATCTTCATAAGGAATAGTTATAAATCTTTTTCCGCTGAAAGCAGTTTCATTATAAGTAACAACCGGAATGGAAGTAAGAAAATAATTAACGATTAGAAAGGGAATAAAACCAATTAGTATTGTTATCCAAAAATTTCTGGAAGCAAGTAGTGATTCATTAAACAAAACTGCCCCGATAAAAAAAGCTGCTGCAAATATAGAAACCGTAAATGTGTAGTTCTGATCGTAGAAAATTATACCGAGTATTATTAATAACACAGCGGGAATCATAGATAGTTTTTTGTTAAAATTTAATTTCTTTTCCTTAACGTAAAATGAAACTGTCTCGAAAATAAAAATACAGGAATAGGGAACAGTTATAAAAAACAGAATCTCTTCAAGTGGTAAACCCAAAATATAAAATCCAATCAAGTGTTCAGGACTAAAAGCCCAATCACCGCGTTTCGTAGCAATCACATCCCAGACAATATAAGCCGTGCTTATGAATGC
>DAIRCT010000038.1:11983-14178 GCA_036796535.1 Ignavibacteriaceae bacterium
AACTTAATTAAATTTTAATTTTGTTTCAGGTTAACTTAAAAACTTTTATTTCAAGCAAACCTCTAATTAACAAAGCCAGCTTGGTTGTGTTGGAAACTCTCACTCGTTGTTTCATCAATTCTTTAACTTTTAATTTTTTAATCTTTTTAAATAAGCCCTGGTAATAAAGATATGCCGAGTAAACTCCGAGTTTTACCCCAACCGGTAATTTCTTAATTCCTTCCAGAGCATTTTTAAATTCGAGTGCGATTTCTTTTTCTAAATCTTGTTTATGCACGTCATCAATCTTAATAGCGTGATTAACTCCAGGTAGATAAATTCTTTCTCTTTCTTCCATATCACTTTTTATATCTCTTAAAAAGTTTACTTTCTGAAAAGCTGAACCCAAACTTCTTGCGGGTGCAACAAGATCATTAAATAATTTATCATCGTTTCCAGCAAAAATTTGTAAGCACATTAATCCAACAACCTCTGCTGAACCATAAATGTATTCATTGTATTGCTGAGGTTCGTAGTAAGAGTTTGTTAAATCCATTTCCATGCTATTTAAGAAAGCATCAATGTAGTGATAATCAATTTTATATTCTTTAACTGTGTGAACAAAAGCTTGTAATATTGGGTTTGTTGATATTCCTGTTTTTAATGCTTCTTCAGTTTCCTTGCGGAAGTTTTCCATCAATTGTTTTTGATCGAACTCGTTAAAGGTATCAACAATCTCATCAGCGATTCTTACAAAGCCGTAAATACCGTAAATAGCATCACGGTATTGTGGTGCAAATGCAGAGATACCAAGACTGAATGAAGTGCTGTAATTTTTAGTTACCACTTTACTAATTGCATACGAAGTCTTATTATATAGATCCATAATCACTCCTTATTCTATCTGTTACAAGTTTTGAACTTATAATAACCATTGGTAATCCTGTGCCCGGCGTTGTTGAAGCGCCTACATAATATAAGTTTGGAAATTCTTCGTCTTTATTTTTTGGTCTGAATGCACCAACCTGATTGATGCCGTGTGCCAATCCTAAACCTGAACCCTTATAAAGATTAAACATTTTTTCCCACTCTACTGGAGAATAAATTTGTTTAACTAAAGTGTTAGATTCAATATCAAATCCTGTTCGCTCTGATAAGTCTTTTATGATATTGTTTGCAATTTCTTCTTTATCATCCCAATCTTTTTTAAATCTTCTATCGGGAACAGGACAAAGAATAAAAACATTTTCGCATCCTTCAGGCGCACATTCCGGAGTAGTTTTGGATGAAACATTTACATAGTAATAAGGTTTTTGCGGGATGATTGAAGATGTAAAAATCTTATCTGCATAACCTCTAAAGTTGCTGCCAAGAAAATAATTGTGATGCTGAAGTGAATCTATTTTACCTTTTAAGCCAAGATAAATTGTAAATGGTGCAAGTGTCCAATCCATATTATCTAATTTTTGTTCAGTGAATTTTTTTCTTCCAAGAATTTGACCTCTGAACGAAGCAGCATCAGAATTGGAAATGAAAATGTCTGCGCTCCAGATTTTACCGTTTTTATCAAGCAAAGAATTTAATTTGCCATTTGAATTTGCAACGCCAACAATCTCAGTATTAAAAACAAATTTTACACCGCGTGATTCTAAAATTTTCATCAACTCTTCAACAATTTTGTACATTCCACCTTTAACTTTCCAGTAACCATCGTGCTTCATTTCTGTATAGTTAAGAAGCGAGTATATTGCCGGTGTATGAAATGGAGTTGATCCGAGAAAGAATGCTACCAAAGAAAAAATTACACGCACTTGTTCTGATTCAAAATTCTTTTCAACTTCACTCCACATATTTCTGAATAAGTAGGGAAGATGTTTCTTTGGAACGCGTGTTAACTTTAGAATATAATCAACAACATTTTTATAATTTGATTTTACAACCTTGTCTTCAGTATCGTGAAAAAATTCACCAGCGCGTGCTAAATATTTTTCAACTTTTGCGGCAAGATTTGGTTCGATGTCTTTAAACTCTTCTTCAAGATTGTTAAGAGATTTGAATATGCGATAAGGTTTTTTCTCACCTTCAAAATAAACCTGATAAAGCGGATCAAGTTCTTCAAGTTCGATTGGATTTTTAAGTCCGTTGCTTTTAAATAATTCTTCAAGCTCCCAGCTCATACTCATAAAAGAAGGACCAACATCAAAAGTAAATCCATC
>DAIRCT010000038.1:14278-16391 GCA_036796535.1 Ignavibacteriaceae bacterium
TTGCGTGATGATAAAGTTGATATTCCTTTTCCTAATATGTGGGATATTCCGGGTGGAAAAGTGGAAAATGGTGAAACCCCGGAACATGCTGTTAGACGTGAAATGAATGAAGAGTTGGGGCTAACGGATTTAGGCGAAATACAGTTGTTCA
The DNA here is from genome assembly GCA_036796535.1 of Ignavibacteriaceae bacterium. GTDB lineage: Bacteria > Bacteroidota > Ignavibacteria > Ignavibacteriales > Ignavibacteriaceae > IGN3. Next base: position 14,430 of record DAIRCT010000038.1, read on the forward strand.
AAATTATTACATCAGAAAAAAATACTGATTACATTTTCTGGAAAAGATTAGATTTGAATACATCGGAAATTGATTTAAAAGAAGGACAGCGAGTTGAATATTTTAATTTAGATAGAATCAGAAAAACAAAGTTAGCTTTTAATTACAATGATGTTTTAGATGAATTTTATTCCCAAATAGTTAGAGATGAGTAACACTCAAAAAATAATAATTGCTGCTGGAGTTGTTTTAGTTATCATCGGATTAACATGGCCCTGGTTATCAAAACTACCTTTTGGTAGGCTGCCCGGCGATATAATTGTTGATAAGCCCAACCTTAAAATTTATATTCCAATTACCACTATGCTTTTGCTTAGCGCAATTATTTCTTTGATCCTTTGGTTGATAAGAAAATTTTAATTCAGAATTTTATTATTCCGTTCAAATAGTTTAATATCCTATCAATTAGTTTTTTAACTTAAGTATATATAAAAAGGTTAAATTTGATTTAGAACTTTATATTAAAATATTAGTTAAAAAACAGGAGTAGTTATGAAAATTATAAGAGGAATATTACTTACTATTATTTTTGCTGCTCAGATTTTTGGACAACAGCATGATTTATCCGGCATCTGGTCTGGTAAACTTGAACTTCCCAATACTATAAAACTTACAGTTGTATTTCATATTCAAAAAGATGAAGCCGGTAATTATACTTCTACGATGGATAGCCCCGACCAGGGAGCAAAAGGTATTGCCACTGAATCAACAGAAATTAATGAGGATTCAATTCTTATTAAAATTCCAGCCGTTAGAGGTTACTATTCCGGTAAAATTATTTATGATGAAAATAAAATTGATGGTAAATGGGTTCAGGGAGGAATGACACTAGACCTTATTATTAGCAAGGTGGAAAAAGTTGAAGAAGCAAAAAGACCACAAGAACCAAAAGAACCATTTCCATATAAATCAGAAGAAGTTACATTTGAAAATAAAGTTGATAATGTTACACTTGCAGGCACATTAACAGTGCCCGAAAATGGCGATGATTTTACTGCTGTTGTTCTTATTACAGGTTCGGGTCCTCAAAACCGAAATGAGGAATTGCTAGGACATAAACCTTTTTTAGTTCTTTCAGATTATCTTACCCGTAACGGTATTGCAGTCTTAAGATTTGATGACAGAGGAACTGCTAAATCAACAGGAAATTTTTCTACTGCAACAACACAGGATTTTTCTCGCGATGTTATAGCTGCAGTAGAATATTTAAAAACCAGAAAAGAAATTAATCATTCCAAAATAGGATTAATAGGACATAGTGAAGGAGGACTTATTGCACCTATCGTTACCGTTGATGATAAAGATGTTGCTTTTATAGTCCTAATGGCTGGTCCTGGAATTCCCGGCGATTCCATTTTGATTTTGCAAAGTGAGTTAATACAGAAAGCAGAGGGAACGCCTGAAGAGGAAATAAATAAAACATTAGATATAAATAGAAAAATTTATTCTATGATCATAAAAAGTAAAGATGATGAGACCCTAAAGAATCAATTGAGAGAAGAGTTTAATTCTGAAATTTCCCAAATGACCGAAGATGAAAAAAAGAAAATTGGTGATCCTGAAATTTATATTAATCAACAGCTTAAAACTTTAACAAGTCCGTGGTTTAAATATTTTCTTTCTTACAATCCTGTTCCTACACTTGAAAAAGTTAAATGTCCCGTGCTTGCAATAAACGGAGAAAAAGATTTACAGGTCCCTCCAAAAGAAAATTTATCAGCAATAGAAAGAGCCCTAAAGAAAAGCGGTAATAAAAATTTTGAAACTAAAATGTTACCGGGTTTAAATCATTTATTCCAAACAGCAAAAACAGGAGCAGTATCAGAGTATAGCCAGATTGAAGAAACAATTTCGCCATTAGCATTAGAAACAATGTTGGATTGGATTAAAAAAGTAACTAAATGAACAGTGCGTCATTCCCGC
>DAIRCT010000038.1:16491-29144 GCA_036796535.1 Ignavibacteriaceae bacterium
AGCGGGAATCTAATTCATTTACAACTGAAGATAGGATTCCCTTTTTCAAGGGAATTACATTATAATTTTCAATCTTAATTAATTAAAATTGGTAAAATGAGTTTAACAGAAATAAGAAAAGCAATCTTAAAACAAAAAAATCCAATTCAAGCGGTTAACCTTCAAAGATTTTTTAAAACGGGAAAAGGCGAGTATGGTGAAGGAGATATTTTTTATGGAATAAAAGTCCCTGAACAGCGAATTATAGCAAAACAATTTAAGGATTTAGCTTTAGATGATTTGAAAAATTTAATTCTGTCTAAAGTACATGAAGAAAGATTAATTGCAGCATTTATTCTTGTAGATCAATTCAAAAGTGGAGATGAAAAAAAGAAAAAAATCATTTTCAATTTTTACCTTAAGAATAGAAAGGGAATTAATAATTGGGATTTAGTTGACCTCTCCGCTCCTAAGATTGTTGGGGCATATTTAATTGATAAAGAAAAAGATTTGCTTTACAAGTTTGCACGTTCAAAAGATTTGTGGGAAAAACGGACGTCAATTATTTCTACTCAAGCTTTTATACGTGAGCATTATTTTGAAGATACGTTGAATATTTCTGAAATCTTGCTTAGTGATAAACACGATCTCATTCACAAAGCTGTTGGCTGGATGCTTAGAGAAGTTGGAAATCGTGATATGGAAACAGAAGAGGAATTTTTAAGAAAGCATTACAAGAAAATGCCGAGAACGATGTTACGTTATGCAATAGAAAAATTTACCGAACAAAAACGCAATGCTTATTTAAAAGGAAAAATATGAAAAGAAAAAATATTTCTTCCGGCGCAAAGTGGGAAAATATAGTCGGATATTCACGTGCAGTAAGAGTTGGAAATATTATTGAAGTATCCGGAACTGCACCAGTTGATGGTGATAAAATTATTGGAATTGGAAATGCTTATGAACAAACAAAATTCTGTTTGCAGAAAATTGAGAAAGCATTATTGAAAGCTGGTGCAACTGTAAACGATGTTGTCAGAACCAGAATGTTTGTAACCGATATTTCACGTTGGGAAGAATATGGAAAAGCTCACGGGGAATTTTTTAAAGACATAAAACCCGTAACATCAATGATTGAAGTAAAATCATTGATCGCTCCGCAAATGCTTATCGAAATAGAAGCTACCGCCATAATACAAGATTAGTATAAGTCTTGTTATTACATAATTAGATTGTAAATTTGTGCCTCAATTTTTATAACAATTAATTTATACAATTTATTTATGGCTAAATACTTAATCATTCTTTTAACAACTCTGTCTCTTAGTTTAAGCGCTCAAGTTACATCCAATGTTCAGGCAATTGAATTTCCTGAAGTATTTACTAACTCTTCAGACAGCATTTCGTTTTACATAATTAACAAATCACAAAATAACGTTATTATAAAGATGAGTAATCTCAAAGATGTTTATACTCTTTCTGATACAATGATTTCCATTTCATCATTTGACAGTTCCATCGTTTGGGTAAAATATAGTCCTGATCAAAATGTAATAGATAACGATTTAATTTTTATTACGAGTGATGACAGTTTGGTTGGAACTGTAATTAGTTTAAGTGGTTCGGGTAAATTTGGAGACAGTTACGATGCAACTACATTTAATCTATATGATATCCAATTAAAAAACGCTCTGACGCAATTAGTAAGTAATCATTATTCTCTTGGGTATAATTTAGCCCGCGATAAAATGTTTATGGAAATTGATAACCAAAGAGTAAATGGGCAGGGAGCAACGGTAAATACTCTTGAATGTGTTTACACGGGACGGCTTGCGGTTGGTTACACAAGTAGAACAGATGCTCAGAGTACTACTTATAATTTTAATACAGAGCATACCTGGCCGCAATCAAATTTTAGCGAAGCTGAACCAATGAAATCAGATTTGTATCATTTATATCCAACTGATGTAACCGCAAACAGTATGAGAGCAAATTATCCCTTTGGAAACGTTGTCTCAAATATTACCTGGCAAAATGCAGGCAGTAAACTCGGTACAAATAATCTGGGACAAATTGTATTTGAACCCAGAGATGTTCATAAAGGTAATGTAAGTCGTTCGATGTTTTATTTTATCACCTGTTATCCCATAAACTATGGCGGCTTCTTTACTCAAACACAGGAAAATGTTTTTAGACAATGGAATAAACTTGATCCTGTTGATTTGGCTGAATCAAATCGTAATAATGCAATTGCTGCATTGCAATTAAAAAGAAATCCTTTTATTGATCATCCCGAATTTGTTGAAAGAATTTATAGCTTTGCAACAAACAATACACGCCCCACATTTGCAAAGCTAAACGCACTTCCTTTCAAAATAAATTTTGATTCTGTTGTGATTAATAATTTTGCAGCAAGACAGGTTTATATTACAAATGAAGGAAATGCTCAACTTGTTATAGATTCGGTTACAATTTCTGATGCAAACTTTATGATAGATAAAAATTCTTTTTCAGTCCCGCCTTTTTCAGTAAAAAAAATTTTACTGCAATTTAATCCTGAGATGATAAAGAGTTATCACGCTGTGGTTACAGTCTATTCAAATGTTGGAACAAAAACTATTATCATTACCGGAATTGGAAAAGACAACACAGTTAATGTTAATGATAAAAAAATATTGCCGCTTAGCTTTTCGCTTGAACAAAATTATCCCAATCCATTTAATCCAAGTACAAAAATAATTTGGCAGTCGCCGGTAAGTGGCTGGCAAACATTAAAAGTATATGATTTACTTGGCAGGGAAGTAGCAACTCTCATTGATGAATACAAGCAAGCTGGAAAATATGAGATCGAGTTTAACCTTACGCAGTTTGGCAGTAAAGATTTTTCGGCAATTACAAGCGGTGTTTATTTTTATCAATTGCGTGCTGGAGATTTTATACAGAGTCGTAAAATGATCTTAATGAAATAAATATTGGAGAATATTTATTATATCATTTCATAAGTAAAATCTTTTCTACTGGTCTGTATTTTATATAAATATTAATCAAATAAAATTTACTTTGTATTAAAAATCATAGTAAGTTAAATTTGTTCACACTATTTTGAATTAAACGTTCATTGGAGTTTTAAGAAAATTATGGCAAAGAAAAATAAAGAATCAATATTTTTTACAGATAAAGAAGATCCTAAAAGTTTTTCAATTTCAAATCAATTTGCAGAGCATCTTGAGTTTACATTAGTTAAGGATCGTTACACCGTTACTGGTGATGATGCTTATTTTGCTTTATCGCTTGCAATCAGAGACAGACTTGTAAGAAAATGGCTCCGCACTCAAAGAGTTTATATGGATAATGATGTTAAGCGGGTTTATTATCTTTCACTCGAATATTTGATGGGAAGACTTCTTGGCAATGCACTTATCAATCTTGATTTTTATAAAGAGTGTTCTGATATCCTAAAAAAAGATGGATACATTCTTGAAGATATTCTAGAGTTTGAACCTGATATGGGTTTGGGTAATGGAGGTTTAGGTCGGCTTGCAGCTTGTTATTTAGATTCAATGGCAACGCTTGAACTACCGGCTTTTGGTTATGGAATAAGATACGAGTATGGAATTTTTAAACAGGAAATTGAAAATGGTTATCAGGTTGAGTATGCGGATAATTGGTTAAACAAAGGGAATCCATGGGACATATTAAGAAGAAATTTAGTTTATCGTGTAAAGTTTTATGGTAAAACTCGTACAGTGCAAAACCCCGATGGAAGTTTTTCGTTTGAATGGGTTGACACTGAAGATGTATTAGCTGTTGCATACGATGTCCCTGTCCCCGGTTACAGAAATAGCACAGTTAACAATTTAAGATTATGGCAGGCGCGTGCTTGCAGCGATTTTGAATTTTCTGATTTTAATAAAGGAAACTATGTAGAGTCAGTGGCAAAGAAAAATGACAGCGAAACAATCTCAAAAGTTTTGTATCCAAACGATACTTATGTTGAAGGAAAATTTTTAAGGTTAAAACAGCAATACTTCTTCGTTTCTGCAACTCTGCAGGATATAATTAGAAAGTACAAAATAGATCATCCAGATTTTGAACAGTTTACTGAAAAGACCTGCATACAGCTAAATGATACTCATCCCGTTATCGCAATACCTGAGTTACTTCGAATCTTAATTGATGAAGAAAAATATACCTGGGATGAAGCGTGGGCTATTACAAGTAAAACTTTTGCCTATACCAATCACACTGTTGTTCCGGAAGCACTTGAAGAGTGGTCAGAAAAAATAATGGCTGAATTGCTGCCAAGGCATCTTCAGATAATTTATGAAATCAATAGAAGATTTTTAGAAGAGGTAAAAAAATCGTATTCGACTGATGAAAATATTCTTGCCAAACTTTCTATCATTTCCGGCGGTGATGAAAAAAGAATTCGCATGGCTAATCTGGCTATTGTTGGAAGTTTTGCTGTTAATGGTGTAGCTGCGTTGCACACAGAAATTTTAAAGAAAAGAATCTTCCCCGACTTTAATAAAATGTATCCGAAAAAATTTGTAAACATAACCAATGGTATAACACCAAGAAGATGGCTGAAAGCTGCTAATCCTGCATTATCGGCTCTTATAACTGATAAGATTGGCGACGAATGGGTAAAGGATCTTTCTAAACTTAAAAAGTTGGAAAAATTTATTAACGATAAGCAGTTTATTGAAAGCTGGCAAAATGTAAAATGGCTAAATAAAAAATTACTGATTGATTTTATCGAAACAGAAGAAAACATTAAGATTAATTCTGATTCAATTTTTGATGTGCAGATAAAAAGATTTCATGAATATAAACGACAGTTATTAAATGTTTTTCACATCATTACTTTATACAACCGGATTAAAAGTAATCCCAAAATAAATATGGTTCCCCGGACAGTTATTTTGGGAGGTAAAGCCGCGCCGGCATATTTTGCCGCAAAGATGGTAATTAAGCTTATCAATTCGGTAGCAGAAGTAGTTAATAATGATCCGGACGTTAGTGATAAATTGAAAGTAGTTTTTCTTAAAAATTATTCTGTAACACTTGCAGAAAAAATTATCCCTGCTTCAGATTTATCCGAACAAATCTCAATGGCTGGATTAGAAGCATCCGGAACAGGAAATATGAAGTTTGCACTTAATGGCGCATTAACCATTGGAACAATGGACGGTGCAAATGTTGAAATTAGAGAAGAAGTCGGTGATGAAAATATTTTTATTTTTGGTTTGTTAGCTGATGAAGTTGTTAAACTAAAATCAAGCAATTATAATCCAAAAGAATTTTATGAAAAAAACAAAAACCTTAAACAGGTTGTTGATATGATTGCAACAAATTATTTTAACCCGAAAGAACACGGTATTTTTGATGATATGATCAGAGGACTGATGAATGTTGATTATTATTGTTTGTTTGCGGATTATCAATCTTACATAGATGCTCAGGATAAGGTAGCTGAACTTTATTTAAATCAAGAAGAGTGGACTAAAAAATCTATTTACAATGTAGCGCGAGTAGGAAAATTTTCAAGTGATAGATCCGTTGCAGAGTACACAAAAAAAGTTTGGAAAGTTAAACCGGTAAAAATTAATCATTCAGAAAAAATTGAGGAATAATGGATTACGAATTAAATCACAGAACCAGAATCGGGCATATTCATTTAACCGTTTCAAATTTAGATCGAGCCCTTGCTTTTTACCGGGATGTTTTGGGATTTCAAGTTACTGCCCGCTTTAATAAAACAGCCGTCTTTCTTTCTTCGGGTACCTATCATCATCATATCGGATTAAACACGTGGGCAGGAGAAAATGCTACACCACCACCCGAAGGACATACAGGGCTTTATCATTTTGCAATTCTTTATCCTTCAAGAGAAGATTTAGCGAGAGCCTTCAAAAAAATCTGGGAGTCGAATTATCCTATCGAAGGAGCTTCGGATCACGGTGTTTCCGAATCAATTTATCTTAAAGATCCGGACGGAAATGGAATTGAGTTATATGCAGATCGTTTGGTTGAGCAGTGGCCAAAGGATGAAGACGGAAATATAGTGATGGTTACTAAACCCCTTGACTTGCCAGCTTTATTGAGTGAATTAGAATAGATTTAGTTTGATTATTTGGAAAAATTAAGTATTTTTTAGTATAATAAGTAAGTACTTACGTAATTGATTACTGATAATAATATTATAGCAGATTCGGAAAATTTTAATCTTGCAAACAGATTAAAAATATTATCTCAAACTCTCTTAACAGAATCAAAAAAAATATTTAACCAGACTTTAGAAAATTTTGATCAAAGCTCCTTTAATATCTTTTTGCTTTTAATTCAAGAAGAGTCTCTTTCAATTAAACAAATATCCTCATACTTAAAAATCACACATCCCGCTGCAGTTCAACTTGTTAATAAACTAATTCAAAAAAAATTTGTAGAAAAATACGATTCACCTGAAGATAAAAGAGTTACAATTGTTAGATTAACCACCAAAGGGAAAAAAGCTTATGAATCACTTAAATCAGTAGCTGATAAAATTGATACATCTTATAAAGAAATTATAAATGAAGTTGATCCCAAATTTTTTATAACACTAAGTTTGATTGAAGAAAGAATAAAATCCAAAAGTATTTTTGAAAGGGTTAGTGAAAAAGTTAAAAATGAACAAATAAAAAGTATAAAGATTGTAAAATATCACGATGAATATAGACAGAAGTTTAAAGAGATGAATTTAGATTGGCTTAATAAATATTTTGAAGTTGAAGATGAAGATTTAAAAGCATTAGAAAATCCTGATACTTACTATATAAAAAGCGGCGGAGAGATTTTCTTTGCACTTATTAATGACGAGATTTGTGGTACTTGTGCAATCAAAAAAATTAGTAATGGAATTTATGAATTATCTAAAATGGCTGTTCCGGAAATTTATCAGGGAAAACAAATAGGTAAAAAATTAGCTTTAACGGCTATCGGATTCGCTTATGAAAAAGGAGCCGAAAAAATAATTTTGGAAACGAGTCCTAAATTGACTGCAGCAATTAATCTTTATAAAAATCTCGGATTTGAAATCGTACACGAACAGATAAAATCAAATTATCGAAGAGCATTATTTAGGATGCAATTAAAATTAAAATAACTTAAAACCGCCAATTATAAAGAAACCAATATGCTTGAATACTTAAAAAAAATCTTTTCACAAGATGAAAAAAATGAATCATTAATAGGCAACAACACAACAGAAAATAATAATGATAAAAAAATTCAGATTGCTGCCTGTGCTCTATTTATAGAAATGGCAAAAGCGGATGGAGAATTTTCTGATAGTGAAAGAGAATTTATCGTTTCTGAAATGAAGAAAACTTTTAATCTTGAAGATGATTGTGCTAATGAACTTTTGGAATTAGCGGAACGAGAGATTAAAGAAAGCGTAAGCTCATATGAGTTTACCGGTATCATTAACTCAACTTTTTCCTATGATGAAAAAATTAAATTAATTGAAAGTTTATGGAAATTAATTTATCAGGATGAAAAGTTAAATGCTTATGAAGATCAATTAATCAAACGTATTGCTGCAACCTTAAATATTGAACATAAACAAATTATAAATTCAAAACTTTGGGTAAAGCAGCAGATGGGTTTAAAGTAAATCATCTCATTAAATAATATTTAGTAAGGATTCTTTATGGAACTAAGTCTACTTGATATAAGTATTTTTATACTTTTTTTCTTAATCGTTGTTGGTACAAGTATGTACAAAAGCAGGAAAGAAGAAACCGGCGAAGACTTTTTTCTTGCAAGCCGCGGGTTAATTTGGCCAATCATTGGTATTTCATTAATCGCTGCTAATATTTCCTCTGAGCAATTTGTCGGGATGTCAGGTCAAAGTGCAGGTAATGTTGGATTAGCAATTGCAAGTTACGAATGGATGGCGGCTATCACGCTTGTGTTCGTAGCGTTTTTCTTCTTACCAAGATTTTTAAGCAGTGGTATTTATACAATCCCGGAATTTCTTCAATACAGATACAACTCAACTGCACGCTCACTGATGGCTTTTTACACGATGGTAATTTATGTCGGAGTTACTATTGCGGCAGTTATTTATTCAGGGGGAATTACAATCTATACAATATTTAATGTTGATATTAAAACTGCAGTTTGGGGAATTGGAGTGATTGCAGCTCTTTATACAACCTGGGGAGGACTTAAAGCAGTTGCCTGGGCTGATGTTTTTCAGGGTACCGCATTAATTATTGGAGGTGCCATCGTTCTTGTTTTTGGTCTCACTGCTGTTGGTGGATTTGATAGTTTCTTTACTCATAATGCAGATAAGCTTCACATGATTTTACCCGCTGATCATCCGGTGCTTCCCTGGACTGCGCTTGTCATCGGTTTGTGGATACCAAATATTTATTACTGGGGATTGAATCAATACATCACTCAGAGAACATTGGCTTCAAAAAGTTTACGCGAAGGACAAAAGGGAATTATCTTTGCCGCTGCTATTAAAATTATTATTCCTTTTGTAATTGTTTTTCCGGGAATTATGGCTGCACAACTTTACAGCAGTTCGATGAGGAATACTGATGCAGCTTATCCTTTGCTGATTAAAAATTTAATTCCCGCAGGATTAAGAGGATTTATGCTGGCAGCAATTGCCGGTGCTGTCATCAGTTCTCTCGCTTCAATGCTCAACTCTGCCTCTACAATTTTTACATTAGATCTTTATAAAGTTTACATCAAAAAGGATGCATCACAAAAAAATCTGGTGTTTGTGGGGAGGATGATGACTTTGCTCTTTGTTTTACTCGGCTGTCTTATCGCACCGTATTTAGGTGATCCAAAATTTTTAGGAATCTTTACTTATATACAGGAATTTCAGGGATACATTTCTCCGGGCATCTTAGCAGCTTTTGTTTTTGGGATATTGGTTAAGAAAGCTCCGCCTGCTGCTGGTGTTACTGCACTGTTAGCATGTGTTCCTGTGTATGGATTATTGCAGTGGCAGTTTGGTGAAATTGCATTCTTAAACAGAATGGCTATTACTTTTGGTGTTGTACTATTATTGATGACAATTATTACATTAATAAAACCTCTTAAAGAACCTGTACAACTTCCCAAAAGAACAGATATTGATTTAAGTCCGACTCCACAATTAATTTGGTGGGGAGGCGCAGTAATTTTTGTTACTTTAGTTTTATACGCAATTTTTTGGTAAAAAAAATGTCACACAGAATACATCGATGTGTGACATTTATAAAAGTTTACTTTTTCAATTCAGCTTCTAAAACCGAAATTACTTTTTCGCTTTTAGGTTCAACACTGCTTGGAAAACGTGCAATAATATTTCCTTTTTTATCAATCAGGAATTTTTCAAAGTTCCACTGAATATCACTTTTTCCGGTTACTGGATTATCTGTAAGAATCGAATAGAGCGGGGATTTATTTTTTCCATTAACATCAATCTTGTCAAATAATCTGAAAGTTACATCGAACTTTGATGAACAGAAATTTTTAATCTCTTCGTTTGTTCCTGGCTCCTGGCTGCCAAATTGATTACAGGGAAAAGCCAGGATTTCAAATCCTTTATCCTTATACTTTTTGTAAATCTCTTCAAGTCCCGCATATTGTTTTGTAAATCCACAATAACTTGCAACGTTAACAATTAATAAAACTTTTCCGTTGTAGGATGAAAGATTAACTGTTTTCCCATCGATATCTTTAACTGTTATTTTGCTGATGTTATTATTCATTTGATCTCCCTTTTTATTGTTGTTAGCTTGAACTGGCAAATAAAAAAACATAAGAGCAATTATAGAAACGTAGATAATTTTTGTCATTAATTTATTCATTATAAATCTCCTTTTTGTATGAAACCACGATTATTCGAATAAAGTTCAATTTGCCGAAAAGAACATTTGTCATTTAATTAAATCAATCATTACGAACTAAATCCATAACCATGCAAGAGGTGAGCGGTAAGCGATTTAAATTTTTTCTTTTATTGTAGATTATTTTCCCACCAATCTGTCCTAGAAAAAAAGCTCCGACTAAAATTGGATAAGTATAAAATGCAAAACCAATGTTAGAATAAATTCTTAATAATATTATAAACGGAACAGGAATATGAATTGCAAGTGCCCATTGAAGTGAAAACTTTTTAACATTCGCCCGCCAATAACCAAATGGGATATTAAGGACAAAAACGCTTAACGTAATTAATAATAGATTCATTTTATTGGATTAATTTTTGTTGGGCGAACTTAAGAAAATATTAATGAGAGGACAAAAATTAATTGTGATGTGTATCTCTTAAAATAAAAAAGCCCCCTCCTTTGGAGGGGGTTAGGGGGAGGCTTCCTATCCCATCAAAATATTTATTGATGCTGTGTTAACAATATCATCAACGCTGCAGCCACGACTCAAATCGAAGAATGGTTTTTTCAATCCCTGCACCATTGGACCAACTGCTTCTGCACCACCGAGACGCTGAGCAATTTTGTAACCGATATTTCCCGCATTCAAATCAGGGAAAACTAAAACATTTGCTTTGCCCGCAACTGTACTGTCCGGCGCTTTCTTCTTCCCGATTGATTCAATTATTGCTGCATCAAACTGAAGTTCGCCGTCAACCTGTAAATCGGGACGTTTTTGTTTTACACTTTGTGTTGCAGCAATAACTTTATCAGCAAGTTCGTGAACTGCACTGCCTTTTGTAGAGAAAGAAAGCATTGCAATAAGTGGTTCTTCACCAGTAAGTTTTTTATGATTATCAGCTGTTGATATTGCAATATCAGCTAATTGTTCAGCATCAGGATTTGGAACAACAGCACAATCTGCGAAGCTGTATGTTTTATCTTTAAACAACATCAAAAAGAAACTTGATACGATAGAAATTCCTGCCGGCATTCCAACAATCTGAATCCCTGCTTTCATAACATCCGCAGTTGAAGCAAAAGAACCGGCAACACTTCCATCAACCAAACCTTCGCGCAGCATCATTGCTGCAAAGAAAAGATCACGATGTAAAACTTCTTTAGCTTGTTCGGGAGTCATTCCTTTTTTCTTGCGCAACTCATAATAAATATTTGCAAACTCATCAAACTTTGGATGAACTAAATGATCAACAACTTCAACTCCATTTAAATCCACACCAAGTTTTTTTGCATCTGCATTTACTTTTCCCGGATTGCCGAGAGTAATTACTTTACAAATTTTATCTTTGGTTAAAATTTGTGCTGCTTTAAGAACTCTTTCGTCGTGTGATTCCGGAAGGATGATAGTTTTGTTTTTTGATTTTGCTTTAGCTTTAATCTGGTTTAATAATTCGAAACTCATTTTTTCTCCAAATATTTTAGAAATAATTTCAAATCAAAATTACAAAAATATTTTTAGAAGAGAGTGTATCTAATATCAAATTTCAAGCAACCATGTTCTTTAACATTTGTCAATTCTTAACAAACAGCAATCTTATTCTTCTTGACAACACTAATTAATTGTTTTAGTTTTCTTAAAAAAGTAGAAACTAATCTTAGACCTTGAGAGAAGATTCTCTTTTGGAAATTGATTTTAGCTCGCCACACTGAACCGTTCCCCCAAGGCAAAAATAAAATATTTAAAGTATTCAATCATTCTGAAAACACTTGCAACTGAACACTTTAGAAATTAATCATCATTAATTTATTAGGAGGTAGTTATGAAATTCAAAAATCTCATGGTTATCAAAGCAATAGTATGTCTGGCTTTCGGCATTCTCTTACTTGCCGTACCCGATAAATTGCTTTCAATATTCGGAGCAACATTAAGCGGCGGAGGAATTTTTACAGCAAGGGAATACGGTTCTTCACTTTTCGGTAATTTATTTATTTGCTGGTTTGCTAAAGATGCAGCAGAATCTGATGCAAGAAGAGCAATTATTCTCGGATTATTTGTTTACGACCTTATCGCATTTATTATGACTTTAATTACAGTTATTGCTGGAGTTCTCAATCCTTTAGGTTGGTTAATTGTTTTCATCTATCTGTTTTTTACATTGGGATTTGGTTATTTCTTAGTCAAACCACCATTGGCTAAAAACACATAGAGGTTAAATAAGTATAAAGAGTATTCAATCATTCTGAAAACACTCGTGGCTGAACACTTTAGAAATTAATCATCATTAATTTAATAGGAGGTTCTATGAAAAAGTTATTTCTAATCTTGTTGATGTTGATAGCACTATCGCTATTCCTATCCTGTGCTAAAAAGAATTATGCGGAAAAAATAAATCCGGTTCTGGATAAATATATCCATGCCTGGAATACAGGCAATCTTTCTGATTTAAGTAATGTTGTTGATTCTACTTTTGAACTGAGAAAAGTTCCCGATTATAAACCTGTGCGTGGAATTAAAAATTTGGAAGATTACATAATGGGTACCCGCAATGTTGTTCCTGATTTTTTCTTAAAAGAAACTGAAAAACTTTTTATAAGTGATACCGCTGTTGTTGTTACGTGGACGTTCAAAGGCACTTACAAAGGAGAAAATGAGTTACCGCCAACAGGAAGCAAAATAGAAATTCCCGGATTCAGTATAATTTATTTTCATAACAATAAACTTACGGGTGAGTGGATAGCATTCAGCGATTTAACCTGGGTTAAACAACTTGGATTTAATATTACACCGCC
>DAIRCT010000039.1:0-28946 GCA_036796535.1 Ignavibacteriaceae bacterium
CCGCAATATGGGATTAAACAATCTCTTAATGTTGCCGTTGCTTATGGAATTGCAATATTTGAATTGAGAAAAGTATTTGATAATGATATTTAATGTCACATCGCCGCAGTAAAAAACTCTTCCCCGTTATCTTTTGTGTGGATCATCAGCAAATTTGCACGTACCATTTTTACTAAAGTTCTTGAGGCTCTTCTTTCAGAAATATTAACAAGTCTGCTTAACTCTTTAACCGATATTCGTTCATTCCGGGAAAGATATTCGAAAACTGATTTTTCATTAGGACCAATTAAATATTTTTTTAATGCAGATTGATTGGTCTGCGCTCGCAGTATCCTTATCATTTCTTTGCTTGCCTGAACGCTTTTATCATTTACACGTATTGTAACAATCGCTGAGTTTATGTCCAGATCAGATTTATAATCCTGAATGCGATGAGGTTTATTATTTGATTCCGGTATAGAAATGATTACGATTTCTTTGCTTTCAATTTCTTTGTACTGAATTGAGTAATCCAAAGGCGGCTGGCAATAATTTAAAGCTGTATCTTTTACTAATTCCGAGGTTTCTTTTTCGCTTTCAACACCAAAAATTTTTTTATCATCATCAACGCCAAAAAGTAAATACCCTCCTTTGGTATTTGCAAAAGCTATCATTTCGCGTGCGATTTTTTCAGGAGTGGAAAACTTTCGCTTAAACTCGCACTGAATATTTTCACCTTCTTCAATCAGTTCAAGCAATTCGCGGTAACGCATAATAAAAAATTAATTTATATAATCAGAAATGATTATTGAAAATGTTTACGTGGATCCCAAAGGGGTTCAAGTTTTTTCTGAGTGTTAATGTTATTAACCTGCGCAACGTTTGTTTTTTGTTCGGGTACGTTTTGATTCTGTTCAACTTTATCCACAATATTTTCATCCAGCTTGTTTAACTGCTGAGTTGTAACATTGCTTGCCACGAGTGACGAATCTGTTTTTAGTCTTTGTGCTAAAGCTAAACTATCCTGTATCGCTTTCTGGATTCGCGCTTTTTCCTGTTTGTATGTCACAAGTTTTTTGTTAACATTCTTTACATAAACAGATGCAGGGTATTTTGAAACTAATAAATCATAAACTGAAGCTGCTGAATCCGGTTTAGATAAATTATTTTCTAATATCCAGCCAGAAGCATAAAGTGCCTGCGGAGCAAATGGCGATTTAGGATAATCTTTATAAATATTAAAAAACTGATTTACCGACTGATCATAATTACCGCCAAGCATTAAATTTTCTGCTGAGGCGTATTTATCCTTTGCAGGATCAAAACTTAAATCTATTAATGGCAGATTTAATTTATTTGCAGCCGCATTAACTATACTCTTATCTTTATAATTATCATAAATAATTCTGAAGAGACTATCCGCTTTGGTTTTATTATTTACAGTAAGATAATAACTGCCCAGCGCATAAAGAGTGTTTGGATAATATGTTGTTGAAGGATAGTCTTTTAAAATAGTTGAGTACAATTTATACGCAGAATCCGGCACATCTAACTCCGCAAGAAAGAGATTACCTAGCTCAAAGTTATTTTTGGCAAGGATAGTTTTAGCAGAATCAACGGAAATTTTTAATTTAAGCGGTGGATTTCTTTTAAACTTTACCGTATCAAGCCGCGCCTGCCCAGGATTTTGTAATAACTGCGCTAATTTATTTTGTCTTGCATCTTTGGAATCAAAAGTGCTTTTACTTCTTTCAACAATTAAATTTTTAATTTTTAATCTTAATCCAATTGTGTCTTGTGGAATGATTCTTCCTATTTTCACTAAGCTATCAACTTTATGCAATGTATCTTTTACAAAAGTATCAACTAGGTAATTTCTTATTCGCTGCTTTAATCCAATTGAATCGGGAGGATTGTATAAGCCAATTTGAATTAAACTGTCAACTTTTTTCAAACTATCTTTAACTATCATTGAATGTCTTACAACTGCGGAATCAATATTTTTATCATATACAAGTTGCAGCGTATTAGTATCAGTGGTTTTCCAGATATCCTGTAATTCTTTCTTTGCAAGAAAATCATTAAGAATTGCAAGCGAATCTGCCAGATAAGCCGCAGAATCTTTAGCAAAAATTTCCGGATTCTCAGTATAGTAAAGCTGTCTGTTAAATTTATTTATATCTTTTCTAAACTTATTGTATTTGATAAAGAGTTGATTTTTATTTTTTGCTTTATCAACATAATCTTTAGGCAGGTTACCCAGAATAGATTTTGAATAAAAATATGCAGAGCTATCGTAGTTTGCAAAATGTGTGCGATAAAGTTCTGCTATTTCAAAATTTGCGGCAGAGGCAAAAGGTGTATTCTTATAAGTTGAGTCAACCATTCTAAATTGATCATAAGCTTGATTATACCTGCCCAATTGCACAAGTGTTTTACCAATCTCAAAATCTATCTCGTTAAATGAATTTGAAAATTTATCTTTGGTACGAATATCTTCAAAAACACTTAATGCCTTTTCATTTTCCCCGGCTTCTCTTAATGCATCAGCATAATTTATTGTTGCGGCAATTTCCAGATCAAAATCAGGCGAATTATCAAATACTTTTTCATAAGCCAAAATTGCATTTGTGTTATCACCGGTTAATGTATATAATTTACCAAGTTCAAAATACACTTCAGCTCTTGTTGCATTATCATCATAAACATCAGCAAAATCATTAGCTAAACTTATGGCACCGGGATAATTTTCCTGACGCAAATAATATTTTATTTCTTCAACGTACGATTCCTTAATCAGTTTATCGTAACCTTCTTCAACAGCTTTCAATCGAATTTTTTCAATCAGTTTTGAAGCATCGGTGTTTTCTTTTAATGCGAACATACATTTGGCTATCCAAAGGTTTGCTTCTAAAACTTCTTCATCATCACCAGGGTTTGTTGCTAATAGTTCTTCAAATTTCCTTTTAGCTTTTTGAAAGTTTCCCTGATAAAAAAACGATTTACCGAGCATCATAAGTGCTTCATCAACAAAAGATGAATTTGCATCAAACTGTAAAATCTTGGAGCTTTTTTCTATCACTTTTACTAAAGCATTTCGGGAGTTTCCCTGAAGCACAAGCGGTTCGTTAGAAAATAGGTCTCTTTTTTGATTAAGAATTTCTGTTTCCGCATCATTAAAAAGAGTAGCTGTGTTGTAATAAAGATTAAAATATGTAGTAAAGTTTTCCCACGGAGAGCAGCTGCTCAAAATAACGAGTGAGAAAAGTACTGCGAAGTATTTTATAATATTTTTCCTTAAAACCATAGTTGAAGCTATTAAACACTTACAAAAAGAAAAAGGCATTTTTTTTCTACAATGCCTGGCTGCCGGATTCCTCGGTTCTTATCCTGATAACTTCCTGTATATCCGATATGAATATTTTACCATCACCTACCTGCCCGGTTTTTGCAGTTCTTAAAATTGCATCAACTACTTTATCAAGCAAAGTATCGTCAACAACAATTTCGATCTTTATCTTCGGTATAAATTCTATTTGATATTCACTGCCGCGATAAGTTTCTGTATGTCCTTTTTGTCTGCCATAACCCCTAACTTCAGAAATTGTAAGTCCGCGAATCCCTTCTTCAACCAGAGCTTCTTTAACTTCATCAAGTTTGAAGGGACGAATTATTGCTTCTATTTTTTTCATCCGATTACTCCGGGTTTATTTGCCGTGGCAATTTTTATATTTTTTTCCGCTGCCGCAGGGACAGGGATCATTTCTACCAACTTTATTTTCAACACGAACTGTTTGAACCTTACCATCAGCGGAAGTTTGTGGTGCTCGGGTGGATAGACCGATGTTTTCTGTACTTTGTTTTCTTTCAGTAATTCTTCCTGCGGGCTGTCTCCTTCTTTGCTGAACTTCTTCAGGGGCTTGGGGCCAGAATTTAAATGCAAATGAAACAGATTCATATTTTAATTGATTAAGTAATTCAACAAATATTTTAAATGCTTCACCTTTATATTCAACCAGAGGATCTTTTTGTCCATAAGCGCGTAACCCGATTCCTTCTTTAAGATCATCCATCTCACGCAGATGCTCTTTCCATTTTTGATCAATAACGCTTAACATCGCATATCTTTCCAAGCGCGCCATTAATTCCGATCCAAGTATTTCTTCTTTCCTC
The DNA here is from genome assembly GCA_036796535.1 of Ignavibacteriaceae bacterium. GTDB lineage: Bacteria > Bacteroidota > Ignavibacteria > Ignavibacteriales > Ignavibacteriaceae > IGN3. Next base: position 4,153 of record DAIRCT010000039.1, read on the forward strand.
TTATAAAAATCTAAAGCTGCATCAACTATTCTTTTAACAATTCCTTCTTTGCCAAGCGTTTCAAATTCTTCGGGTTCAAGTTTAACATCAACTAAAAAGGTTTGTAAAATTTGTTCTTTGATACCAATAACGTTTACAGTTTCAAAATTTTTATCAACAATTTCCTCAACTATCTCTTCCATTTGTTCAAGGATTTCACTTTTTAATCTATCACCCTGAAGAGCTTTTTGACGTTTTGAATAAATAACTTCTCTTTGTGAATTCATCGTGTTATCATATTCAAGTAATCTTTTTCTGATGGCGAAGTTATTCTCTTCAACTTTTTTCTGTGCGCGCTCAACAGATTTACTTATCATCGGATGCTGAATCACTTCTCCTTCTTTGATTCCGATTCTTTCCATCACTGCAGAAATTCTATCGCTGCCAAATAATCTCATCAAATCATCTTCAAGAGAAAGATAAAATTTAGAAGTTCCCGGATCACCCTGCCTACCTGCACGTCCTCTTAATTGTCTATCAATTCGTCTGGATTCGTGTCGTTCAGTTCCAAGGATATAAAGACCGCCTTTTTCAACAACACCGGCGCCAAGTTTAATATCCGTTCCTCTTCCCGCCATATTTGTAGCGATAGTTACAGCACCAATTTCACCTGCGTGTGCAACAATCTCTGCCTCGCGTTGATGCTGCTTGGCATTTAATACATTATGTTGAACGCCTTTTCGTTTCAACATTCTGCTGATAGTTTCCGAAACTTCTACGGAAGTTGTACCGACCAACACAGGCCTTCCTTCTTTTTTTAGCGCTTCAATCTGATCAATGATAGCGTTATACTTTTCTCTTTTAGTTTTATAAACGGCATCATCCTGATCATCACGTATAACCGGTCTGTTTGTCGGAATTACAACAACTTCTAATTTATAAATCTCATAAAACTCACCCTCTTCAGTTTCAGCAGTACCAGTCATTCCTGCAAGCTTATTGTACATTCTGAAATAATTTTGAAGTGTAATTGTAGCAAGTGTTTGTGAATCTCTTTCAACCTTAACATTTTCTTTTGCTTCAATCGCCTGATGAAGTCCATCGCTATATCTTCTTCCTGGTAAAACACGCCCGGTAAACTCATCTACAATTGCAATCTTTCCATCTTCGGTAACAACATACTCAACATCTTTTTCAAAAAGCGTGTAAGCTTTAAGCAGTTGATGCAAAGTGTGAATTCTTTCGCTTGCATCAGAATATTTTTTGTAAAGTTCATCTTTTCTTTTAAGTTTTTGTTCAAGGGTCAAAGTATCATCATGTTCAAATTTGCTAATTTCAAATCCAAGATCAGGCAGAACGAAATAATCTTTTTCCATTCCGGTTCCTCTGGCAAGTTCTTCTCTGCCCTTTTCAGTAAGATCAATCTGATTATTTTTTTCATCAATGACGAAATATAATTCATCATCAATGATGTGCATGTTTTTACCTTTCTCTCTCAAAAACTCTAATTCCGTTTGCTGCATTAATCTTTTATAAGCCGGCTCGGATAGTGCTTTAGTTAGTTTATTATTTTTGGGATGACCGCGATAAGCTCTGAAAAGTAAAACTCCTGCCTCAGATTCATTACCATTTCCGCTGCTAAGCATATCTTCTGCCTGCTGAACCATTGAAGCAACTAAATTTTTCTGAAGTCTGAACAATCTTTCGATTTTGGGTTTCATTTCGTCAAACTGATGATCATCACGATCTACCGGTCCTGAAATAATAAGCGGCGTTCTTGCCTCATCAATTAAAACTGAATCAACTTCATCAACAATTGCATAGTTATGCCCGCGCTGCACCTGCTGGGATTTATCAACAGACATATTATCACGCAGATAATCAAAACCAAATTCATTGTTTGTCCCATAAGTAATATCGCAGGCATATTGCTGCTGGCGCTGTGCTGAATCCATAGTATTAAGAATTACACCAACTGTTAAACCATGGAATCTGAAAATTTCTCCCATCCATTCGCTATCGCGTTTGGCAAGATAATCGTTAACTGTAACGAGATGAACTCCGCGCTCTGTTAAAGCATTAAGATACATTGGCAATGTTGCGACAAGCGTTTTACCTTCGCCGGTTCCCATCTCCGCAATTTTACCCTGATGCAAGACAATTCCACCTATTAACTGAACATCATAAGGAACCATATCCCAGGTAATTTTATTCCCGGCAACAGTCCAGCTCTTTCCAACTAATCTCTGGCAGGTGGATTTAACAACGGCAAAAGCTTCGGGTAATAATTCATCGAGAATCTCTTCATATTCATCGTTCAACTTTTCTTCAAGTTCATCAAGTTCATCATAAGCATTTTGGCGATCAAAATCTTCATCTGATTGCAGGCGTGTTTTTAATTCATCGATCTTTTTACGCGTCTCTTCTGTATGCGCTTTAATTTTTTCCTTGAACTCTTTTGTTTTATTAACCAGTTCTTCATCAGAAAGATTTTTAATAGTTTCATAATGCTGATTGATCTCATCAACAATTGGCCAAAGGACCTTTAAGTCTTTTTCGTGTTTATCACCGAATATCTTTTTTATTATGTTTATCATTTATTAAGTATATCTCCGTTAGTATTTAGGACATCAAAAATTAAATATAGATGTTTTGATATGCAATTTAAGAATAAATGGGGTAACTGTGGTAAACTAATTTATAATTAGGATGTCCATTGTGTGTAAGGGCATATCCTAATTTTCAGAAATGAGAGATTCAAATAATTATTCCTAAATACTTAAGAATATTATATGTTATTTTTATTCTTGATGAATACCCCTCTTCCGGATGCTTTGTTTCGAGGTTTGTAGCAAAAAAGTAAACATTATTCTTTGATTCAACATATCCAACAAACCAGCCGATATTATTTTTTGATATTATTCCCCAGCCGGTTTTAGCTCTAAGAACATAATCATCGGTTTGATCGTATATCATTATCCGTTTAACGATATCGATGGATCTTTGAGAAAATGTTAATTTATTTTGATATAGTTTTTTAAGAAATTCAATCTGCTCATCGGGAGAAATCCTCAATTCACCTTCAAGCCAAAAAAGATCGATACCTCCCTGTATATTTTTATTACCATAATTATTTGAATCAATAAACTCTTTCATCCTCTCATATCCAATTCTTCTTGCCAGTTCCTGATAAAACCAAACAGCAGAATATTTATAAGCTTTTGTTAAATCCAAATCCTGATTCCACATATCATAAAATCTTTTTACGCTATCCCATTTAATAATCTCGTTCTCGTCTTTAATCACACCGCTTTCAAGTGCCGCAAGCGAATTAAATATTTTGAAAGTTGATGCGGGTATAAATCTTTCTGCACATCTCTTAGGATTGTATTTGATATAGGTATCGTTCTTTAAGTCATAAAGAACAAAGCATCCTTTGTGACTATACTCATCAAAAAATTTTTTCAAATCATTTCGCACTTCTGTTCTTTGGGGAAAGAGTTGCGAAAGAGACAAAAGCATTATGACAATAATTAATTTCATTTAATAACCGATTAAATTTTCTGAATCTTTTAATTTTTTGATGTTTAATATTAGATTCCTGTTACAAAAAAACAAAGTTTTGAATGTTCAGACTAAAAAATCTCTCTAAAGATTTTACAACTAAGATTATTGAGCAAGCTGCCGGAAAAATTCAGCAGAATGTTCTGGAAGATTTTTTATCAAGCATAGAAAGGGAAACCAGGCAGCACTACTTTACTCATTCTTCAGAATCCAATTTGCTTCGTATTATCCAGCATCAGTTTGATATTGTTTTTTTTATTAATGAATGTCTTAAATATCCGCATCAGATTGAAATGCTGATTACTATTGCAAGCAATAGCAATTATTTAACTGATATTCTTGTTAGAAATCCTGAATATTTTTTCTGGATAAACAGCCCATCAGTTATAAACCAATCTATCAATGAAAAATATTATTCAAATCTTTTAAAGAATTCACTTTCAACTTTTAAATCTTTCAATGCTAAAATTAATGTGATACGGAATTTTAAAAGAAAAGAAATCTTACGTATTGGATTAAAAGATATTTTTTTAAAAGAAGATTTGAAATCTGTAACCAATTGTTTATCAAAACTTGCCTTAATAATTTCAGCGGAATTATTTGAACTTTGCTTAGATGAAATCTTGCAAAAATATAAGATTGATAAAATCAGGAATAAGTATGTCTTAATTTCTTTAGGCAAACTGGGAGGTAATGAATTAAACTATAGTTCCGATATTGACCTTATAGCTTTTTACGACAAAAACACTTTAATTGATAAACGGATTTATTTCAGTCAAATTCTCTCCGAAGCAATACTACTTTTTATAGATATCGCCAGCCAAAAAACCGGCTCCGGCTTTTTATACCGCATTGATTTTCGTCTTCGTCCCAACGGAAAAAATGCTCCTCTCTGCGGAAGTTATATTGAATACCTTCGTTACTACGAAACACGAGGTGAGGATTGGGAAAGACAAATGCTGATTAAAGCAAATTTTTTATGTGGCAGTAAAACTTTATATAATAAATTTTATGAATATGTTTCTAAATTTGTTTATCCCTCATCATTCTCAATTCCACCTACGGAACAGATTAAAAAATTAAAAACCAGTATCGAACGACAAATAAGTGGCGAAAGCAATATTAAATTAATTGCAGGAGGCATTCGGGATATTGAATTTTCACTGCAAGCTCTTCAATTGATAAACGGAGGGAAGGATTTATCAATTCGCACTAACAACACGCTTGATGCAATTAACAAATTACAAAACAAAAAAATAATTACAGACAATGAATCGGCAATACTTAAAGAAGCATATATTTTATATCGTAAAGTGGAACATTATCTTCAATTAATGAATGACCGGCAAACGCATACAATTCCTGCCGATGGAGAACTGGCTGAAAAGCTCGCATATTATTTAGGATTTAAAGATAAACGATCTTTTAGAAACCAGATTGATAGAAATAGAATTGCTGTGCAAAATATTTTTAATTCAATAATGGGAGTGGGAACACCGGATAATAAAATTTTTAATACCAGTTCTATTAATTTCGCAGATTCAAAACGCTCACAAAAAAATCTTGAATTTTTAAGAACGGGTAAAAGTCTTTTTGATAAAAAAGAATTTGATACACGGACAACTATATCATTTGAGAAAATCGAAAATCAGCTAATTAGTTTCTTAACCTACTCAATCGATCCTGATCTGGTTCTGGAAAATTTTACGCGGGTAATCAGGACAGCTCATTTCCCTAAAATATGGTTTGATGAATTTAGTGACGGAAATTTTTTTAATCTCTTCCTACAAATTTGCGAGCGTTCACAAAAAGCGATTAACTTATTTGCAGAAGATAAAATTTTGCGTGATGAGTTTTTATCAAGAGAAAGCTTGGTACCTCTAAATAAAAAAAACATTCAGAGTCTACAACTAAATTCATTTTTATTCAGAGCCGCTATTCAGATTCTAAGTAAAACGGTAAAGACAAATTTATTTTCAGAATTATTTTCTGAATATATCAGATTAAATATCCTAAATATTATCAGTGATTTCTCTCGCGGAAAAATATGGGAAGATGATTTTTTTGTTGCAGGAATGGGCAGCTTTGGATCAGAACAATTAAATTTTAGCTCAGATATTGATTTAATTTTTGTTTTAAAGAATTTGAACAAGTTCCCTGATGTTCAAAAGGATTTTCAGGAACTTCTGCAAAAGTTAAAAGAATATTTTAAAGGGATTGAAATCGATTGCCGTTTAAGACCTGAGGGCAAAAGCAGTTTGCTGGTTTGGGATATAAAAGATTATAAAAAATATTTTTCAGCCCGTGCCAGGATTTGGGAACTTCAAGCATTCACAAAATGTAGATTTATTTATGGAGATGAATTTTTATTTGAAGATTTTATCACTCATTATGTAAATACAGTCAGGGAGAAGGACAAGCAACAAATAAAAACTGATATTTTTGAAATGCGAAAAAAACTTTTACCTATAAATCAAAGCAGCTTTAATATCAAAAAAAGCCCGGGTGGTTTAGTTGATATTGATTTTATAGTAACCTATTTACTGCTGTTAAATCCATCAATCATCTCAGCAAAAAAAGACCAGAACATTTTTAATTCCATGGATGTTCTTGAAAATATCCAGAATGATAAAATTGATTTTCAGACACTTCACCAAAATTTTAAATTTCTTAAAAACATTCAGTTATTAATTCAAACTGCTTTTGACAGCAAAATTGCTATTATACCGGTGGATGAAAAAAAATTATTTAAACTTTCCCGCGTTTTAGAATTTGATAACAGTAAATCGTTTCAGCTTAAATTAAATGATGTAATTTCACAAGTAAAAAAAACTTTTCAGGAAATATTTAAATAAAAGATGAAAATCTTTAATAAATACTATTATGTTTTAACCGGGTTTGTTGCCTTTATTTTTTATCTGTTAACAATTGCACCAACCGTTTTGCAAATTGATGCCGGAGAACTTGCCGCAGTGCAATGCACACTTGGGATTGCACATCCAACTGGCTATCCTCTTTTTACAATGCTTGGACATTTATTTTCTTTAATTCCGCTTCCGCTTACAAAAATTTTTCAATTAAATATTTTAGCTGCTCTTTATTGCACAATTGCGGTTTCAGTTTTTACTTATTCAGCGAAATTTATTCTTGACAATCTTAATTCATTTCAGTTTGATAAAAACTTAAAAGTCAGATCAAAAAAGAAAAAAGATGTTAGAGATAAAAAGGAAATTGAAAAAGCAAAAACATTAGAGTTAAGCGAACCTATTAAACAATTAATTGCAATATCCGGAGGATTATTTCTTGCATTAAGTAAATCGTTTTGGTTTCAAAGCACTTCTGTAGAGGTTTATAGTTTACATCTGCTTTTAATAACAATCATCATTCTGGCTTCATTAAAAGCTTTTGTAAATGCGGATAAAGAAAAAAATGTTTCAAAGTACTGGATGATTTTTGCTGTTACTTTAGCTTTCGGCTTCACAAATCATATGACGACTTTATTAATTCTTCCCGGAACTGCTTATTTGTATTTTACACAAAATGGATTTAATAAAAAAAGTATTAAGCAGATTATGTTTATGCTGATAATATTTTTCCCAATACTTTTTTTAATCTATTCATATCTGCCCATTCGTGCCGCACAAAATCCTGACTTAAATTGGGGAAATCCAGTTGATTGGGAACGCATATTACGACACATTTCTGGTAAGCAATATCAGGTTTGGTTATTTTCATCCACAGAAGCAGCGGCGAAACAACTCAATTATTTTATATCTAATCTGTCTAACGAATTTACATTCACACTTTTATTAATTCTATCAGGAATCGTGATCTCTTTTATTGAGGCGAAAAAACTTTTTATTTTTTTAATCATTACATTTTTTTCAACTGTTTTGTACTCAATTAATTATGATATAAATGATATAGATTCCTATTTCCTGCTTGCATATATATCAATGGCTTTCTTTGCTTTATTTGGGATACAAAAATTATTTCATATTGCAAACCAAAAAAAAATAAAGTCAGTATTACCAATAATCATTGTTATAATTTTCCTACTGATCCAATTTAAAAACAACTATGCAGAAGTAAATCAGAAACAAAATTATGTTTATGAGGATTATACAAAATCATTATTGAACAGCTTACCCAAAAACTCAATAGTATTCAGCTATCAGTGGGATTATCTTATATCACCTTCATACTATTTTCAGTTAGTGGAACATTTTAGAGATGATGTTACTGTAATAGATAAAGAATTGCTTCGTCGTTCATGGTATTATAATCAGCTACAAGTAAATCATCCGAAAATTATAGAGGGAATCCAACCTGGGATTACCGGTTTCTTAAATGCGTTAGCTCCGTTCGAACGCGGAGAGAATTTTAATGCTAATTTACTTGAAAATTTTTATCGCAAAATTATGACCGGCTTAGTTTCAAGTAATATTAGTAAGCATAATTATTTTATTGCGCCTGAAATTGTTGAAGGAGAAATAAGGCGAGGAGAGTTTCAGTTACCTACCGGATATACCTTAGTTCCCCATTTATTTTTATTCGAAGTTGTAAATACCACAGATTATGTTAAAGCCCCTTTGCCAGAATTCAAAATAAGATTTTCAAATATAAAAGATAAGTACGCTCTATCATTGGAAAAAATAATTGCTAATATGCTGGCTTATCGTGCAAAGTATGAGTTAAAATTTAATGAGACGGAGCGGGCAAAAATTTATGTAAGAAAAATTGCGGCAGAATTTAAAGATTTTATTCTGCCGCCTGAGTTGCAAAGATTAATACTTGACTGAATCATCTATTGAATCAAGCAGATCATCAATCCTGTCTTTTGAAAGTTCATCCTTTGTATAAAATGATTGCAGAATTACATCAACCTGTTGGATAAGATTTCGCTTATAATATTTAGGCGCGAATATAGAACCATCCAGCATATAAACTCTTCTGCTCTTCTCATCATAAAAAGTATAATTGATAAATGGTCCGCCCATTCCTTTAATATCCAGATCCCACAAACCTTGTGTAAATAAGGCATAACGATTATTAAAGTTAACTTCGGTGGTCGTGTAAAAACTATCAGCAATAACAACATATGCAGAATCATCAGAAGTGCGGTAAAACTTTTTTGTTATTCGATTTCTGATTGCTTTAATTGAATCAGCATTTAAATATTCCGGTGACGCATTATCTATCCAGTGAACAAATATCCAGCGTTCCATATCACCGCCAACAGAACGTCTCAGCCAGACAAAATTATCTTCAGGAGCATTTTTGGCAAGTTTATAATCTGCCTGAACATAAATTATCCAGCCATAATCACGGAGTAGTTTGCCTTCAATGGCTTTGCGTTCATAACGCGGGGCATAAAGACTTTCCTTAAGTCTATTGTTGGAAATTTTTTGATAAGCATATAAAAGATTGTCTTTATTTTTTAGGATTTTAAATTCAAGCTCCTGCATGTTTGCTGCAGAAAGGATTGTAACAAGCTGACCCTTTGCCCAAAGATCATATTTGCTTAAAATAAAATTGTCATCTTTCTCTAATTTATTGCGCACCGCAGTATCAATAATTGAGTTAATATATTTTGAAGTATAAGAACCGGAGTTAAGCGGAGCTACGATCAGAATATTTTTCTTTTTTTTAACTTTATCTATTTGATTTGGTGAAACACGCTTTAATGTAAAAAGTTTTTCCGGAAGCGGTGTGTTAATTTCAATTTCAAATGTTGATTGAAGAGCCAGTTTAACATCTTCATATTCTAATGAATCAGCAACAACATAAATCTCATCTTCTAATCCTGTGGCAGGAGTTTTAGTTGAATCACATCCGGACAGAAAATAAATAAATGATATTGCTGATATTACAAACAAAAATCTTTTCATTTTTTACCTCGGTACATTATAAAGAATCAATTGTAAATTTGGGAAAATTAATAAGTACAATCCCCACATCGTAAAACCAACAGATAACGGGATAGATAAATTATCATCTGCAAAACCGTATGAAATATTCTCAACAACAGCTCCAACTAAAGCAGCGATTATCCCAATAAAATATTCCATCGGGAAATTACCAACTTTAGGTGTAAAAAGAACAACGATACTTGCACTAATAAAAAAAGATAAAGTTCCTTCAAAACTTTTTCGCAAAAATTTTCTTTTGCCAAATTTTCTGCCAATCAGCGCCGCCATCGTATCACTGATTATTAAAATAGTAAATGCGGTAACAAAAATAATCTTGGGAAAAATTATGGCACAAATTAAAGCTGAGATTAAAACGTATGTAGCACCTGTAAGATTTTTCTTTTCTTTATCTAATTCGTGTTTACGTAACAAAAAACCAAAAGTTTTATAAAAAAATTTAGCAAATGATGATGAAAAATATCTTCCCAAATCTATTACAAGTGCAAAAATAGTAAGGATAAAAAGTATAGTGATTGATAGCGAAGTTGGAATTAAGTAATAAATAACGGGTATAGATAAAGAAAAGAGATGAATTAGTTTACGAACTAATTCATCTCTGTAATGAATAGTACCATTATCAATGTGCGTCATCTTGAGGAGTAGTATCTTGTTTGCTTCTTTGTTCCATTAATTTTTTCACATGTTCAGGAACATCATTTGCTCCAACATTTTTATTATTTTCTTTTTGAACTGGCGGCAGAGTTTCACCACGTATTATCCTATCAATTTCTTCTCCATCTAAAATTTCTCTTTCAAGTAATTCTTCAGAAAGTTTGTGAAGAATATCCATATTATCACTTAATATTTTAATTGCTCTATCAAAAGCTGAATTTATTATCGATCGGATTTCTTCATCAATTTCAATCGCGGTTTTTTCGCTGTAATCTCTGTGTTTTTGTATTTCTCTTCCAAGAAAAATTTCTTCTTCTTTTGCACCATAAGCAAGTGGACCAAGCTTATCGCTCATTCCCCATTCGCAAACCATTTTTCGTGCAATGTTACTTGCTTTCTCAATATCGTTACCCGCACCGGTTGTGTAATGGTTAAACACTAATTTTTCCGCTGCTCTTCCACCAAGGGCATAAGTAATCATTGCTTCAAGATATTCTTTGGAATAGGTATGTTTCTCATCAATTGGTAAATAACTTGTTACACCAAGCGCTCTACCTCTTGGTATGATAGTAACTTTATGCACAGGATCCGCTTCCGGTAACATTCTGGCAACTAATACGTGTCCAATTTCATGGTAAGCAGTTGTCTTCTTTTCGTTTTCAGAAATGATTAAACTTTTTCTTTCCATTCCCATCATAACTTTATCTTTGGCTTCTTCAAAATCACTCATCTCAACTTTTTTCTTGTTTTTTCTTGCGCCAAGTAAAGCTGCTTCGTTAACAAGGTTCGCAAGCTCCGCACCGGCTAAACCAGGAGTTCCTTTAGCAAGCACTTCCAAATCCACATCATCACCCAACGGAATATTTCTGGTATGAACTTTCAAAATTCCTTCGCGCCCTTTAACATCTGGTCTATCAACAACAACTTGTCTATCAAATCTACCCGGTCTTAAAAGAGCAGGATCAAGTACATCAGGTCTGTTAGTTGCAGCAATAATTATCACTCCGCTGTTCTGTTCAAATCCATCCATCTCCACAAGCAGAGCATTAAGAGTTTGTTCACGTTCATCGTGTCCGCCGCCCAATCCTGCACCACGATGTCTTCCAACAGCATCAATCTCATCGATAAAAATTATACAGGGCGCATTTTTCTTACCCTGCTCAAATAAATCTCTAACGCGGCTTGCACCAACACCGACAAACATTTCAACGAAATCAGCACCGGAGATTGTAAAAAACGGAACGCCTGCTTCGCCGGCCACAGCGCGGGCTAATAATGTTTTTCCTGTTCCGGGAGGTCCTAATAACAAAACGCCTCTTGGAATTTTTCCGCCAAGTTTTTGAAACTTAGTTGGTTCTTTTAAAAATTCTATAATTTCCTGAAGTTCAACTTTAGCTTCATCAGTTCCGGCAACATCTTTAAAAGTTACTCTTTTGCTGGATGGTGTAATTAATTTTGCTTTACTTTTCCCAAAGGAAAAAATTCCACGTGTTCCGCCACCCTGTCCTTGCATTCTTCTCATAATAATTACCCAGACTGCAATTATCAGAATCCAGGGTAAAAATCCGATCAGTACATTCATCCATTCATTTGATTCTTTATCAAACGAATAATCTAATCCTTTAGCTTTCCAAATTGCTTCCTGATCCTTAATCATCGGTTCCGGGATGTAAACTGAAATCGCTTTTACTGTAACCGGTTTTCCATTAACCTGCACAGTCATTGGATTATTTAATTCAGCTTTGAATGAATAATCATTAACATCAGATTTAATGATTTTTGCTGATTTAATATTTTCTGGCTGGTTAAGTACATTTTCATATTCTTTAAATGGAATCTCAGTGTATGTTTCAGCACTGGATCTAAAAACCTGCATTACAATTACTGCAGCTACAATAACTGCTCCCCAACCAAAAACCATTCTGATTACTTTAGACCAATCAAAATTATCGTCTGGTCTGTTGGGTCCATTACCTTTAGGCGCTTTGTTGCCTGGTTTATTATTATTATCACTCATAAAAAATTTTCTAAAATTATAATCCATTGATTTATTTATTCCTCATCACTTAGAACATATATTGATTTAAGATTTCTATACTTTTGGGCATAATCTAATCCATACCCGATAACAAATTTTGTTGGAATTTTGAATCCAATATAATCAATTTTAACATCATATTTTAAACTATCCGGTTTCATTAAAAGCGAACAAACCTTCATACTGGTAGGAGTATGCTTACTGAAAATCTGTTCGATATACTTAATTGACAGCCCTGAATCCACAATATCCTCAACAATAATAATATCTCTTCCGTTCACATCGCAATTCAACTCTTTGAGCATGCGCACATTACCCGAAGAAATTTTTGAATCACCATAACTTGAAAGTTTGAAAAAATCTATTTCACAGTTTATGGAAACATTTTTAATCAGGTCTGCCATAAATACAAACGCACCATTAAGAACGCCGATAAAAATTGGAAGTTTATTTTTATAATCCTCAGAAATCTGGTCAGCCAATTCTTTAATACGTTTTTGAAGAGTCTCTTCCGATAGAAACGGTATAAAAACGTCATTATTGATAACAAGTTTATTTGCAGAGTTATGATTTATTTCAGACATAATCTTAAAACCTTTTTTGTTGTTGGTGTGATTTTAAACCTATCATCAAGCCGCTGCCCTATAACCCAAATAATTTTATTTCCGTTAAGCAGAACCAATTGATTTTTCTTTTCTAATGAATTTATTTTGACATCATTTAGATAATCCGAAAGCTTTTTAGTTCCAGACATTCCGATAGGATAAAATTTATCACCATTTTTCCAGTTCCTTACTAAAAACGCTCCTTTAATTTTATCTGCAGAAATAAACTCGATATATGTGTCCTTCTCAATCTTGATTTTATTTTTTGGTACTTCCTCAATTGTTAAACTTTTTTTATTGATTTGAATTGTTTCACCGATTTGAATCTGTTTTTCAAAACTCTTTTGTACCGATTTATTTTTTGCAATGACTATTCGATCGTGATCTTTTAGCACTAATAAATTATTTGAAAGCTCTTCCGATTTTCCGGACTGTTTATTTTTTAAAGATAATATTTTCCTTAAGTCATTATACCCGGTCTGAACATTAAAATTTTCATCAATTAAATTTTTAATAAGCTGATGAATTAAAAACTCATCGGTATTGCAAATTAGATTTTCAGGCAAAGAAACAAATTTATCCGGGCTAATATCAACACTGGACTTTAACTCATCCAATATTTTTACTAAAAATAAATTTAGCCGCTGAAAATTTATTGATGAATTAAGTAAGGTTTCAGTAAAAGATGGATTTATTCTTTTTTGTATTAAAGGGATAATGTCATTCCTTAAAAAATTTCTTTCATAATCATTAGAAAGATTTGATTCATCGATACGATATTCAAATTTATTTCTTTCCAGATATTGCAGAATTTCATTTTTGCTTAAGCATAAAATCGGCCTTATAATTTTATCCCGCTGAATCGGAATCCCTGCAATCCCTTTTACTCCTGTGCCCTTTATGATATTTAGTAAAACGGTTTCTGCGTTATCATCGGCATTATGCGCAGTTGCAATTTTAGAAAATTTTTTGGAAGCAGCGATTTGTTCAAAATATTTGTAGCGAATCTTTCTACCAGCAACCTCTAATGAATATCCATTTTTTTTAGCAAAAGATTTTACGTTTGCACGAAAAGAATAAAATGGGATTTTTAATTCATTGCATATGGTTCTGCAAAACAACTCATCTCTGTCAGAATTATGTCCGCGCAATAAATGGTTAATATGAACAGCTCCGATTTCGATCTTAAATTTTTTTTTAAATTTATTTAAAAAATGGAGAAGAAAAACGGAATCGGGTCCGCCGCTTAATGCAATAAGAATCTTATCGCCATCAGAAATAAGATTATTATCCTTAATAAATCGTAAAACTTTTTGTTCTGTTGCTTTCATCAATTTAACGACTGAAAATCTGAAGGATTTTTTCCATCCATAATTTTTTCAACATACTTCCCAAGAACATCAAACTCAAGATTAACGGTATCACCAATTTTTTTATCCGCAAAAATTGTTTCATTCCATGTGTGCGGAATAATACCTACTGAAAAAATATTATCTTTTAATTCCGCAACCGTCATACTAACACCGTCAATCGCAACTGAGCCCACATAAATAAGGTAATGCTTAAACTTTTCCGGAAAAGAAATCGTCATCCAGTGGCTGTTGGATAACTCTTTAATATTTTCAATCTTTCCAACGGTATCAATATGCCCGAGTACAAAATGTCCGCCCAATCTTGCTTCAGCAGTTAAAGGTCTTTCAAGATTAACTTTCATTCCCTGTTTAAGTACACCAAGATTTGTTTTGTTCAGGGTTTCTTCAATTGTATCAACAGCAAATGTATTTCCTTCAATTTTTACAACGGTCAAACAGCATCCATTAACTGCAACACTGCTTCCGATTTTTAGATCGGTCATAATTTTATTTGCTTCAATTGTAAACTGAAATCCATTTCCGGTTGGATTTTTTTCTCTAAGAATTCCTTTTTCTTCAACTAATCCCGTAAACATAATATTAGCCCTAAGTGTTTTAGAATTGATGATGCAAAGTTACAGAATGAATCGATTAAATTTTAAAATGAGTAAATGTTTATCTGGTAAGTTTAAGAAGAATATCGTCGCCAATTAAATCGCTTTTAATTATTCTAAGTTTCATCGCTGATTTAAGGTTTTTATAAGATAATTCTGAAAAAGTTTTAATTCCATCACCTAAAATTTTAGGAGTGACAAACAAAAAAATATCATCAAACAAATCCTGTTTGATAAATGAAGAAAATGTTTTACTGCCGCCTTCAACAAGTAATGAAGAGATTCCCCTTTTACTTAATTTCTTTAACAAACTTAAAAGATCAATTCTTGAGTTTTTATTTTTCTTAACAAAGATTAAATCAACTTTATGTTTTTCAAATTTTTGGATTTTATTTTTTTTTGATTGATTCTCAGTAGTGGTGACTAAAATAGTTTTTTTGTCATCATTCAATCTAAACAACTTGAGATCGGGATTTAGTTTTAACCCGGAATCAAGTACAATGCGATAAGGATTTCTACCTTCAACCATTCTAACTGTAAGCTTGGGATCATCAATTTTTGCGGTATTAGCACCGATTAAAACTGCATCATATTTTGAACGAAGTGTATGAACATATTTTCTGGATGCTTCGGAAGAAATCCATTCCGAAAAATGATTTTTATCCGCTATCATTCCATCCAAAGTTTGCGCAGCTTTTAAAGTTATGTAAGGAATTTTTTTTACAATATTTTTGAAGAAAAATTTATTAAGCTCTAAACATTCCTTTTCAAGCACGCCAACTTTTACATCAATTCCGGCTCTCTTTAATTTTCTAACTCCGTTGCCGCTAACAAGAGGATTGACATCCAGAGTACCGATAACAACACGTTTTATTTTTTCTTCAATAATTCTATCTACACAAGGCGGAGTTTTTCCCTGATGACTGCAAGGTTCAAGGTTAACATAAAGTGTAGCACCTTCCAATGATTCAGTTGCGGAGTTGATGGCATTTATTTCAGCATGTTCTTCCCCAAATTTTTGATGATACCCCGCACCGATAATTCGATTCTCTTTAGTAATAACGCAGCCGACCAGCGGATTGGGACTAACACTTCCCTCTCCCTTTTTGGCTATTTCAATAGTAAGCTGTATGTAAGATTCATCAGCCAATTTTGTACTAATTAATTTCTATTATTTCAAATTCCATTAAGCCGGCAGGGGCTTTTACTTCAATTTTATCACCAACTTTTTTGCCCATCATTCCCTGCCCAACCGGAGAAGTTATAGATATTTTACCTTCCTGAAAATCCGCTTCTTCAGGTGAAACTAAAATATATTCAACAACTTTTTTTGTCTTTAAATTTTTAATCTTTACAGTAGATAAAAGATGTACCTCATCAGCCGGCATTTTAGAAATATCAATAACACGGGCACGAGATAGCATATCTTCCATCTTACTGATTTTTAACTCAAATAATCCCTGCTCTTCTTTCGCAGCATCATATTCAGCATTTTCAGAAAGATCGCCGTGAGCACGGGCTTCAGCAATTTTAGCAGCAATTGATTTTCTGCCGTTCGTTTTCATTTCCTGAAGCTCTTTTTCAAGCTCAATTAATCTTTCTCTTGTTAAATAGACAAAATTTCCACCGGACATTATAAAATCTCTCTTGTTAATGATTTAAAAAAAATTGCCACCGTCACAATAATTTATGACAGTGGCTGTGCAAAAGTAACCATATCATTATCTCATGTCAAGGGTTGCAATTATATAGAATCAGGTGATGAGGATAACATCCATAAATGAGTTAAAACAAATCTTAATATCGGTAACATTACTGTAACTATATAATTTTAATTGAGTTATAGAAACAATTTTATATCCCCGGCCAAAACCAAAGTTTTTTACTAATGAAACATTTGGATAATTGCTATTATCTAAATGGTTAATTAAGTTATTAGCAATTGATTTCTAAAGCATTTAAAAATTATTAGAGGTGCAGTAATGAAAAACAAAATTAATCCAATAGTTAAAAATTTTCTAACATTTATTTTAATGTTAGTAGTTTTTTCAACTTTTGCAATGGCTCAAAATAACGAGCAGCAAATGTCCAAAAGCAATTTGAAGATTTTTGTTCAATACAATCTTGCTAAGAATCATCTTCTTACAAATGATAACATTAAAGTCGATGTTGTTGGTAATCAGATTATACTTACCGGTTCTGTCCCAACACTTCATGCCAAAAATCAAGCGGAAATAGAAGCTCATTCTGTGGATGAAAGCTATACTATAATCAATAATATAAAAGTTGAAACACCCACTCTTTCGGATATGGATATTAATGATCAGGTAAGTAAAAAAATTCAATCTAACCTTTTTTATGGAGTGTATGATTGGGTTACGGTAAGTACCAAAAATGGAGTTGTAACTTTAGATGGTTGGGTTCATCTACCCTGGTTAAAATCACAATTCCAAACTGAAGCTGAAAAAGTTGCTGGAGTAAAAGGTGTGGATAATAAAATCCAACCTACTTTTGGACCGGGAGATATTGGTGTTAGAGCCGCAAGATTAATTTATAATGATCCTATGTTCGAAGGAATGCAGTACTTTGCAAATCCACCAATTCACATTATCGTAAATAACGGCACTGTAATTCTGGAAGGCACTGTTAATTCTGAAGCACAAAGTGGCTGGGCAGAAAACCTAGTTAGATATCGGACAGATGCATTCACTGTAGAGAATCATTTGCAGGTAAAAGCTAATTAATTTGTTAGATTTACATAAAGAATTTTAGACCAACTTGAATTATTGTAAATCTTTTAAGTTGACTTTATTTTTAATGAAATTTTAAGGAGATAAAAAATGAAAAGATCAAAAATTTTAATTCTATCGCTTTTACTTGGTTTTTTTATATCAAACTATGTCTTAGCTGATCCCCCTGATAATACCTTACTTAAATATCATTCGGCTTATTTGTCAATCAATTTAAATCATGCGCTTGAGGCATCCAAAATAATTTATAATTTAATTAAGGAACCATCATTTGATAAGAAGCTTTTTGAAAATGATTTGAGTAGAATTAAGCAAGACATTGACGATGCAAATATTAATGTTGCTAACATTATAATTAATACTTTGGCTGAGAAGAAAAAATCTATTGATAAGTACTTAAAAAATATTGATGAGCATTTTGCGCAGGTTTCTCTTGATTTAAAGGCAATTTCTGAAAAATTACAAAAGCAGGAAGATTTTGCTCCGCTTATTTCAGATATTTATCATCAGATAAAAAAAGCTGAGAATGAAGATCATAGAGAAATAAAAAGGATATTAAAATTAAAATCCTTTAATGAACCAGTGTTGATAAAAGTAAAACCGGAATGAAATCGTTCGATAAAAGCTTAGAACTTTTTTAAGTGGAATAATTCTCGAAATACTATTTAATATTTTTATGGCAGTAATTTAAAAATCAATAAACTTAATATTAGGTTCTAAAATTACTGCCACATCATAAATTTTATTTTAGTAACAACATCTTCCTCGAGCTAACGTACTCTCCAGCCCGTAATTTATATATGTAAACACCGCTTGAAAGTTTTGATCCATCAAAAGTAATTTCATATTTGCCTGCGGGCTTTTCTTCATCAACTAAAGCAGCTACTTCGTTTCCAAGAACATCATAAACTTTTAATGTCATTAAAGTCCTGTTGTTTGGAGAGGATTTAGGTGAAGCTGGAATTGTGTATAAAATCTTTGTGACTGGATTAAATGGATTTGGATAATTTTGTTCAAGCGAGAAACTTATTGGAATATCCTGTTCTTCAATACCGGACACAACAGAGCTTACATCTTTTAATATCCAATTATTTGGATCAAAATTAATTGAAAGTGGTTCACCATTAATCGTAACATTAAAATTTTCAACTTGTGCGCTATTATAAACTTTAATTAAAGTATCTCCAGAAGCAAGATTAACTTTTATTTGTATTGGCATCGTAAAAAATGCCGGATTAGAATTTACTTGTTGACTGATTTTAACAGATAAATTCCATAAGCCGCTGCCTAATGAATTTTTACTCCATACGACAGAATACTTAGGAAAATTAACACCATAAATCCATTGTTTGAAAAAATAGTCGAGAGAATATCCATAAATACTTTCTGCAACTTTTTGAAAATCTTCTGTATTAGCAACACCATAAGCAACTGTTGGATAGTATGTGTAAGTTTTTAAGATATTAAAAAAGGTTGAATCACCAACAACGCCGCGCAGCATATGCAATACCATTCCGCCTTTTGCATAAGACCTGCTGTAATCAAATATGCTTCCGACATTAGAAATATCCTGCACATAAATAGATCCGACTGCATTTTTTGCATTACTCATTTTTTGAATTATAAAATTATCATAAGATGCTTTGCCATATTGTGCTTCTTTCCAAACGCCTTCCGCATAAGTAGCGAAACCTTCATTAAGCCAAATATTCTGCCAATCTTTACAAGTAACAGCATCTCCATACCATTGATGAGCAAGCTCATGAGAAATGAGGTCTTCACCAAATCCACCCATTGATGCAATAGTTTGATGTTCCATACCACCGCCCCAGCCAAATTGTGCGTGCCCATATTTTTCTCTGATAAAAGGATACTCTCCAAAATGCTGTGCGTAAACTTTAATAATCTTTGGTGTTATATCTAATTGAGTTTTTACAGAAGGACTGAAATTTTCCGGATAAACATAATGCGTTACCGGCATAGAATCAGTGTGTGTATAGTTATAATAATTTACATACTCTGTGTAATTAGTTATCGCAAGAGATAAAAGATATTGAGCAATCGGATAACTAACCTTCCATTTATAAGTATGTGTGCCGTTACCATTATTGATGATATCAATAAGATTACCGTTAGAGACTGGAATCATCTCTGTTGAAACTGTAATCCAGATATCTGCTGAGTCTGCTTTATCTGCTGGAGTATCTTTGCAGGGCCACCAATCTTTTGAACCATAAGGTTCACTTAAAGTGTAAATGGCCGGTTGTCTGTTAATTGGTGTTGTCCCGAATGTAAAACTTCCAAAACCGCTTGTGCCCGGGATACCATGATAAAACACTACGAGATTTATTTTATCTCCAGAGTTATGAGATGTATTCAGATTAATATTTATTTTATCCTGTTGATGTGTGAATGAAGTTAGACTTCCGTTTAATTTAACTGAATCAACTTTTAGTGTATCCACAAGATCTAAAAAAACCGATGAAATATTATTAGTTGTAATAACTGCATTTACAGTTACAGCGCCTGTAATATTTTGTGGGATATATGTAAGTGCTAAATCAAGTTTATAATATTTTACATCATAGCTCGGATCACCGGGATAATTAATTTGATTTGCTTTCATCAGCATATTGAACTGATGCATTTTAGATTGCTGGCAATAATTAATTTCATCCTGAGCTAAGGCAGTAAATACAATGTTAAACAATATTATCAGCGATAAAAAATATTTCATCATTATTCCTTTTAATAAACCTGTTGCAAAAGTAATATTATTCTTTTTTTAATCAAGAACAAAAATTCAGTAAGCTATTTAATCTGCGGCAACTTTAAATTTATTTTACTTCCTGTATTCTGCAAATAGATTTAAAATCACAATAACCACAAACAACACTATCTCTGTTTTCAAGAGTTGAAAGATTGAATTTCCCTTTTGTAATATTTTCAACGTAAGCTGGGATAAATTCATTACAATTGTTTATCAACTCTTCATTAACTTTTATTAATTCTTCTTCATTTGGATTTCTGGAGCTACTAATGTGAATTAACTTTTCACCAAAATCTTTAAGCTTTAACGAATATATTATTGCTTTAGCCGGAACAAAATCTTTGTTTAATTCAGCTTCAATTAATTTTTTCGAAGCATAAACATACAATGGCAACTGTAAAGAAATTCCATTTTGAATCTCGGTTTTAGACGGCCTCTTACCGCCAAGTTTGTAATCAATTACTTTGTAATAATTTTTGCTTTCATCAATGTCTATTCTATCAATTTTCCCTCTTACTGAAACATCACCAACAATCACTTCATTATAATTTTGGTTTTCAGACTCTGCAAACTTTCCAAATTCCATTTCAAAAAATCTGGGAGTAAATCCATCTTTATTATTTCTTTCCTCCTCCAAAAATTTATAAAGTATTGAATTTTTTTTGTTTCCTGCAATGCCAAGAACTTTTTCACGTTCAAAAAATATTAAGGATAAGTTTAACCGAAGTTTTCCAATTTTATTTTCTGCAATTCTAAAAATAATTTTATCGGCTTCAGTAAAAGTTTTATCATCACATCCAAAAAGAGAGATATTTTTTTCATTAATAATTTTATAAAACTCATACAAAATTGAGTGTACGATACTGCCAAGCTCAAAAGCTTCTAACTCTTCGGTGGGTTCTTCCACAGCTTCAAGCTGCAATATTCTTTTAAGAAAATACTGGAATGGACACTTAGCATAATCCTCTAATTGAGTTGCTGAATATTGTTTACCTTTTTGTTCAGATAACTTTTTTTCCGCTTCTTCTGATAATTCATTAAAAATATATCCGGTATAAGGAGATTCTGCAAAAGGATTTTTTTGCCTGAATTCATCAATGTTTAAATCGGTTTCTAATTTATTTGTATCAAGTCCATGCTTTGCAAATTCTTTTTTAATTTCTTCGGATTTAGATTCAGGAAATAACTTAAGCAGTTCTGCTTTGCTTTGAATCAAATCCGAATACTTTCCGAAAGGAATTTCATCAATCGAAAAGATTCTTGAAAGATCATTTATAAAAGATGAAGGAGTAAATTCCTTTTTCTCATCTTTAAGTGCAAAAGTAAGATAAAGGTTTTTATTAGCGCTGCACAATGCCTGATAAAAATGATATCGTTCTTCAAGAATATGCTTGTAATCGTCCTTGCGAAATGATCCTGAAAAAAATATTTCAGGTTGATATCGTGTTGGAAATTCACCATCAACTAAACCGCCGATAAAAACATAATCAAAGTTCAGTCCACGAATTTCATTTACCGATGTTACCAACACACCGCTTCCATGTCTTTCCTTAATATTATATCGTGTAAACTGTAACGCTGTTTTTATTTGGGTTAAGAAGTAATCAAGATTATATTTTTTATCCTTGCCGTTTTCCTGTTTTAATAAATCAAATATTTCATCAACGGTTTCAAGAAAAACAGTAAGAGCTTTAGTGTTTTTCTCAATCAGATTTGATTCATCGTTCATAATTATTTCTGGCAGATCCAGAGAAAAAATTAGCGCACGCAGATTACTAACAAATTCATCGTATAAAATTTTTTCATTAAAGGGTTTTAGATGATTATTTATTTTTTCAATATCCTCTTTTGCCTTTTGATAAAACTCGATCGGCAAATAACGATTATCATCATCTGTATAATCATATTTAATTTCCTCGATTGCTCTATCAATCGCATCAATCCAATTTTTATAACCGGAGACTATCTTAAGATTAGAAGCAACCCGTAGTAAATTAGAAAGCTCAACTCCATCAATTTTAATCCATCTGCCGGTTAACGCACGAAAAATATTTTTATAATAAAAATTGTTTTGAAGTATCTCCAAAAAATTTATCAGCGCAATGATCGGTTGTGATTCACTTAATGCAAAACGATCTGTTATATTTGACGGAATTCCATATTCATCAAATACATCGCGTACGATAACGGAATGATCAGAAATTAAATTAAATGTAACACATATTGAATCCGGCTGAACTTTATTTTCATATATCAAATGCTTTATTTCTTTGGCAATTAATCTAACTTCTTCCGCGGGAGAAGCGGCAATTATTTTTGATATTTTTATTTCGCTGTTTTGCACCGAATCTTTTTCATCCAGTAAAAATATTTTCTCGCGAACCCTCTGTTGATGGTTTTTGAAAACAATGCTGGAAGTATCCTGAATCTCACTAAATCCTTTTTCTGTCAGCTTTTCATAGCAGCTATCAAGATGAGAAAAAAGTGCAGGATTGAAGCGGTAATAATCAAACACAACAAATAATTCAATATCGCTAACATTTGATGCGTTATTAATTATTTCAATTTCAGGCTTAGTAAATTCATCAAATCCGTTAATTATAATTCTCTTTACACCGGCAAATTGCTGCTGGAATTTTTCTGTAAAATCTTTTTTACTTAGATCATTAATTGCAGCGTAAATATCACCGATCTCATAAGCATTAAGTTTTTTACAATTAGATAGATAGTTAAGGTAAATGCCGGCAATATCCTGTGCTTTTAATTTTTCCGATCCGTAAAGATTTTCAGATTCACTAAAGATTTTTTCCGGAACAATACCATTTCGTTTGTACTCACTAATTACATTTTTAATACGATCCAGAGTTCCACGCGGTATCTCGCCACGATAGTTTGAGAAGTATTTAAGCCCGGTTTCCTTAAAGGATTTATTAAGCAGTACTGCCGCAGAAGCATCACTTAAAACGTTTGTTGTTGCAAAGTTGTTGGACTGAAAAATTTTTGTTGAAAATGTTCCGAGTGTATAAAGATTTAATTTTGTTACAGCTTTATTCGGTGAAAGTGAAATCAGTTCACGTTTTAAATATCTTATTTTACGATTTGTGGGAACGATAATTAATAATTCATCAAGTTTATTCTGTTGAATATGATTGTTTATTAACTGATCAAGATTTATAGATTGTATTTTACTTTTAGATAAGATCATTTCATTTCTTTTTAGCTAACAACAAATCTTTATATGAAGCCCGAATTTCTTTTTTAGATCGCAGCTCTAACAAATCTAAAAGATAATTAAATCTTTTCTCAGCGTCATTTAATCCATTTATAACACGAGTTTCAAGCTCTAAAAAATATCCCAAGCCCTGCACATAATCCAAATGAATTCTTGTGTTTTTATACAGATATAATTCACGCCGTTTTTTTACAATTACCATCACATCAAGAAATCTTTTAAGATATTTATTAGCATCCGTTGAACTTAAATCAAGAAGATAATAATCAGACCAGCGTTTTTTTGATTTTTCATTTCTATCATAAAAAATTAAAGTCTGTGTATCATTTTCTATGCGAAGTTTTAATATTCCACGGTTAACTTTATAATAAATATCTTTTTGGTTTAGCAATTCTTTAAAATGTATTTTATTCTTGTTAAGAATTTCTTTAACATCTTTGTGCGATTTTAATTGTACTTTTATTTCCAGATTTTTTGCCATTGGGTAACTGTTTTAGATTATTTTAGAAAATGATTAAATATTACATTGATATTACTAAATCAATAATTATTTTTATACCAGTAAAATAATAAGATTAAAATGAAAAGTTTTCTATTAACATTTTTATTTGCATTAATTTTTTTAATTAACCCAATTAGCGCTCAGGGAATTGGCGAGGTTGCACCGGAAAAACCACCGGAAGAATTTCCTCCAAATGCATGGGGAATGGATATTATGTTTGGCGATGCAGGATTTGGGCTCGGGACTTTCTTTAGAAAACAACTTAATATTAAATGGAGTGCTTTTGTTGATTTATCCTTTTCAGAAACTAAGGATGACAGAGAATTTGAATTTTATGATCCTTTCCTTGGTACATTTGTAACCGCATCAAAAAAGAATCGCGTATTTCAAATGCCATTAAATTTTGGTCTTCAGTACAGACTTTTTGAAAATGATTTAACTGATAATTTAAGACCTTATCTTAATGCAGGCGTTGGACCTACACTTCTTATTACCACTCCGTACGAATTAGAATTTTTTAATTCATTTGGAAAAGCACAAGCTAAACTTGCAATGGGTGGATATGTTGGATTAGGTGCTAATTTTGGGTTAGATAAATCCAGTTTAGTTGGAGTTAATTTTAGATATTACTATGCTCAAATATTAAATGGCGGCGTAGAAAGTCTTTACGGAAAGATTAGAAAAAATGTACAGGGATTTTTTATAACACTTAATTTAGGACTGATGTATTAGCTTTTCACTTCCACTTTATCGTACACCCAATAGAAAAAGTTTCAGGAACAGAAACTTCTTTATTATTAAGCA
>DAIRCT010000040.1:0-28627 GCA_036796535.1 Ignavibacteriaceae bacterium
ATTTTTAATAAATCTTTTTCCAAACTTTCAACAGGCGTTTCAACAATTCTGCCAATTTCATTTCCATCTTTGTAAAAAATAATTGTTGGAACGAATTCTATTTCAAGTCCTTCTGCTTCGTTGGATAAACCTTGCTTTTCCCTGCTAACTCCAATTAGTGTAATCGTGTTAACATTGTAATTAAGTTCATTTAAAATCTTAAATAATCTTGGCAATTGTTCCCTGCTATCGCTGCAAGTAGAACGGAAAACAATTTTGATGTTAATGCTATCCAGTTTTCCTTCCAGCTTATCAAGTATTTCGATATCGGGCTGATAGTTATTGTATTCGGTTGTCCAGCTATTGCTGAATGTAGAGTCATTCATTAAGCTTGCAGGACAGTAACCAAGTATTAATGGTTCACCGTTTTTTTCATCTTGAGTGATTTTGAAATCTTGTGCATTAGTTTGGAAAGCGGCAGTCATAATTACAAATAGGATTAAATATTTTTGCATATGTTTCTTCATCCGTCATCCTGAGCGAAGACGAAGGATGACTATTATTAAATATAACGGAGTGTCACACTTCGACTTCGCTCAGTGTGACAAAGGTTTTAATCTTTTTTAATTCTTAAATCAATGCCCCACAACAATTTATTTCTTAAAGTTTCAAAATAAGTTGTTAATGATGTATGAACTAATTTTAAGGGGCGATCGCTTTTACAAATTTTAATTTCCATTGGTGGTGGAAAATCGAAAACCCTTTGCCCATCACAGCTAACTTGTACTTCTTTGTAAGGCGAGTCGGCTTTAATCAATATTTCCTGAGAGCTTGGCAGCACAAGCGGGCGAATAGTTAAACTATGCGGCGAAATTGGTGAAAGTGTAACTACATCTGCCCTCGGTGAAACGATTGGTCCGCCAACTGAAATTGAATAACCAGTTGAGCCGGTTGGAGTTGCAACAATTAATCCATCCGCAGAAAAAGTTGTAACATATTCACCATCGACCCAGATAGTAAGTTCAATCATTTTAGGCCAGCCGCCTTTATCAATTACAATATCATTTATTGCATAAAACTTTTCTGATTTATATCCTTCCACTTTACCGGTAATAACCATTCTTTCTTCAATGCTGTAATTACCATCTTTAAGCTCTTTAATAATCTTATCCATCTGATCAATATTTGCTTCAACTAAAAATCCAAGCTTGCCAAGATTAACACCAAGCACCGGCTTATCATAAATCTGAGCATTGAATGCCGTTGCCAGCATTGTACCATCGCCGCCAAT
Organism: Ignavibacteriaceae bacterium; assembly: GCA_036796535.1. GTDB lineage: Bacteria > Bacteroidota > Ignavibacteria > Ignavibacteriales > Ignavibacteriaceae > IGN3. The sequence continues at coordinate 1,271 of DAIRCT010000040.1, forward strand.
TGAAATAATCAGATCAGACTTTTCATAAACTTCTTTATCATCGGTAACAAAATCATCAAAGAGTTCAATTTTAATTTTATCTTTATCCTCAGAAAGGGATTTGGTAAGAAGGTAATCAATTTTGTTTTTTTTAAGTTTAGTAAGAAAAGATGAAACTACTTCAAAAACATTTTCTTTTGTGATATTGGCAACGATTCCGATTAACATATTTTTCTCAAAACAGTTTTTGTGTTAGTTCAAATTACAATTTTTTAGGGAGAATTACTGCTACAATAATCTAAGCTGGAAGATAACTTTTAAAGTTATTTATTTAATAATTTTTCATAAGCTTCTTTAGTCTTTAATGCAGTTCTTTTGAAAGAAAAATTATTTCTTTGTACTGCTGCTTTTTTAATCAGATCCTCTCTTAGTTCCTCATTAAAAATTACTGATGCAATTTTTTCTCTGATATCATCTTGCTTTGTTGGATTAAAATAAATCGCAGCTTCACCGCCTACTTCCGGCAATGAACTTGTATTACTCATTACCACAGGGCAATCGCAATTCATAGCTTCTAATGCAGGTATTCCGAAACCTTCATATAAGGATGGGAATACAAATGCTAAAGCATTTTTATAAAGAGTCGCTAAAGACGTATCATCGGCAGGTTTGTATAATATTTTATTTTTTAGATTTTTAATTTCAAATAATTTCAGTTCGGATGCATTAAATTTTCCACCACCAGCTGCAATTAAAAATAATTCCGGATTATCTTTTAATAGTGGCTCTATTGCTAACAAAAAATTATTGAAGTTTTTGTAAAAATCTCTGTTTCCAACATATAAAATATATCTTTCCGGTAAGTTCAGCTTTTCTTTTGGTAAAGCCATTTGTTTATTAATCGAAGCAGCTAAGTAAACAACTTCTATTTTTTCTGGCGAGACATTGTATAATTGAATAAGATCATTTTTTGTGTTCCCGGAAATTGCCAGAATCATATTAGCATTAGCAATTAAAATTTTTTTATTCTCTAACGTTTTATCAATTGAGTTTGCTATTTCAGGATATTTTTCGTGAATACAATCATAAACGGTAATAACAAAGGGCTTATTATTTATGTGCTCCAAGAAATAAGGATTGAAATATGTCGGATGAAAAATATCATAATCACCTTTTTCTAAGGTTCGATTTGTTGAAATGCGATTGATATAATCCAGAATGGTTCTTTTAAAATAAAATTTATTATCAGGAAAAAATTTCTTCACATCAAAACTTTTATCTTCATTAATATAAAAGTTGTTAGAATATTTTAGAGAAAGTTTAGCATCAACATTTGATAACTTGTTTAATTCCTTTATTAATTGAAAATGATAGCGAGAAACGCCGCCATACTGCTGCTGCACAAAGCACTGATGATCATAGAGTATTCGCATAATGTTAAATTTTATTTCACTTTAGAGGAGAATAAAAATTTACTGTTGTTTTCCTAAATTCAAATGATCGCTAAAGGTTTTACTTTTCATCTTTTTCTTAACTAATTGCAAAGGTCCATAATTTCTGATTTTTTTCAATAAGATTAACTTATTCTTATTTAGTTTTTTCTTTGTAAGCAATTGAATGCCACTGATATTATAATAATTCAAATTAAACTTTTGGGCTAAGTAAGTAAAAGTTTCAGCGGAGTAAAAAGTAATGTGCTGTCCGTGATCAAACCCATAATACCACCAGTTCAAATCAGGCACACTATCAGGCAATAATTCTGTTGATAAAGCAATTGAATCGGAAAGCATTAACATTTTTTCTATTTCTGCTTTGGGATTTTCAAGATGTTCAAACACTTCAAAGGCAGTTAACATTTCAAATTTTGCATTTGATTCAATGTTATATTCAAATCCGTTTGCTAACAGATTTTGCGTATAGGGATCATTCCAATAAAAATCAAAACCAATATCACGCATTAATCTTGTAAACAAACCATATCCACCTGCATAATCAAGAAATTTTGCATTTCTATCAAATTCAAAAAAAAGTAAAACAGAAATGATTTGTGAAAAATATAAATTTCGGGAAAGCAGCCCAGTATCGGAAAGATTAATTGACCTAGTATAAGCTTCTTCCAGCCAATACGGTGCTTCAGTAAATAAAGCATTACATTTTCTGCACTTAAAATAACTTACATCAAATTTATTTAAAACTTTAGCAGTAAAAACTTTTGCTGACTCAGAGTTACATATACGACAATTCATTTATTCCAAATTCCAGTTGCTTTATTATTAATAATTTTATGATATTGAACAGGTGCCCAAAAAGAGGCAATCATCAGACAAATATTTGTTGCAACAATTACGCCCGTAATACCCATCCCCATAAACTTAGCAAGAAATACTGATAATGGGATGTTCAGTACAGCCATAAATATTGATGAGTATAGTTGAAGTCGAACTTTTCCGACACCATTAAGAAAATATCCGAAAATATTATTCCAGTTTGCAATAATTACAAAAAGACCTGTAAAAACCGAAAGTAAGAATGGAACTTTAACTTCTATTCCAATCCATATTTTATAAATAATATTTGAAAGTAAAATCATTACAATTGTAACAATGGAAAGTAAGAACCAAATTAGAATTAGTTTTCTAATTGAATTTTTTATCCAATCATATTCCTTTTTTACATATGCTTCTGTAAAAGCAGACCAGAATGGAGCAAGAGCAACATTAAATACTAAGGGTACCATATAAAAATATTTATATGCGATGTTATAAGTAACAACAGGCTCTGGCCCAAATAATTGAGTTATAATCATATTATCGGTAGTAAATACAATTAAGCTTGATATTTGAATTACAAAAAATTGCATCCCAAGTTTTACAAGGTTTGATGAATATTTAAAGTTGATATATTTAATTGAAGGTGATATTGATTTATAGTAACTACGGAATAAGTAAAAAGAAGCGAGCATGAAAACTATCACAGGTACTGAACTAGAAACCAATGCAAATATCATTAAAGATTTTTTACCAAAAAAAGATAAAAATAAAACAGCAATTAGAGTAAGTGCATTTACTATTAAACTTAAAGCTCCGTTAAGTGCCGGTCTTTGATCTGCATTAATAATTGATGTGAGAAGTTTTAATAAAAATTGTATCAAAAAAAGTATAATCACATAAAGAGCAAGAGTATTTAACAGATCCACATATGATGGAGGTGCATTTAAAATATATGACCAATTAAGTAATCCATGAACTAAAAAGTAAATTATAAATGCAGCAAATATTCCAATAGCAAAAACCGTATATCCTGTGCTTACGTAAATTCGTGCTAACTTAAAATCCTTAACCGCATAAGCTTCAGCAAGTTTATTGCGCAATCCATTACCAATACCAAAATCCAGATTAATTAACCAGCTTAGCATCGAAGCGAGAGTTAACCATATACCATAATCTTTATTTCCAAGATAATCTAATGTAACCGGAACTAACGCCATTATAGAAATGAAGTTAAAAACATGAAGAATAAAAAGAATTATTATATTCTTTTTAGCTAAATCTGACCTGGAAGAATCTTTAAATTTGAAGAGATCTTTTAGATGAATATTTACAATCGGAATTTTCAATCAGATATCACCACAATTTTAATAGTAAAAATCATATTTTTAGCGTACTCTCAAATATAATTATTGTTGAAGTTAATTTTCTTAGTAAAAAATTCCATGAATTACATAATTGCTGTAAATACTTACAATCGTTCCTTAGATTTGGTAATACGCTGTTTGACCAGTTGCTTAAAACAAAATATTGCACCTATTAAGATAATCTTAATTGATCAGAATGCTATTCAACTATCATTGCCCGCTGAAATCACTTCCAATAAGTTTATTGAAATAATTCACGTTAATAAAAAATCCATTTCAGAAGCAAGAAACTCAATCACAATTCCAACTGGAACTGACTACATTTTCTTTTGTGATGATGATGGTTTTCCGGATGATAATTACTCAGTTGTGTTAAATAATATCCTAGATAAAAATCCCGACTTGGATTTACTTGGTGGAGTTTATCTTCGTGAAGATAACAAAGAGTATTATAACCGACGGCAAAAAATAAAAGGCGGAATAAAAAGTTTTATCGACACAAAAAAAATAATGGGTTCCAACCTTGTAGTTAGAGCAAACACTTTTGATGAACTTGGAAGATTCAGTCCAGATTTTGGAGTGGGCGCATTTTGGGGAGCCGGTGAAGAGACCGATTTAGTTTGGAAAGCATATTTCAATCATAAAAAAATTGAATTCTTTCACGAACTTATTATTTATCATCCACCTGTTTTTAACCGTTCAATTTCCGGGGAAATTGAAAAGTCCTTTAAATATGGATTTGGTAAAGCAGGACTTGTATCCAAATGGTTGTTTAAAAAGGGCAAATTAGTTGTACTTTATGAGTTTTTGGAAATGCTCATCATTCCTGCCATAAATATTTTGGTTGGAATATTTACTTTAAACATTAAAAAAATATTAACAAGCTCAGCTGCAATTGCAGGTCGATTAACCGGTTTGGTTAGAGGATTATTTTATAAATTCGTTTAATTGTTATGTTTTACTTGCTTTAGTTTTTTTAGAATTGATTTACCACCAAAGTTCCCTATCAATTTTCTAATGATATAAAAACTATATCTGACCGAATATCCAACCATATTTTTAAAGTTAAAATATTCCTCAGATTTCAGAATTGTATAACATTCTTTAATTGAGTCAATTTCTTTACTAACAGATATTCCTGATCCATCCATTTTTACAACAGCTTCCTCATTAATGTAGTGGCCAATAAGATTTTTCTTTTCCATTCGTACAACAAGATCAAAATCCATAGCGTATTTCAGCTTCTTGTTAAATAATCCTATTTCATCAAATACTTTTTTTCTAACAATCAAAGTTTGATGATGATAAGGCATTCCTCTTCCAACATTTTTCATCTGAGGTCTCATAAACAAATCCGAGCCAAGTTGATCTGAAAAAATTATATTGGAATGAACAAATGCTATATCCGAATTATTATCAAGGATTGAATTTGCTTTATTTAGATAATCTGCGGACAGAAGGATATCTCCTGAGTTAAGAAACATGATATAATCACCAGATGCCATTTTAATTCCTTTGTTAAAAGCATCGGCAATTCCTTCATCTTTTTCTGTAATTGATTTTCCGGAATAATTTTCCAGAAATTCTTTTGTCTTTTTGCAATCACCACCATTAATTACAATTGATTCAACAATATCTGATTTAGGGATCGAATTAAGAGTTTTTATTAACTGATCGTAATTGTTATAAGTTATTGTAACGATTGATATCATTTATAAAAATAATTGTTTTCTAATTAAAATTTAATCACACAGTGTCTCAATTGAAAGCAAGTGGAGGTAGTAATCTGAGTTATAAAATTTATATTTTTGTTTGAGAATTAATTGGCAATAAGAGAAACAATATTGAAAACTGCAATTGTACACGAATGGCTTGTTAATTATGCCGGCTCTGAAAAAGTTGTTGAGTCGTTAACAAATATCTACCCGGAAGCTGATATTTATACACTTGTTGATTTTTTGGATGATGATTTGAGGAAAATTATCCTTAAAGGAAAACGGGCACGAACATCTTTTATTCAGAAACTTCCCTTTGCAAAGAAACAGTTTAGAAAATACTTGCCGCTTTTTCCTAAAGCTATTGAATCTTTTAATCTATCTAAATACAACTTAATAATTTCAAGTTCTCACTCCGTTGCTAAAGGTGTTAAAACCAAAAAGGATCAACTGCATATTTGCTATTGCCATACGCCTATGAGATATGCCTGGGATGAAGCTGATTATTATTTATCCGAGGCAAAATTAAATACAGGAATTAGAGGAGCGGCAGCAAAAATAGCTCTAAATTATCTGCGCAAATGGGATCTAAAGTCAGCAAATAATGTTGATTATTTTATTGCAAATTCAAATCACATAGCAAAAAAAATAAAGAGAATTTATAATCGTGATGCGGATGTTATTTATCCTCCTGTTGATGTTCAAAATTTTTCTCTGGTAAACGAAAAAGAAGATTTTTATTTAACAGCATCAAGATTAGTACCTTATAAACGTATCGATTTGATTGTTGATGCTTTTGCTAAAATGCTGGATAAAAAACTGGTTGTAATTGGCAGTGGACCGGAGAAAGAAAAAATTCTTGCTAAAGCTACACCTAATATTGATGTTATTGGTTATCAGGATTTTGAAAGTTTACGAGATTATATGCAAAAAGCCAAAGCATTTGTTTTTGCCGCGGAAGAGGATTTCGGTATTATTGTTGTTGAAGCTATGTCCTGTGGAACGCCTGTTATAGCAGGTAATTATGGCGGTACGGCGGAATCGGTTATTGATGGAGTAACCGGCATTTTATTTAAAAAGCAGAGTGTGGATTCAATAGTAGATGCTGTAAAAAAATTTGATGTAATTTCTCATTCAATTGATTACAATGCAATTCGTAACCAGGCAGAGAAATTCAGCCGATCAAATTTTGAAACGAATATAAAAAATTATGTACAAGATAAAATTGATATCTTTAATAAATCTAAAATGAAACAGCAAAAATGATTGTAAACAAAAAATCGATTTACTATCAAAGATTATTTTCCGATCTGGTATTATTAAATCTATCTTTTTTACTTGCTGCAGTTCTGGCTCAACCTTTTAATATTCTGCTGGAACGTAATTATATGTTCATCTTATTGTTATTATTAAATATACTTTGGTTCTTTAATGCAAGCATTACGGGATTTTATAACGAACTTTATTTGAGGTCTATTTCATCTCAAATTATCAATATATCTAAAAGTGTAATAATCCAGATTGGTTTTGCTGTTCTTTTTATTTTCCTTGCCAAAGAGAATTTATTCACCAGAAATTTTATTGTTTTCTTTGGAATATTTTTGTTTATCTCTGTCAGTTTACGATCAATAATATTTAAAGAGATATTACGCAAACTGCGAGAGAAGGGTAAAAATGTTAGAAACCTTCTCATCATCGGCGCCGGCGATGTTGGAATAAATTTTAAAAATACTATAACTAATAATCCAGAATTTGGTTACAAGTTCGTCGGGTTTTTAGATAATGGGAAATCCGATCCGGAAATAATTGGGAGAATAGATGAGCTTGATAACAAATTAAAATCAAAACAAGTTGATGAAGTTGTTATTGCTTTGCAGAATGAGTCCACACAGCAACTTGATGAGATTATCAGGGTATGTAATATTAATGCGGCTAAGATTCATATAATACCCGATTACTTTAGATTTCTCTCAAATAGATTTCAGGTTAGTATGATTGGAAACTTTCCTGTAATAACCGCACGCGATGAACCACTTGAAGAAGTTAACAGAAGATTTATTAAACGAACATTCGATATTTTATTTTCAACAATAGTAATTATCTTTATTCTAAGCTGGCTATTTCCAATTATTGCTATATTAACAAAGTTAACCTCTCGCGGTCCTGTATTATTTTTACAAGAAAGAATTGGGGCAAGAAACGAAAGTTTTAAATGCTATAAATTTCGGACTATGATATTTGAACAAAATAAAAAGTACACCTTTAAACCAGTAGTCGCTGGTGATGAGCGGGTTACAAAACTTGGCAGGATTTTAAGACGATCAAACATAGATGAATTACCTCAGTTTTTTAATGTACTTAAAGGCGAAATGTCTGTTGTTGGACCGCGACCACACGCTATTCCTTATCAGGATATGTATGGACAAATTTTTGAAGAGATAAAATTAAGGCACAATGTAAAACCAGGTATTACCGGTTGGGCACAGGTTAATGGCTTAAGGGGCGATGTTGAGGACGAAGAATTAAATCGAGCAAGAACTATCCAAAGAATGAAATACGATTTATGGTACATCGAAAACTGGTCGATGAAACTTGATATGCAAATTATTCTAATGACTATCTGGCAAATGATAACTGGAGATACTAAAGCGGTTTAATCAGATAGATCATAAACCAGTTTTCTCATTCTTTTAATTTTTGCTTTCCCTCATTGGCAATAAACAGTCCTGATTACTTCGGAATAGCCGGATTAGAAAAATTTTTCAGTAAAAGTTTATGTCGTATTGGTGATTCTTGCGTGTCAATATTACATTTGCATTGAGAAAATCGTAAAGAAATTGAAAAAATTAGTGTTGCACAATATTTGTTAGATAAAATTATCGGAATTTAGCTTTAAAGAATGAAATAAGAGATCCCGAGTGGGGGAATAATTGTAAATGATAAAATTTAATACAACCGTAATCGATATTTTGAAAGGAGAAGTAACTATATGATGTTCAGCGAAAAGTTTTTTAAACTATCTGTAATGGCGGGGTTTCTCATAATTCTTCTTGTGCTTTTATTCGGTTACTTATTCTTTGAACCTTTTCTTACTGAGGAAACTATAAATATAAAAGTTACAAATAAGAATAAATTTGGTAATGAAATTGGGAAATATTTTGTATTTGCTGAAGATGAAGTTTTTTTGAATGCAGACAATTATTATCAAAGCAAAGAAAATGCAGATGAATTAGATAAATTAATCTATCCCGGCGCTACCTTTAAGGTTAAGGTGGTTGGAGTTTATCTACCATGGTTACCAAGATTTAGAAATATTACAAAGGTTTTGGAAATTAATGGAATTCCCGTTCAACGTGAGCCAATAAAGTTAGATTAGTATTCTTAAAATTAAAATAATTTAATTATTTTTCAGTTGTCTAAATAAATTATTTTCTGAATATATAATCTATAAAGGGGTTCTTATATGGCTGTTCTTATAACAGATGAATGTATTTCTTGTAACGCCTGTGAAGTCGAGTGTCCAAATAATGCAATTTATGGTGCTGGCGACTCATGGCTTTTAGGTGGCGAATCTCATGACGCTTTAAACTCAGATCATACATATATCGCATATGATAAATGTACTGAATGTGTTGGCTTTTACGATGAACCACAATGTATTCCTGCTTGTCCTACTGAAGCAATTACTATGGATCCGGATAGACAGGAAACTAAAGAGCAATTGATGGCAAAGAAAGAACATTTAGATAAAGTTGGAAGATAAACTTCTGAAAGCCCCGAAGTGATTCGGGGTTTTTTTTTAACATCTAAGCGGCTTTAATTTTTAATTCTGTTTTATTCAAAACCTCCTTCTTTTGCTCAGCTCTTCTTTTGTCAAAAACTCTTTCCTGTGCGTGATGTCTCTGAAAGATTGAAAGCTTAAAATATATAACTGAACCTAAAACTGTTTTAAGTAAATATTCTTTTAACGAACCTTCAAATGTCTGCATCGAAACAAACTTCCACCATCTTTTTAAAATATTTTTCCAGGAATAGAATATCTTAATTGTTCTTTCGTAGTAGAAATAAATCTGTTCTTCTGTTAAATATTTATGTTTAAATAAAACATGATCTCCTTCGTAATGCGTAATGTCATTATCGATAATTCTGTTTTCATCAACCATCTTTTTGTGTAAAGGTGTTCCGTAAATAGGAATTGAAATAGACGGTAGAATAACATTAACTCCAACTTCTTCTAACTTTTGAGGAAGTGTTTCATAGTATTCCGGTGTGTCTTCATCAAGTGCAAACATAAATCCTGTAAAAGTTAAAATACCTTTTTTGTTTAGTTTGTGGAAGAACTCTTTGTACTCTTCAACTTTATTTTGCTTTTTCTCAACATCGCGTAAACTTTCTTCATTCAAAGATTCCATTCCAAGAAACGACATTCTGCAATTTGCTTTGGCAAGCAGATCAACATATTCATCATCACGAAGACATTCGATACTGTACTGAGCACCAATTGCCCAGAATTTTAGCTTAGCAATTTCTCTTAATAGATTTTTTGCATTCGTTAAACTTCCGCCAAGATTGTTATCAAGTATCATCGCGGTTTTTCTTTTAATGAAAGGCAAACCTTTTGTATTGGTCAGATCCCTTATCACATCTTCTATTGGACGGGTTCTGTAAGGTGATCGTTTTATATTTAACTGGCAATAAGTACAAGGATGAGGGCAACCGCGCGAAGCTTCAGTAACAATCGGTGTAAAAAATTTAGATTCAACTAAATCATATCTTGGTGCAGGAATGTTTTCTAAATCAGGAGCTAAACCAGCATCGTATCTTTTTTTTAATCTACCGTTTAATAAATCGTTTACCATCTGTGCCCAGACTTTGTGAGCTTCGCCAACGCAAATCGAATCAAAGTAGGGTTCAACTTCATCAGGAAATGTTGAAGCAAATTTACCGCCGCCAATTACTACTTTTCCCATCGCTCTGAATTTTGACGCAACTTCATAAGCATGTGGCGATAAATAATCCATAAAACTAAGAGCAATAAAATCCGCATCTGTATTATAATCAATAGGACGAACCATTTCGTGAAGAACTTCTACTTCAACTTCAGGAGGAGTTAACGCAGCGAGTAAAATTCCTGGTAATGGCGGTGCCGGATTTTTTGCATAATATGGTTCCTCATCTAAAAGATTTTGGAACAAAACTATTATTAAAAGTTTCGGTTTAGATTTGTTATGCTTTTTCATTTTTATATTTTCCTTTCGTGGTGATGAAAAACCTCCGAGGTTGCCATTTTGTGTAACATGAGTTATTTAGTAATCACATCTATACTCTACTTGCCTAGCTTTTAAAATTAATGTTTCCGGTTGATTAGTTTCATATTCATTCCAGATTTCTTCAATCACTTCAACAAGTTTGTTTATATCTTCCTTTGTGTGACTTGCAGTTATACTAATACGAAATCTTTGTTGAGAGACAGGTACTGCTGGATATTCAATCGAGTTAATAAAAATTCCTCTTTCATGGAATTTGTATGCAGCATCTCTAATGTTCATTTCAATAGGAACACGCAATGGAATTATTGGTGTTTCACTTGCAACATTAAATCCTATATCATTCAAAAGCTTTGCGGCGTATTTAATGTTACTTCGCAGTGAATCCAGAATTGAGGGATCATTTTCCAGTAAATCTAAGCCCGCCAAAACTGAAGCAATTGTAACAGGAGAAATAGAAGCAGAGAACATATATGATCGTGCAAAAAATCTTAAGTAATCAACTAATGGTTTTGCTGCAGCAACAAATCCTCCGGTTACAGCAAATGTTTTACTAAAGGTTCCCATCACTAAATCAATCTGGCCTTCCAATCCAAAATAATCACCCACTCCACCACCGTGTTTTCCAATTGTTCCTGTTCCGTGTGCATCATCAACAAAAAGAATTGCACCGTATTTTTTGCAAACTTTTAATATCTCATCAAGCGGAGCAATATCTCCATCCATCGAATACACGCCCTCAACACCAACAAAAATATTTCTGGGGTTACTTTTTTTTGCATCTTCTAATCTTGCTTTTAAGTTTTCCACATCATTATGCAAAAAATAAATTCCTCTTGCATCACACATTTTCATTCCATCATAAAAAGATGCGTGACTAAATTGATCATAAACCACATGATCTTCAGGACCAACTAATGCAGAAACTAATCCAACATTTGCTCCATATCCACTTGAGAAAATAAGAGAATCCTCAGCTCCTTTAAGTGCGGCAATTCTTTCTTCCAGTTCTTTATGAATTTTTGTATATCCGTTTAACAAAGGAGGCCCACCTATTCCGATTCCGTATTCATCAATAACTTTTTTCACATATTCTTTTATGTAAGGATGGTTTGCAAATCCGAGGTAATTATTTGATCCAAACATCAGCATTCTTCTTGTGATGCGTAAATATTCATCATAAACTTCAACTTCGCGATCAGAGGGACTGGAGATACATCTTAAGTGTAACATTTGTTTGTTATTAGATAATCCTCTCAAAAACTCCCCGAAGAAATTTGTTCTATCTGACAGAGAGATTCTTCTTCCTCTTAAAAGAATATCTCTTAAATCAAAATTTTCACCACCTGAATAAGCTTGCTTTGTTAACATTTTATTACTCTCTTTCTCGTCTTGTTTTACCTGTCTGATTTCTGGTAGAAAACTAATATGATTTTGATAAGAAGGTGTCAGTAAGATTTAATAGAATTGTCAAAAATTTGTCATGCACTATTGTTTATTTTTTGTAATCGTAAGAATAATAGTCATTGCGAACGAGTCTTCGAGTGAAGCAATCTTAGTTCTAAAAGTTAGACTGCTTCGTTCCTTGCAGTGACAAAATGTAGGATGTCATTAGTAGGAGTTAACGAAGAAGCAATCGCCCAACTAACAAAACCGACAGATCACTTCATTTTAACTCTTCATCTATCTCCATCAATTTTTGAAGATATTTGTGCGGGCTGAAATCTTTTTCAAATGCAAGATTCCTAATTTTTTCAGAATCTAATATTTGCTCTTTATTGTAAAGATTTATTTTGATGTTTAGCACTGACTCAGCATCTGCTAAATAAACAGGATTTAAGTTTATAATATTAGCTTCGTTTAAAAATTCTTTCTCCTTTTCTGCAGGGATAGAAAACAATAATTCAAATTCACCATGCTCACCGGTAAGTAAAAGCCATAATGGTAAATTATAATTATGGAATAACTGTTTAGATTTTTCTTCTAATGTTTCACTCCAATCATTTCTAAACTTAAATCCAACATTGCTTAATCTCATTATCTGATCGAGTGAAGAAAGAACTCCATCGCTTGTATCAATACAACTTGTAGCATATTTAAGTAAAATATTTCTCCATTCTAGCTTTGCCTCTGGAAAAAATCTGAGATTGTCATTCCCGCGAAGGCGGGAATCCATTTGATTATTAAATAACAACTTCTGCGCTGCATAAGCATTTCCGATTCCAACTTTTCCTGTGACATAAATTTTATCACCCGGCTGGCACCCGATTCTGAATAGATGTTTTGCTTTATTAACCGTACCAATTGCACAACCTGAAATTATGAGTTCATCGCCAAAGTTTGTATCACCGCCAAGCACAAATGTTTTGCATTTCATACACGCATCATTAATTCCCGCTTGAAGTTTTTCGAGAAGATCGTCTGAAATATTTTTCGGAAGAATTTGTGAAATCACAATTCCAATTGGAGAGGCACCAACTGCAGCCAGATCACTCAAATTAACCATAACACTCATCCAGCCAATCTGATAGGGATCAGAATATAACCCTGTTTTTATTTCTTCTGATATAGTATCAATCGTTATCGCCAAATTGTAAGGAGAATCATCAAGCTTAATAATTTCCGCATCAGTTTCATGCAACTTATTAACTTGTAAAGGCGAACGCGAAAATGATTTAGTTAGATTATTAATAATCTTATTTTCAATTATGTCTTTTAATTGGCGCATACATTTATATACTTATTTAGAATATAAAACTCAGCGTAATTTGTTGAGATTATTTCTCCATCAAATTCAATAAAGAAATCTTTTTCAGAAGTAACTTTTAATCTGCTGGATTTACTTTGTTTTGTCTTTTCACTTTTGGGAAAAGTTTTATGACTTAAAGACTTTAACAAGCAAATCAAATTAAATATGTTCATAGAGTAAGCAAGATAGATGTCGTATAATCCATTCTGATAATTTGCTTCACCGGGATATGAAAGATTACCTGAAATGTTTGGATTTTTTATAATTGATAAATTTGAAATCGGGAATGAATAAGTTTCATAGGAATTAAAAATAATTTTAGCATCAAAATTTTTGTGAGTTAAAATAGTTCTTAAAGCCGCATAAATAATAGCTAAATCTGTAAAATGCTTTTTAAAGAATTTTAAAATAAAATCAGGATTGTTAAAAATATTATTTGCCTCTGCAGTTACACCAATACTTGCATTAAGTAAAAAGTATTTGGTAAGTGTTTGAAACCCGCTCTTATAGTTGATTACTCCGACATCTCTTAATTGGATATCATCAAAGTTAATTTTGCAAGGAATATTATTTATAAAGTTTTTCGGATTAAATGGCTTACAAAAATCATTGCTCGAACCAATTCCAGCAACACCGATTTTAATGTTTTTAATTTCGCTTTCATTTAAAACCTCCAAAATAGAATTAACAAAATTATTTACCGTTCCATCACCGCCGGCAATAATAAAATTAGTATCATTAGTTTCAATTGCTCTTCTTACTATTTTTTCAAGCGAATCAATTTCCGCCACATTAATAATTTTGCAATCACTGAATTTCCCTATAAGAATATCCTTAAGAGAATTCCATTTTTTTTCAGCGCTACCAGCAACAGCTTTTGTATTTAGAATAATATTCATATTAGATTTGTTTTTTTTCCGGTCTCAAAATCATAGCCAGATTGAACAATAAATAAAAAATTACAAACGGAAGAATCCAGTCCGGTTTATTAAGTAAAGCTATCGACGAAAGTAAAATGATATATGCATGAACTGACAAACTAATTGCTTTACTGGATTCATTATCATTTTTAATGAAGTGAACAAACATCTGACAAAGAATCATCACGACTATTCCAATAGCTAAAATGGCTAAAGCATAAAGGTTTTTTTCAATTATATCTTTCCATAAGAAGGAGTTTGTGAAAACTAAACTGGTAAAAGTAATTGTAAGCAATCCAAAAATATTTGAAACAACAGAGGCAACTCTTCTTCCATAAACTACGGGCAAAGTATTGTAACCTGTAAGTCTATCGGCTTCAACATCTTTAAAATATCCCACAAGAACAAAGTTTGCATATCCAAAAAAGGCAGCAAGCAAGGAATAAATCAGATTAGGACTATTTACTATTGAGCTAAAATCTGATCCGCATAAAAAAGCCATTAAAAATAAAACTCCTACAATCCAGGCGTTGTAAAATGGTCCTGCCCAAAATTTCTTTTTGAAGTAAGTGTAAGTTGCCAAACCAATTCCGGATAATAATCCGAGTAAAAGATTTATATAATTGTAGATAGCAAAAACACCGACACAGAATATCAGACCAATTAAACTGATTAATAAAACTTGTGTTTTAGAAATTATTCCTTGTGTTAAAGGGCGGTATGGTGATGATATTGAATCAGTATCAGTTTGGAAAACATCCGTTAGTGCCTGACCAAATCCATATGATAGAAAAGATGCGGTAAATATTAATACTGACTTTAAAGGCGTCATATCTTGTATGAAAGACATTCCACAAATACCGGTTATACCCGAAACAAATAGCAAGTATGGTCTCATAGTAATGAGATAGTCTTTTGCAAAATCCAGCGAAAATATTCTATGATGTTTTATTATTGATGTTTCCATTAGAGTTATTGATTTATTGTTCTATTAAACTTTTTAAAATCAAATTATTTCCAACGGAAAGATGTATTTCCTTACAATCAGAGTTGTCAAAAAATTGTAAAAAAATTGGCGGGACTTAACAATTACTTAACCTTAAAATAACACTGGCTTAACAACTAATCATTTTTAACTTCATATTTTTGGCTGTAAATAAACATTCATTCATAAAAAATTAAGAAAGCAATATGAGATCAATGTTAATTTTTGCAGTGATTCAGCTATTGTCGTTTATGTTGGGCGTTAGTGATCCAACAACTATCGCCATTGGGGTTCTTGTTCTTTCTGTACTAATTTTTGCATCAGTTTATGTCTCAGCACTTGTAAAGGATCGCATACAAAAGAAAAGATTTTCAAAAACTGTTTTTGACTTATAGCTGTTAAAATTTCTTTTTCTTTCAGTTTAATTCCGTTTTAAACCTGGAATATTTTTATTCTTTCCATCCATCATATTTTCATTGCTCCTTTCATAAAATCTCATAAAGTTAAGGCACTAATTTTTATTTTTATTCAGGAGGAGACTAATGTTCTACAAATCATTCTCAATTGTTTTTCTTGTTCTTTTTATTTTCTGTTTAAATGGAATTGCCCAGAAAAAGGCGTTTAAACTTGATTATGAGAAGTATAAACTCAAAAATGGGTTAGAAGTAATTCTTCATCAGGATAAATCTGATCCAATTACTGCAGTTGCAATTCAATATCATGTTGGATCAAACAGAGAGGTTCCGGGTAAAACAGGATTTGCACATTTATTTGAACACATTATGTTTCAGGAATCTCAAAATGTTGGTCAGGATCAATTCTTTAAATTAATTCAAGGTAATGGCGGTACCTTAAACGGAGGCACCTGGCAGGATGGTACAATATATTTTGAAGTTGTTCCGAACAGTGCACTTGAAATGTCTCTTTGGCTTGAAGCCGATCGTATGGGTTTTCTTTTACCAACTGCAACTTACGATGCATTTCTGAATCAACAAGAGGTTGTACAGAATGAAAAAAGACAAAATTATGATAACCGCCCATACGGACAAACAAGTTATATAATCGGAAAGCTTTTATATCCTGAAGGTCATCCTTACAACTGGACTACAATTGGTTCATTAGAAGATTTACAAAATGCTACACTAAAAGATGTTCATGATTTTTATAAAAAATGGTACGGACCAAATAACGCAACTCTGGTTGTTGCAGGTGATTTTGATGTTGATAAAACAAAAGAATGGATTGAAAAATACTTTGGATCAATCCCCGCTTCAGCTCCTGTTCAAAGTATCAAACCGATGCGTGTTACACTTGATAAACAAAAACGTGCAGCTTATGAAGATAACTTTGCACAATCACCCGAGCTAACAATGGTTTTTCCTACCGTTGAACAATACACCAAAGATTCTTACGCTTTAGATGTGTTAGCTGACTTGCTTGGTAAAGGAAAGAAATCTCCTTTATACAAAGTAGTTGTTGAAGATAAAAAACTTGCTCCTTCCGTAAGCACAAATCAAAATAGCAGCGAGATAGCCGGTGATTTTAGAATAAGAATACGTGCTTTTCCGAATGTTAGTTTAAAAGTTGTTGAGAAAGCAATTTTTGAATCCTTTGACAAATTTGAAAAAGATAAGTTTACAGAAAAAGACCTTGAGAGAACTAAAGCGGGGATTGAAACAAACTTTTATAACAGTATCTCCAGTGTACTTGGTAAAGCTTACACACTTGCCGGATATAATATTTTTGCCGGCTTACCCGATTTTCTAAATCAGGATTTAAATAACAGCCTTTCTGTTACAATGGATGACGTTTGGGATGTTTATAACAAGTATATCAAAAATAAAAATTATGTTCTTACAAGTTTTGTTCCTAAAGGCAAACTTGATTTAGCTGCAGATAATTCACCTTTATTTGTTATTCCAGGTGAAAATCTGAATTCTTTTACTGAAGAACAAAAACTTGAAAAAAGAAATTTACCTGAAAATCAAGTGAAAGTTGAAAAGATTAAATCTGATTTTGATCGGTCTAAAATTCCTGCATTAGGACCAGATCCTGCCTTAAAAACACCCGAAGTTTGGAGCAATGAATTAAGTAACGGATTAAAAATTTATGGGATTGAGCAAAATGAATTGCCTTTGGTTGATTTTCAAATCAATATAAAAGGTGGGATGCTGCTTGATGATAAAAATAAAATAGGGATTTCTAATCTGCTGGCTAAAATGCTGATGCAGGGCACAAAAAGTAAAACACCGGTTGAACTTGAAGAAGCCATTGATGATTTGGGATCAAGAATTAATGTTTATTCAACTAATGAGTCAATTGTAATTCAGGCAAATTGTCTTTCATCAAAGTTTGATGAAACATTCAATCTGGCAAAAGAGATTTTATTTGAACCAAGATGGGATGAAAAAGAATTTGAACGTGTAAAGAACGAGACGATTGAAAATATCAAAAGAAATAAAACTTCCGCTGCTGCAACGGCTTCAAATGTTTTTCAAAAACTTGTTTACGGTGAAAACAATATTTTATCTAATGATTTAATGGGAACTGAAAAATCTGTTTCCGCTATTACTTTAGATGATCTTAAAAATTATTATAAAAACAATTTTGCACCTCAGATTACTAATATTGTGATAGCTGGAAACGCTAATGAAAACAATGCAGTTGATAAATTTAAATCATTAGAAGAGAATTGGAATAAACATGAAGTTAATTTCCCGGAAGTTCCAACACCGGCACCACTTAAAGCTTCTGTCTGCTACTTTATTGATTTTCCGGGAGCGAGACAATCAGAGATCAGGATTGGAAGCTTAGGACCTGCTTTTACAGATCCCGATTTCTTTAAAGCAATTATAATGAACTACAAACTTGGTGGAAGCTTTAATGGTATTGTTAATATGATTTTAAGAGAAGAGAAAGGTTATACATACGGAGCAAGAACTAATTTTTCGGGAACTGAATATCCCGGATATTTTGTTGCTTCAGCCGGAGTTCAATCAAATGCTACGCTTGAATCAGTTCAGATTTTTAGAGATGAAATGAATAAATATCGTAATGGTATTTCTGCAGAAGATCTTGATTTCACTAAAAATGCACTGATAAAATCCAATGCATTGCGATTTGAAACACTTGCTGCTTTACGAGGTATGCTAACACAGATTGCAAAATACAATTTACCATTTGATTATGTAATTGATCAGGAAAAACAAGTCTATGAAATGACGCTTGATGAGCATAAGCAGTTAGCTCAGAAATTTATTCAGCCCGATAGAATGATTTATTTGATTGCGGGTGATAAAGCCACTCAAATGGATAAGTTAAAAGAACTCGGTTTTGGTGATCCTATTTTGCTGGATAAAGAAGGTAATGTTGTAAAATAGATTTAATGATGAAGAAATGATTTTCACGCAAAGACGCAAAGTCGCAGATAATTTAATCTTGCGGCTCAGCGGCTTTGCGTGATTTTTTTTCTTCGCCTTTTTGTAAGATTATATTAATTCCTCCTGCAATCATTAGCAATAATCCTATAATAAAAACCATCCAAAAAAATTCAACCGGAGAAGTTGAAATTAATCTTTCCCGATAATTCCACATAAAGCTTATTAATATCAACAAAACGCCAACCAAAATAATTGCAGCATTAGTTTTACTAATTTCTACTTGCTTTCCTTTTTCAATCTTTTTCAAAGCCATAATTGAAATAGTAATAAATAATACTGAAATTAAAATCGGAGCAACAATTGGGGCAATCCAGGGAACTGGAATTAAAAAAAGTAAATCATCTGCAAGTAATGTTTGAGGCCAGTTAATAAAAATTTTTAACCAGATGTAATAAAAAATATCCCACACACCAAAAGCAAAAAAGAAAAAGAATATTCTTTGCCTTGTCAACTTACTACTCAAAAGTGCAATAGCTAAAAGCATTATAATTGTTACAGCTTCTCTACCTAATTCTATAAACAAAGTTTGATTTGGAATCATTTTAATTGGGAAGATAAATCCCATTGGATAATATAGATACCGCAAATAGACAACTACAGCAGATTCCAGATAAGCCATTGCGATACTAAAAATAAAAACTGCAAAAAGATTTTTATTCAGACTCATAAATTATTCATTATCAAAGGCGAAATAACATTTAATTTTAACTCATAAATCGCACAAATAACAGTCAATAATGATTGAATCTGTTAAGGCAGCTAAGTAAATTAACAATCAAAGATGTATTCATATTGTAAGGAACATCTATGAGAGAGTTTTTTAGTGTTCAGGAAGTTGCAAAACTTTTGGATGTAAGCCATTCCGCTGTTTTGTATCATATCAGAAAAGGCAGTTTAAAAGCCGAGCAGGTCGGGAAGGTTTATATTATCGCAAAAGAAGACTTTGCTGATTTTCTTAAAGAGAAGAAAAAAGAAAAGAAATCTAAAAAGAAACCTGAAGAACCATCACTTTTTAAAATCTGATTTAGAAAACTCAAGAAGTTTTTCTTTATAAGATTTTAAGTTCACTTCGGAATAACCCGCCAGTTCTTTAATGCAATAGCAATAAGCGCCTAAAACAGGTATAATAAGATTTTCTTTTATCGTATAAAACTTATCTATTGACTTTACAATTTCCTTAAAATCTATTGATTTATTCTCTTTAAGCAACTTGTTAATATCGGGATCACAATCAAGTGGGAAAGAATTTTTATTTATAGAGGAATCAATATTGGACAAATAGTTTCGTTGAGCTAAACTAGCTAAAAGCGATTCATCTTTTGCATAAATAGGTGAACTAACTAATGATGGTGCCGTCCAGGCATAACCATTTGGCAATCCTTTCGTGTAAATCTTATCTTGTGCAAGAATAGTCAGAGCAAACAAAAATAAACTAATAGTTAAAATGATTCTCATATTATCAACCCTTTAGAAAATGGCTTATTTAAATTACAAAATTGATTTCCAAAAAGATTAAATTACTATACAAAATTTTTGCAGATAGGATTTTCAATGTCTTCACATCTTCTTAGCAAATCATCTTTCATTCGCGGGGTGCAATGCGAAAAGCATCTTTACCTTTACAAATACTATTACAACGAAATGGATCAGCTTTCTGAAATGCAGAAAGCAATTTTCAAACGCGGTACAGATGTTGGAAAACTTGCTCAGCAGCTTTTTCCGGGTGGAATTGATGCCTCGCCAGAATCACATTTAGATTATGATGAAGCAGTTATCGTTACAAGCGGATTGCTTAAGCAAAAACAAAAAGTAATTTATGAAGCATCTTTTAATTTCAAGGATGTTCTTTCTGTTGCTGATATTGTTGTTAGTGATAAATCCGGATTAAAAGTTTTTGAAGTAAAAAGCTCAACTTCAATTTCAGAAACTTACATTCGTGATGCGGCTTTGCAATACTGGGTTATTTCAAATTGCGGATACAGAGTTAAAGATTTTTCAATCACGTATATCAATAATCAATATATGAGAAAAGGTGAGCTTGAGCTGGATAAGCTTTTTATTACCGAATCAGTGCTAAAACTAATTCTTCCACTTCAAAAATGGGTTGAAGAGAAAGTCGAAAGATTTAAAGATGTTCTGAGTAAAAAATCTATTCCTAAAATTGATATCGGCGAGCACTGTTACGATCCGTACGTTTGTGGATTTTATGAATACTGCCGTAAACATATTCCTGAAAATTCTATCTTTGATCTTTCCGGAATTCATCTTAATAAAAAATATGATCTTTATAGAAATGGTATTATAAAATTAGAAGATGTTCCTGATGATGCTGATCTTTCTAAAAATGCCCGGCTTCAGCTTGATGTTTACAGAAGCAAAAAAGATTTAATTGATAAAAAAGCAATCAAAGAATTTTTATCTGATTTGAATTATCCGATTTACTTTATGGATTTTGAAACCTTTCAGCCGGCTGTGCCTATGTTTGATAATTCTAAACCATATCAGCAAATACCATTTCAGTACTCACTTCATTACAAGAAAAACAGAAAAAGTAAAATTGACCATTTTGAATTTTTAGCAGATGCGGAAAATGATCCGCGTATAAAATTTATAGAAAATCTTTTGCGTGATACAAAAACTGATGGAGATATTCTCACCTACAATAAATCTTTTGAGACGCTTCGATTAAAAGAAATTGCAGAAGCATTTCCGAAATACAAAAAGGATATTGAAGAACGCATAAGTCGTATTAAAGATTTAATGCTTCCGTTTCAGAAGAAATATTATTATACAAGTGAAATGCAGGGATCATATTCTATCAAATATGTTTTGCCTGCATTGGTTCCTGAATTAAGTTATGAAAATCTTGAAATAAATGAAGGCGGACTGGCATCAATAGCATTTGAAAGTCTTTATTACGAAACGGACTTAATGCGTATTGCAGAGATAAGGCATAACCTACTGGAGTATTGCAAGCTTGATACTTTTGCAATGGTCAAGCTTTTAGAAAAATTGGAATCACTTTAAAGTTTGAACAACCATAAGGAAATATTAGAAGGTCTTTTTAAAATGAAAAAATTAATTGTTGTGTTTTTATTACTGTTATTATGCTCAACTATTTTTGCTCAATCAGAAAACATAAAAGTAATGACTTACAATATTCGTTGCGGATATTGTGAAGACTCATCTGATGTTAATCATTGGAGCAAAAGAAAATTTTTAGTTGCATATATGATCAAATCTCACAATCCCGATTTAATTGGATTGCAGGAAGCTGAACAATTTCAGATCAAAGATTTAGTTAAGATGCTGGATGATTATGCTTTTTATGGTGTTGGTCGTGATGATGGAAAAGACAAAGGAGAATCCGCATCAATACTTTACAAGAAAAATCGCTTTATACCTGAAGAACAAAAAACACTTTGGCTCTCTGAAACTCCCGGGCTTGTTTCAAAAGGTTGGGATGCGGCTTTGAATCGAACCGTTACAATTTTAAAGTTAAAAGATTTAAAATCATCAGAAGAATTTTATTTTCTCAACACACATTTTGATCACATTGGAGAAAAAGCAAGAACAGAAAGTTCTAGACTAATTGTAAATGAAATAAATAAGTTCTCGAATAATTTACCCGTTATTTTATCAGGTGATTTTAACTGCACTTCTAAATCAGATGGTTACAAAATAATTACAGAAGCATTATCTGATGCATCCATAATTTCTAAAACAGAAAGTGTCGGTGGCAACATTTCCTTTAATGGATTCGGGAAAGAAATCGAACCCGATAACAAAATTGATTTTATTTTTGTGAATGATAAAGTAGAAGTCTTAAATCACATAATTGATATAACAACATATAACGGGTTATATCCATCAGATCATTATCCGGTTATTTCTGAAGTAAAATTAAAATAATCTTTGCGCCACTGCGGTAATTTCTTTTTCACCAAAGATGCACAGAGAAAAATGAATCAGGATGAATTTTATATTTATCAAATATCTTCTTCTTATCACTCTATTCTTAATTGCAACAAATTTAAAAGCATTTTCTCAAGCAAGATTTGCTGCTATTGGTGATTATGGATCAGCGGGACCAAATGAACTTGCCGTTGCTAATCTGGTTAAAAGCTGGAATCCCGATTTTATAATTACACTTGGTGATAATAATTATGAGGTTGGCTCAGACTCCACTATCGATGCAAACATTGGGCAATATTATCATGAATATATCTACCCTTATAAAGGCAGCTACGGAGACGGCAGTTTAAATAATAAATTTTATCCCTCACTTGGCAATCACGATTGGGCGGCACAAAACGCTGAACCTTATTTAAATTATTTTGAATTACCCGACAACGAACGATATTATGATTTTACAGAAAAGAACATTCATTTTTTTGTTTTAGACAGCGACCCGAATGAACCCGACGGAATAGATGAAAACTCATTACAGGCAAAGTGGTTAAAAGATGCTTTGCAAAATTCATCTTCGCAAATGTGGAATGTGGTTTATTTTCATCATCCGCCATACTCTTCAGGTCCCCACGGTTCAACAGCTTATATGAGATGGCCATTCAGAAAATGGGGAGCGGATATTATTCTTTCCGGTCACGAACATAATTATGAAAGATTATACGCAGATAGTTTATTTTATGTAGTTAACGGTCTGGGTGGTAAAAGCATTTATTCATTTCTGGCACCGATTCCAGAAAGCTTGGTAAGGTATAATGATAATTACGGTGCGATGTTTATTGAATCAAATAACTCAGAAATGATATTTAAGTTTATAAATGTTAATGGTTTTCTGATAGATTCATTTAAAATAACTCGTGTTAATTTAATTGTTAAACCGGAGAGATTTTATCTTTATCAAAACAGTCCAAATCCATTTAACTCAAATACGATTATTAAATACAACATTCCTGAACAGGGCAAAATTAGTTTAAAAGTATTTGATGTTTTAGGAAATGAAATTGCAACTTTAGTTAATGAAGAAAAATCGTATGGGTTTTACGATGTGTCGTATAATGCAATTAATCTGTCTTCAGGAGTATATATATACAGGTTGCAGACTGAAACGTTTTATGAAGCTAAAAAAATGATCTACCTCAAATAAATTAATCACCTTTCAAATCCCCTATAAACCACTTAAAAGAAATACATATTTTCTGGTTGTTATTTTTGAGATCAAGCACTAAAATTGCGTTATCAATTCAGACTAATCAAATTCAATTAAAAAATAATTAAGGATGATTATGAGGCAATATTTATTCATTCTATCTACTTGTTTAATTTTTACTATTCAATCACTGGCGCAATGGAGTAAGGTTGAAGAGATATCTTCTCCTTACATTTACTCAGCACTTTTTGATGGAGATAATATTTTTGTTGGGGGTGATTCACTTTATATCAGTAATAATCGCGGACTATCCTGGACAGCTATGGCTCCGATTGGATCACCGATTGAAATTACTGCACTTTACAAATTTGGAAATTTAATGTACCTAGGCACATACGGCAGTGGAGTGTACATCAGCAACAATGGCGGATCTTCCTGGTCACCTTTTAATTCAGGACTTGGAGCATATGCTGAATATGCAAAAAAATTTGTCAGTTCAGGAGATACTATAATTTATGCTACTGATGGTGGTGGTGTTTATATTTTAAAACCTGGCTCAAACATTTGGCAAGAGTATAATGAAAACTTACCGGATAAAATTGCCTGGACAACAAATGATATCGCTGTAACAAATACAAACATAATTTTAAGTTCGGGAGCAAGTGGATATTACTATCTCCGTCCCAAAGGTTCTTTAGAATGGATTGAGGCACGAATTCAAACTCCGGGTGGAATAAATTTAACGACAAGAGCATTCTTAGCAATTGGAAACGTAATATTTTCAGGAAGTCGTTTCGGCATTTACAAAAGCATTGATAATGGAATTACCTGGGATTCTGTTGGTATAAGAGCATTGCCGTTAGATGCTGTATCATTTGCAAAGGATAACAATCGCATTTATGCTGGATATACGCGTCCTACTGATTTTTTTGTTTGGTATTCAGATGACTTGGGTAATACCTGGAATCCTTTAGATCATCAATTCCATAATTTAATAAATCTGTACATTTACGATAACAAAATCTGGGCAGCAACTACAGATGGATTATATTTCAATCAACTTCAGCCATCTGTAGTAGAACCTGTGAATGTTCCAGATAAATTTATACTTGAACAAAATTATCCAAATCCATTTAATCCAAGCACAAAAATCAGTTGGCAGTCTTCAACGGACGGTCACCAATCATTAAAAGTTTATGATGTTCTTGGGAATGAAGTTGCTACTTTAGTGAATGAATATCGTGAAGCAGGTAAATATGAGGTTAATTTTAGTCCAACAAATCTAGCAAGTGGAATTTATTTATATAAACTTCAACTAAGTGGAGTTTCATTAATAAAAAAAATGGTGCTCATTAGATAACTATTAAACGCTTCATAAGAAACAGAAGCACTCTATTTATGTTGTTCAACGTAATGTTATAATTTGATTTTTTCTTTCGAATAGTCTAATTTTTAATTGTAACGATAATTACAATATGATTTTCTTTTAATATTACAGTGCCTCGTTATTTTAGACGAGGGGCGACTTTTGTAAAATATAAAAATTCTGTTCTAGGGTAGCACTATATTTCTCATCAAATCACAGGGTGATAAAATGAAAAAGTATTTTCTTTTGTTAATTCTTTCCTCAATTAGTCTCGCACAAGTTAAACCGGTTGAATCAAAAGTAATTGAAGCAACTGTTTTCAAAGATCGTGCAATGGTAACCCGTTCTGCTGATGTCATTCTTCAAAAAGGAGAGAATACAATTTTATTTTCTGATCTTACTACAGATATTAAAGATGAATCCGTTCGTATTTCTGCCAACGGAAATAGTGAAATAAAAATCCTTGATGTAAAAGTTGAACGCAGATTTACTGCCGAGATAAGAGAAGAAAAAATAAATGAGCTTCAGAAAAAAATTGATGAGCTTAATCGTCAAATGCAGGTTTCAACAGATCAATTAGCAATCTACGACAGTAAAAAAGCATTTATAGAATCTTTAAAAGCTGAATCGATTAAATACGCAAATCAAAAAATTTTAATCAGCACTAATTCTCCTAAAGAATGGAGTGAATTGCTAAAGTTTATTGATTCCAACTTGAACGAAATTTATAAAGGTATCAGAGATGAATCCTATAAAAGATCTTTACTCGATCCTGAAATTCGCGCATTAAAATCTACAATTGATCAAACCAGAAAAGTTGAGCAGCGAAATTATAAAGAGATCATTGTAAAGATTGATGCTGCAGAAAATACCAAAGCAAATATTCAAGCTTCTTACATTGTAAACAGTGCAAATTGGTATCCGATTTATGATGCACGCGTATCATCAAAAACTAAACAATTAGAATTATCTTTTTTTGCTATGATGCAGCAATCTACAGGTGAAGATTGGAAAGATGTTAAGCTTACATTTTCAACTGCTGATCCTTTATCAGTAAAAACTTTGCCAAAATTGGATCCCTGGTTTCTTGATGTTAATCCGCTTCCACAAAAAAAAGGTGATGTAAAAATAAACAACATTAATCAGGGTAATGTCAATATTTCTTATGATCAAAATTTTGGACTTCCTAAAGGACAGGGAGCAATAACGGGTTATGTAACTGATGCAGAAACTGGTGAACCATTAATTGGAGCTAATGTTATTCTAGAGGGAACTTCTCTCGGCTCCGCAACAGATGTTACTGGAAAATTTTATGTTACAAATATTCCGGCAGCAAGTTATAATTTAAAGGCATCTTATATTGGATATGAGTCATATTCTATTAGAATGGATGTCATCGAAAAAAATGTTGCGAACTTGAATCTATCACTTACACCATCAAAATTCTCTGTAGGTGAGGTTGTTGTTACAAGCACCAGACCATTAATCGAAAAATCAAGTACAAATGCGTTAAGAATTACAACTAACGATAAAGATGCTAATATAGAATTACCTGTTTACAGCGATGTAAAAGCAAAGGATCTTTCTACAACATTTGAGTTGAATACAAAGAACACAATTCCAAGTGATAACAGTCCGCACAAAGTAACCATTGCAATGAATACTTTGCCGATAGAGTTTTCATACACGGCTATTCCTAAAATACTGCCCAAAGTATATTTGAAAGGGAAAGTGATAAACAATAATGAGTACCCTTTGCTTGAAGGAGAAATAAATATTTTTGTTGATAACGATTTTGTAAACAGAACTTATATGACCACAATCGTTGCCACCGATACTTTTGAAATTGCACTTGGAATTGATGAGAGCATCAAATGCGAAAAAATTCTTAAGAATCGTTTTATAGAATCAAAAGGATTATTTGGTGGAAGCCGCAGTGTTACTTATGATTTTGAAATCAAAGTAACTAATAATCGTAAAACAGAAGAAAGTATTTCTATTCTTGATCAGCTTCCAGTTGCAATGAATGAAAAAATAAAAATAGAATTGATCACACCTTCTGAAAAAGAAGTAAGGTTTAATCAAAACAATGAGTTAGTCTGGCATCTAAAACTTAATCCGGGAGAAACTAAAATAGTTCCTTTTAAATTTACTATTGAGTTTCCTAATAATGTAAATGTGTTTGG
>DAIRCT010000041.1:0-27378 GCA_036796535.1 Ignavibacteriaceae bacterium
TCCGCTAAAGAGAAATCCAGAAAAAATAATTTTAAAGAATTAATAACTGCTTCTGATGTTATGTACAAGGTTTTTAATCTTGTAGAAATCTTTGCACCAACAAATGAAACAATTCTTATAGTTGGCGAAACGGGAACCGGTAAAGATTTAATCGCAAAAAAAATCCACGATCTTTCTCCACGAAAAGATAAACCGTTTATTGCCGTTAACCTTGCATCAATTTCTCCCACATTATTTGAAAGTGAATTATTCGGACATGTAAAAGGATCGTTTACAGGAGCGGATAGAGATAAGCAAGGATATTTTGAAGCAGCAAATGGCGGAACAATTTTTTTGGATGAGATAGGTGAAATTCCCAAAGAACTTCAGGGAAAACTTTTACGTGCAATCCAGTATAACGAAATATTTAAAATCGGTACATCACAGCCGATTAAATTGGATATAAGAATAATTGCCGCAACAAACAGAGATCTAACAGATGATGTAAACAAAGGAAAGTTTCGTGCAGATTTATATTACAGATTAAATCGCGGACACATAAGTCTGCCTCCTTTACGTAAAAGAGGTAATGATGTAATCCTTCTTTCCAATTATCTTATTAAGGTTGCCAACGCAAAGTATAATAAAAATGTAACCGGGTTATCACGAGTGGCTACAGCTCAGTTAAGACATTATTTTTTTCCGGGTAATGTAAGAGAGTTAGAGAATATTATTTTCAATTCAGTTGTTCAATCTGACGATAATCAAAGATTGGAGAGTGTTGATATTCCTGCCATATCAGAAAAAGATGCAAAAAACTTCAATGATCCAGAAAATCTAATTTCGATTGAAGAAGCTAAGAACAGGCATATTATTAACGTAATGGGATTGGTTAATAACAGTGTAAGAAGGGCGGCTGCTGTGTTAGGTATAAGTGAAAGGAGCTTACAAAGAGTACTTAAAAAGATAAGAGAAAAGTAAGACATTTTTTACCTAAACGAAAAATTTGTCACCACATTTGTCACCTATTTTTCACATCAATAAACTTCCTTCAGAAATTCTTCATTAATAAGCAAAAATTCAACAAAAGGATTTTAATAATTCTTAGCACAAAAGTTGCATTATTATTACAAACAATATATCTGATCTCTGAACTTTTGATTTAATAATAGTGAAAGGAAAATAATATGAAGAATGCTGCACCAGGTTTGAATCTGATAGAAGAATTTAATTACGGAAGAGTTTTTGCAAAAGAAAGAAAAAATGATTTCTCAATTATTATGAAAATAATAATTGCATCATCATTTCTGTTTGCTGTTGCAGTTTTAATTTTCTAAAATCAAATCGTAAAATCATCGTTTCTGATAAGAAGCAGAATTGCCGAGTTTGGAACTATCAGATATTTTTCTTTATCAAATTCGATTTCAAAAGCTTCTTTCCTTAAAAATATTGCCAGATCACCTTCCTTAGCTTGCAACGGAATATATTTAACCTGCTCATCCTTTTCCTTCCAGGGTTCATCTTCACTTTGTGCTGATGTTGCATAACCGGGTCCAACTTTAATTACATATCCGCTTTGAATTCTTTCTTTTTCCGAAACTCCGGCTGGAAGATACAAACCGCTTGATGTTTTATTCGTGTCTTCTTGCGGTCTGATTAAAACTCTATCGCCAACAACTATAAACTTTTGGAGATTTTTAATGTTTACTTGCATAGTCTTCTCAATTTAAATAATTGTTACATACAAATATAAAAAAATACTTTAAGCTGTTTTAGAATTTCTTGTGAACTTAATCAGGTACGGCAACAGTGAAGGATAATTTTTCACCAAGCCAAAACCTAACCTGCGTGATTTTCTATTCAATATTATTCCCTGAATAATTTTTGCTGTTTTTAATCTTTTTGAAAATATTTTTTCATACTGCGTTACATAATCTGAATATATTTTATCAATATTATCAGGATTATATTTACTAAAAACAGAATAGAGAAGTCTGGCTGATTCCATTGCCATTCCAATTCCATCACCGGCTAAGGGAGAAATTACACGAGCCGCATCACCAACCATAATAATTCCATTTTCTACCACCTCTCTTTTACCGAAATAGATATTCCCTGTTCCGTAGATGTTTGTAGTTTTTATATAATCAATAGCATCTTCAGAAAAAACTTTTTTAAAATGATTATTTGATTTTATTACCTCAATCAGTCTTTCGCGGGATGGGATTTTAGATTGTTTGCGGTTCTCTAAAAAACAAACCGTCATTTCAGTATCACTAACCTGATTCATTCCGCAATAAAGTTCTTCATCAGTATAAATTCTTATCTCATCTTCAAACTGCTTTTTAAGAAGATTGGTTGGAAGATGAAACTTTACTCCGTTTAAGTTTGATTTTTTATTTACAAAATCTCTATCAAATTTTTTATCCAAAATATTTTGTTTGCCATAAGCAGCAATAACCAGCTTAGATTTTATCTGAAGTTTATTTCCGTTGTTCTCCTCAATTACAGAAATAAATTCACAGTTAGATGTTATTGTAGATATTACTTCCGCTGGCTGCATAACTTTAACATTTTTATCTCTCGCTTTATTTAATAAAAACAAATCAAAAACTGATCGCTTCAGCGCATAAGCATCAAAATTAAGGTTTGAATTTAATTCGATACCAGATTCATCAACAGCGCGGAATGAATTAAGTTTGTTCGGATTTAAAGAAAGAAAGTCATTAAAAATATTTAACTCTTTTAAAATGTCTGTTACTTCTTTAGAAAGGAATTCGCCGCATAATACTTCTCTTGGAAAAATTTTCTTTTCAATTAAAGTGATATTCAATCCCAATTCAGAAAGGTAAAGTGCAGTTGTTGATCCTGCAGGTCCACCACCAATAATTAATATGTCAGTATTTAATTCATTCATTTCTTAATCACAACCATCCATCTGAAGGCCCATTTTCTTTTGATGATAAAATTAGCAATACCGGCATTTGCTAAAATTTGTAAAAATTCTTTTTTGGTAAAACCTCGTTTAACAGAAAGTGGTCCATCATTTTTTACCATCTCACTTTTTGAAAAAAGAACAGTTAAGATTTTAATTCCAAGCAAAGCCAAGTATGATCTTTGTAAATCGTTAATGATAATTCCCCGGGCGGCTGTTCTTAAAAATTCTTTTAATAAAATTTGTATCTGTTCTTCTGTAAAGTGATGAAGGAAAAGAGCTGCGTGAATAATATCATGACTTTCATTTTTAAACGGAAGTCCAAACGCATCAGAATTTACCTTAAGTAAAAAGTTTTCGGAACTGCTTAGTGCGCGAAGATTTTTATCGATTGAAAGAATTTGCAGATTGGGATATTTGTTTTTTGCAGCTACGAGATTATCAGATGAGCCGGAACCGATATCAAGTATTTTCAATTCTTCATTTACAGATTGAGCAAAATGTTTTAAGGCTGATTTAGTTGTTGCAATTCCACCCAGGAATTTATTGATGATTTTTAATTCGTGTAACGCTTTATCAATTCGTTCATCCTGAATTGAAAAATCATCCATCATTTCAGCATCGTATGATCTCTTCATTCTAAACAACTTTAAAAAGTACTAACTCCATTGTTAATCCAGGACCAAAAGCGATTGCACACAAATAATCATCTTTATTTAACTGAGTGTTTTCTAAAATATTTTTAAGAACAAAAAGTATTGATACAGATGAAAGGTTACCAAAATTTTTTAAAACTTCACGTGAAGGTTTTGACTGCTCATCAGAAAGTGCAAGTCCATTTTGCAGAGAATCTAATATTGCCCTGCCGCCGGGATGAAGTGCCCAATGTTTAATTTGGGAGATATCTATTCCCTTTTGAATTAAGATTTCCTTTGCTTTGGGTGCAGCAGAGTTAAGAATAATTTTAGGTAGTTCGGATGATAGCATCATTTCAAATCCATTATTACCAATTTTCCATCCCATAAACTTTGCCGAATCTTCAAAAAGAAATGACTCAGCAAATTGTATTTCCAACTTTCTTTGATCTGAGTGATTATTTTTGGAGAAGTAAGCAGCCGCGGCTCCATCGGCAAAAATCATATTTGCTAAAATATTATCTCTTGTTGGTTCTGTTTGAAGATGCAAACTGCAAAGCTCAACAGATACCATCAAAATATTTTCATTATGATTCTGTTTCATCGCCTCCCAAACAGAATTTACTCCGACTAAAGAAGCCGCACATCCCATAAAGCCAATATTAGTTCTTTTAACACCCGGAGAAATTTTAAATTCTTTTATGAGTTCGTAATCCAAACCTGGAGCAAAAAATCCTGTGCAGGAAATAGTTATTATTCTATCAATCGAACTAAAATCTATTTTATTTTTTTCAGCTAAATCTTTTACTGCTTGTTTTGCTAATGAGATAGACCATTTTTCATACTCGGTCATTCGTGTTTTGGTATCCGGAGAAAAATGCGTTCCATCTTTAGTAAAGAATTTATCGGATGCATTTTCTTCGCCATCTTTAATTACAAAGTAACGATGATCAATTCCCGATTGATTAGCAGCCATATCAATCATTCTGCTTATAGCCGATGTTCCACCCATACGTTTTTTCAACTCACTTGCAGCATAACTCTGAGCAACTTTGTAAGGTGGAGAAGCAGTTGCAATATCTATTAACATATTTCCTCTTTTTAGTTTATAGTTTAACATAAAGAATAGAAGATTCGTTTCAAATTCCATTTTACTTGTATAAATTTGAGCAGAAAGATTTTATTAAAAAATATAGCGAAAAAAATTTCGGGAAAATCGGTTAAGCGCAAGATTATAATCAGAAAATAATGAAAAAAGTTTTGTTCATCACATACTTCTGGCCTCCATCCGGTAAAGCATCGCTTCACTGGCCTTTGGATATTATTCGTCATCTTCCCAAAGATGAAATCGAACCAATAATACTTACTGTTGAAGAAGAAACATTCACTCAAAAAGATGAAAGTCTTTTAAGCAAGGTTGATCCAAACTGGCAGATAATAAAATCTAAAGCACTTGAACCGTTTGATCTTTATAGAATTTTTATCGGCAAAAAGAAAAATGAAAAACTTGTTGCTTCTGATGCTATATCACTTGAAAATAAAAGTTTAACTCACAGAATTTCAATCTGGATAAGGATGAATTTATTTGTACCGGATGCCAGAGTTGGATGGAATTTTACAGCAACACCAAAAGCAAAAAATTTTCTAGACAAAAATAAAGTAGATACAATTGTATCCATTGGTCCGCCGCACAGCTCACATTTAATTGGTTTAAAACTCAGCAAGCAATTTAAGATTCCTCACATACCTGTTCTGATAGATCCGTGGGTTGATATTTTTTATTATAAGAATCTTAAGCGGAGTGCTTTAACAAAAAAAATTGATAATCATTTTGAAAAATCAGTTTTGGAAAACGCACAGCAAGTTGTGTTCGTAACAAAATCAACAGAAGAAGATTATTTAAAGAAGTACAGTTTCTTAAGAAATAAGACAAATGTTTTGTATTGGGGATATAATGAAGAAGTTTTCGAAAGCCTACCAGGATATAGTATGTCAAAAAGTACTGATTTCAAGGTCATTCCCGTGAAAACGGGAATCCAAAAAACAAAAGATAATATGGATTCCCACTTACGTGGGAATGACAATATAGAAAATGACGCTTCAGAAATTCATTCCGATCTAAAGATAGAAAAGATTTTAGTACATGCGGGAAATATGTTTGCCTATCAAAATCCTAAAAACTTTTGGAAGCAGATAAAACTTGAAAATGACAAAGGGAATAAAATTTCAATTCGTTTTATAGGAACGGTAGATAAAGAAATTTTAGAATACTTATATTCGATCGGCTTAAAAGAAAATGTTCACTTAGCAGGATTTTTACCTTATAAAGAAATGATCAAAGAAATTATGCAAGCAGATATGATATTAGTCTGCGCCACAGAACCCCGACACGTACCCGGAAAATTATTTGAAGCATTACGAACAGGAAATCCAATTATTGCCTTTGGTGATAACAACGAAGAAGTGAAAAAGATAATTGAAGATGCTAATGCAGGGATGATGTTTGGATATAATGAAAGTGGGGTGGAGTTTTTAATAAACTACGATCAGTTTAAACCAAATATTGAAAAAGCAAAACTCTACAACAGAAAAAAAATAAGCGGGAGTTTTCTAAGGCTCTTAAAACTTGTTGATTAGTTTTTACAGGATGGATTTATAAAGCTCATAATATTTTGCAGCCACAATTTTTTGATCAAAATTATTTAAAATCTTTTGTCTGGCTGCGATACTAAATTTCTTGCTCAGGTTTTCATCCAGCAAAATTTTCTCAATAGCTTTTGCTAATTCTTCAGACGATTTTAATTCAACCAATATTCCATTAACTCCATCATCAATTAAATCAGGGATTCCGCCAACATTAAAAGCAGCTACCGGAACACCGCAAGCCATTGCCTCCATTACTGTATTCGGAAGATTATCCTGCAAAGAAGGAGCCACAT
The DNA here is from genome assembly GCA_036796535.1 of Ignavibacteriaceae bacterium. Classification (GTDB taxonomy): domain Bacteria; phylum Bacteroidota; class Ignavibacteria; order Ignavibacteriales; family Ignavibacteriaceae; genus IGN3. The sequence continues at coordinate 6,489 of DAIRCT010000041.1, forward strand.
AAATATCCGCGGCGTTGTAAGTCATTACAATTTCTTCCGAGTTTTTAAGTTTACCTAACTGGTTTACTTTAAGTGGTATCTGGCTGACGACATTTTTATCAAGCTTACCAAATACAACGATTTCAAACTGATCGGATATTTTTTTGTTAGAATCTGACAACAAATTAAGAGCACGCACTAAATAATTAAAGCCTTTTCTATAATCCTTAAGGTTCATTGCGCCAATTAAAATTAACTTTTTATCAATTGGTAAATTAATTTTTTGTCTTGATTCGATTTTGTTAATTGGGGAATAGGCAGTTAAATCGATAGGATTGGGAATCACTTCTATTTTTCTATCATTTAATAATGCACTTTGAGAAGCTTCTTTAGCTAACCATTTACTGCAAGTAACTATTGTTAACTTTAATTCTGAAAATATTTTTTTCTTTTGATTAAATATTTTAGAAGAAAGATCATTCTCCGATTTAAACACAAAAGATGGACAATCCGAACATTGTGTTTGAAATTTAAAACAATCAGAACTATAATGACAACCGCCGGTAAACGCCCACATATCGTGCAGAGTCCAAACAACAGGTTTATTTAACGCTGCAAGTTTTTCTAAAGATTTCAGCGATAAAAAACCACCATTAATCCAGTGAAGATTAATTATATCTGCCTCTTTTATACTAACATCCTTTGAAACATCTTCTCCCCAAAATGGGAATGTAAATCTGCCGCGAGACTGAACAGACAGTAATCTTATTGAGAGTTCATCCGCAACTTGTCTGATGCTAGATAATATTTTATTTGCTGTTGATGTATTTAAAGAAAAAATAAAGTTGTCTTTATTCCTTTTTATCTGAACTAATAATTTTGAATCGAGCTCGGGAAGTAATCGTTGAGCGGTAACAATCCTTTTGGCGGCTATTGCAGCCCCGCCATTAAAATCAGAACTGGATAGGTGAATTACTTTCAATTTATTTTATATCCGTAAATATTTAGTTGCAAATCCATATTAGGATTAAATTTATTTTTCCTGTTAATCAGAGGTTTCTCTCTATCATTAACAGGTTTTATGAAATATCGGAAATTATTCTTTTCAAGTATCTCAAGTATTTCAGATAGCTTCTGAACACAATTAACATAAGAATGATACTCTATAAAAATATTTTTCACTTTGTCTAAAGAGCTGGAGCAATCTTTTAAGACATCATATTCTGCTCCTTCAATATCGATTTTAAGCATATCAATTTTGGATTCTTTTTCAATCATATCTTTCAATCTAACAGAAGGTATTTTTATCGGATTAGTATTAGAAAATATTGAAGCACCATCCGCTCCCTCAAGACTCATTTGCACACCATCATTATTTATCCATACAGCTTTATCAATTAACTCAACATTCCGAATATTATTCCTGAGTAAATTTTCGTTTAATATCTCTGCTATGGCGGGATCTGCTTCAAATGCTTTTATTTTAGAACCTGGATAAATAATACTGAAATAAAGACAGCTTGTGCCAATATTAGCGCCACAATCATAAATTACCGGAGTAGATGATTCAGATTGAAATTTATAATCCTCATCAGCAAAAATTTCTTTGTATTGCCAGATAAAAGAAAGAGAATCAGGCGTAAATATTTTTAACCCATTTATATTGAAAGTTCTTGCTACAAATCTTTTTTTACCACCATAGATGATAGAATAAAAAATAAATTTTCTGTAATTAGAATTTGTAAAAAACCTGTAAAGCCAATATTGTGTATGTTCAAGAAAGACGCGCATAAAAAATTATTACCTGGTTATAAGCTCTATTAATCTTTTTTTTACTGAAGGAAGAAATTTTAATTTATAAAGTTGTAATCTTATCATCTTTAAAGATTTCTTGCTTATCTCTTTAAATATTGGATCTTTATACTTTTCAAAACCTTTAAGTGATAATTCATAAGCAAAGCCATATTGCTTTTCTATCATCGCAAATAAACATCCGAGTAAATATTCTCGTTTCGTAAAATCAACCTTATCGTTAAAGGAATTTATCATGGTCAATTCGACCCAACCGGGAGCAGATTTTAATGATAGTGAAAGTAGTTTAGAAATTCTTTTATTTGAATAAATAGAATTAAATAGTTTAGATGAAATTCGGGGAACACCTTTAACAATAAAATCTGATATCCAAAAATTTTTATCCTGCAAGTATGCTAATAAAGAAAAAAGTTTATCTTCATTTTCATAAGCATCAATAAGGCCCGGTTCAAACTCTGCAACGATTATTTTCTTCCTAATTCCGTCATTTAGATTTTTAAACAGTCGCAAATCTAATCCTTGCGAATCTGATTTAAACCAATCAACTTGTTTAATATTAAGTTCATTGATTGCAGTTGAAATAGAAATAGTTTTTAACTTTGAAATGTTAACTGTCTGGAAAATGTCAGCATAAGAATAATTAGAAAGACTATTAAGATCAGGTTTTAAGATACTTGAGCAATAAGGTGATTTTGTAAGATAAAAAATCTGATCAGATTTATCCTCATCTGAGACAATACAATTATAAACAAATAACTTTTTAAAGTTTGATTGTTCTTTTTCGATAAATCCAAATTTACGCTCATCTGCATCAAAGGCAATACAAATTGAATGTTTTGCTATTAACTTCCATTTTTTATGAAGCTGCCCGGAGGCACCAATATCGACTAATACAGGAGGGGAAGAAATTATATCTGGTGAGTTAAGAATTATTTGGATTAAATTTTTCATTGTTATGGAATAAGATCTCTGATTCTTTTAAATGGATTTTTTTTACTAAAGAATTTTTGAAAGTTTTTAAGAACTTTCTCATCTACTTCTGGATTTTCCCAAAGAAAATCCCGATACTCTTTTTCGTAAACATCAACATTAAATTTATTTGTTTTTCTGGTATGAATACCACTTCTATCTGCTCCAATATTTTTAGCGAATGACTTAAGAGGAAACAAACAATATCCTTTGCCTTTATAATGAGCATAAGTCCAACGGATTGCCCAGGAATTAATTTTCCCTGACATTTGCTTTTTTAGCATTCGAGTTAAATCATCTCCACCTAAATTAAACTTTTTTATTTCTTTTTTGTTACTTAGGAACTGATCATAATCGGAGATTATCCAATCAACCTTCCCCCACCTATCCTTCCACGTTGCCCAACCCCAGGATGATGGACGAGGTGAAATATAAATTTTATGTTGATATGACTTTGGTATTTTTATTGGGAAATTATAACCAGAGATGGAATAAATTCTTTTATCTTTTTCATAAAAGTCTAAAGCCTCATTCATAAATTTTAAAAAGTAAGGTGAGGTAACAATATCATCCTCGAGAACAATGGCTTTTCCAAACTTCTCAATCACTTCTGTAACACCGGATATTACTGAATCTGCTAAACCTAAATTTTTATCTCTTAAAGTAATTTTAACATCTTTAAACCCAGAAATGGTTACGATATAATTTCTTACTTCTTCAACAGCTTTTCTGTCATTTTCATTTTTATTTCCATCAGAAAAAATAAAAATTAAACTATCTGAAGCTAATTGATTTAATTTTAGAGCATCAATTGTTTTTTTTGTGTGTTCTGGCCTGTTATAAACGAATAAGATTATTGGTGCTAAGTTCATGCTACTTAATTCTTCTTAAAATCTATTATCAAAGAAGTATAAACAGGATTACCATTTTTATTTCTTTTATCATTTATAAATGATCTTTTGACATAACCATTTTCTTCGTTCTTATAGCCATGATGAAATTTTCCTTCTTCATCCCAATATTCAATTGGTTGAGCAACAAATCCAAATCTTTCAAACAATGATGACAGTGAATTTACATCAAATAAATTTTTGTGATCATCAGCTCCTTCTCCAGTCCCGCCAGGTTTGACTATTGAGATATATTTTTCATCAGCATGAAATCCATCCGGGACAGCAATTCTAATGTTTATCTTATCATCTGAATACTTGTAAAAATTCTTAAGCATTTTTTCAAGTTCCTGCTCAGTTAAATGTTCCAAAACATGCTCGGCCAAAATATTTTTTATTTTTTTTTTGCTAAAATATTTTTCAAAATCAGATTCTTTAGTAACATCAAGAGTAACAATATCAGTAGAAAACCACCCTTTATATTTAGTCGGTCCTGCACCAATAATTAACTTTACCTCTTTACAGGTTAAAAGATAAAATTTCCAGCTTAAATATTTGTAAATCCGTATTAAGGGGATTAATAATCTGTATATAAATTGTTTAAACTCTTTGTACACAACTAAACCTTCAGACAATTATTACTTTTATAAAAAAGAGTAGTACATTTCTTAAATAGAACCGTTGGAGCGATTCCCCAGAATTCTAGCGTCTTAAATCCTCTCCCGATAACAGATTCTATACCTTTTTTATATTCTGATCTTTCAGAATCATCAAGTATAATTACACCATTTTCAGATAACTTTTCCAAAGCATTGATTAAACATTCATTTCTGTGCAACCCATCAACTATAATAACATCTACCTTTTCATTTAGTTTAGTTAAATAATTTAAATAGTCATCTACCGAATCTGAATCAGTTAAAATTAGTTTCACATTAATAGGCTTTGTTTTATTTACAATTTCAAACCACTCTTTGTTGTGTTCAATTGAAATAACCTGCTTAACTCTTTCGGCAAAAAAAGATGTCGAACTACCACTGCCAAATTCAAACAAAACTAAATCTTTTGTTAGGCGAGGAGATAAGAAATCTATAAAAGGATAAGCAAACCATGGAATTGGCCGTCTATTTTTATCTATCGATCTATTCGATTTGAAGGACTCGAACCAACCAATTTCATTCAGATACCCAAATTCCCTTTGGGATAAAAGTGCAGATAGAACTTTTGGTTCGCTAAATAGTTTTGCTATTGTCTTTATTTTTTGACTTATCGTGAATGCCATAGACTTTTAAATGATGGAATAAGATTAATTAGAAAAATTGATTTTAACATCATAACAAATTGATGTGATGTGTCTTTAAAAAATATAATTGAAAATGTTGCAAGTGTATAAGAAATCAATGTAGCAACTGCAGAGCCAACTATACCATATTGGGGAATAAAGATTATATTTAAAATTACATTTGCAATCATACCAAGACTTGTTCGCATTAAAGAAATCTTGGTTAAGTTTTCTGTAACAAGGTATTGGCTGCTTGCAACTCCAAGAAACACCGCTGCGCCAGCCCAAATGTAAATTGTTAAAATTGGTGCAGAGGATAAATATTTACTTCCGTATAAAAGATTAATAATCTCTGCAGAAAAAAAACTAACTGGAATTGATATGCCAATTGCAATCCAGGCTAATATATCATACAATTTTTGTAAACGAGTTAAATAAAGTTCTCTGCTTATGTTTTTTGCATTTACAATTGCCGGGAAAAGAGCATTGCTAATTGCAACGGGAATAAAATACCAGGACTCGCTTAATCTAACCGCTGCGGCATAATATCCAACTTCTTTTACATCCAACATATTTTTAATAAGTACCTGGTCAACTTTCATATAAATTGAAACAACTACTCCTGATAAAATTAATGGCCAGCTATCTTTTAATAAACTTATTGCCAATTCCTTATCAAATTTCCATTGAACAATTTTTAATTTCTGTAAATGATATACTATAAAATATCCAATTGCATTAAAAACAAATTCCAAGGCAAAAGCAATTATAAAGTATATAAGAGGAGCTTTTATAATTATCAGTGCAAATTTGATTAGAGAAACCAGCAAAACAGATGTGAATAAAACATAGACAGAATACTTTGCTTTAACAGTTGAGCGAAAGTAATAGTCAATTACATTAAAAGTTTGAAAAAAAGATGATACTGAAATAATTAGAATAAGAACTGAAGTCAATAATGCTTCTGATGTAATTAAAAGGGTTAAGGCGATTAAAGAAATTGTAATTACAGCCCCTAAAAGCTGAGTGTAAAAAACGGAACCAAGAATTTCATCGCGCTGTTCAGGATGTTTTACTAATTCCCGTATAGAAATACTTTCAAGTCCAAGAGAAACAAATGCTACAAACAATCCATAAAAACTAATAGCATAACTATAAAGCCCAAATTGATCTGGACCTAGATATCTGATTATAGCAATTGTAACAAAAAAATTAAGAATAAGCCTCACAACTTTTTCAAATAAAAGCCAGGAAGTATTTAAGAAATATTTTTTAAATGAAACTGAACGAAAATTTATTTTCGTATCTATTTTTTTTTCGTCCTGCAAGGGTTCCCTTTTATTCCGTTACTTCTTTCTTCTTCCTAAAATTCATTCCCACAGCAAACAATAAACCAAGCACAACTAATGAACTTAAAACTAGTGAAACATTTTTTGTGATAACAAAAGATTTAGGTAAATACTCAAAATGGATTTTGTGGTTTCCTTTAGGAACAATGACTCCTCTAAAGTTATGGTTTGTTCTGTAAATCGGAGTTTCATTTCCATCTACATAAGCTTTCCATCCTTTACCAACATAAGTATCTCCAAGGAAAAGAAAATTATTTCCGGTTGCATTTACATTTAGATAAATATTCTCATCTCCATATTTCTCTATTTGGACTGATGCTGTGCTATCGGGTTTATCAACTTTAATTTCAGCATCTTCAACGAATGCAATTTTTTTTGGATCAAACTGATTATTTTTTACTTTATTTAGTATTTCAATTGCAGATGCCTTCTGTACTGTATCAACAAAGTATGCTCTTGGTAAAGCATTTTGATTTTCATAAACATAAGTTTTATTTCCTGAGTAAACAGGAACTAATCCCGGAAAATTAATTGGCTTATCCAGTATAATATATTTTGTGTTAGTCATTCTCCAAAGAGTTGGATTTGCCGGACTTCCAAGTACATCCATATAATCCTGATAAGCTCTGGGCTTTATTCCCGAGTAACCATATAAATCCTGTAATAAAAAGTAAGCATTGTAATTAGAATTTTGTTGAGCGGAACCGAGTGAACCATCTTGTTTTAGATTTAAAATTCTAAAAGTAGATTTATCGTTTAATTTTTCAATAGCAGAAACGTATTCCGGTTTTTGAAATAGCTGCTGAATATCCGTGTTTTCTTTTAAAGTTTCTCCACGATGATTTATTCTAAAAATATCTATCAATGATAAAACAATAATTGCCGTTATCATCAAATCTCTGCTTACAAAAGATTTTAAATAGGCAAACATCAATCCAAAAACCGCAGCCGAAAAGAAGAATGCTAATCTTGCATCTGTTAAAAACATCTCAGCCATATAATCATGCAATTGTTGAAGCTGATTTCCCTTCTCGCCTGATTCCATTATTCTCCCAATAAACCAACTTTTTATTGGCGAAGCAAGCAAGAGTGTAAGGATAAAAATAATGGTCAATCCTAAGAAAATATTTTTAACAAGATTATCAAACTTTTTATCATTTTCATTTTTTAATGAAATTAATTTTGCAATACCAAGTCCTGCAAGTATGGGAAAACTTAATTGCACAAGTATCAATATCATTGATGGAACTCTGAACTTATCAAAGAACGGGAAGTAGTGGAACATTAAATCATAGAATAATGGAAAGGTTCTTCCAAATGAAATTAGTGTAGCAATTGCAGCAAGTATAGTTAAATATCTAACAAGCGGATCTTTCCAATTAATTATCATTGAAAAGATTGCGAGAAAGAAAACAATAACACCCATATACATAGCAACATCAACAAATGGCATTTGTCCAAAATAAGTGTTTACTTCCACATCCTGATTTTGAGATAGCGGACCGTTATAAACAGATTTCCCAAATCCATAGTAAGAAGGAACAATCCAGGTTAAAACTTCTCCAGGAGAAAATGACCAGTTGGTTGCATAATCATAAAAATCTGTTTCTGTTTTTTTAGTGTTACCTGATTGTTTATCAACAACACTTTCTGTTCCGCGTGTTGAGTATGGTGAATATTCCCAAACCTGAGTAAAATTATCTGATTGTATTCCTAATCCAATAATAACAGCAACTAAAAATATTGCTGCAGATTTTAATAACTGTTTAAGCAGAAAGTTATCTTTTATTTTTATTGCCCTAAGTAAATAGTAGATGAAATAAATCATCACTGCAAAAAAGATGTAGAATATAATTTGTACATGCCATCCTAAAAACATAACCGGCATAAAGAATAAAAGCAGCATAACATCAAGCAGCTTTATCTTCTTTTGAAAATTAAGTAAGAGCAGCAATAAAACCGGGAATACCCAAATCGCCGTTAGTTTTGTAACGTGTCCGATATAAAGAAATACAACTATTCCAGTGCTAAACGAAGTAACTAATGAAGTAAATAAACTAACCATCCTGTTTTTAGTTCTGCTAATCATAAAGAAAAACATTGTGTAAGCAAGTGCAAGCAAATAGAAGGTCCATTTTGCGTAATCAATATTAAACGGAGCACTAAAAATATTTCTTACAGTGTTTACTACAACATAGATCAGGTTAAACCATTTATAGCCCGTAGCAAGCGCATATGCCGGCATTCCGGTAAATATGTAAGGATTCCATAATGTATAACCTCCTTGATGATTTTCTACATAAGTTTTACTGCTCTCAGCAGTTATGATATCTCCGGATTGAAATGTCTTTCCGCCAAAATAAAGTGGAGAATAAAACAAAAGAAAGATTACAAGTATGATTAATAGTAAGAAAAGAGTTTGAAATTTGTTTGGGATAATTTTATCTAATGAAAAATTTGACAGAAAAGTATCATTAGATTTTTTATTTGTCTTAGCTGTTTTTTTTTCTTTTGCTGCCATTAAATCTCCGGCTGAGAAAATTTATATTTGTCACACTAATTAGTCATCCTGAGCGAAGTCGAAGGATGAGGTGTAATTTATTTTCATAATTCCGTAACAATTTGGAAAAGACACATACAAAGATAATTGCTCGGAATTCTAATTTATTTTTTTGCTATAAAGTTAATTCCCGATCCAACTTTATTATGAACGTTAAAATCAATAAACATCATTATAAAAGTAAACGGGAATGTTATTAAGTAATATAAGGGAAGTACTATTAAAAGTAACTTCGAAACGTTTACCATCATTATCGGGTATTTTATACCAAGCCGCCATGCCTTATCGCCCCAAAAGCCATAAGTATATTTTGATTGATAAGTTTTAAATCCGAGTGGATGTAGTTTTGATTCCAGATCTTCTTTAGAATAACCATCACGTGCGTGCTCTCCAATAAAACTTTCATCATCATTATCGTGCACATCACTTCCGCCATAAATTGATGGAGTATTAATTAAAAGATATCCATCGGCTTTTAATGCATTATAAAAATTCCGGAAAACTTTAACATCATCTTCTATATGTTCCATTACATCAACACACACAATCAAATCAAATTTTTCATTGTGATTTACATTTGTTAAATCTTCTATCGCAAAACTTACATTATTAATTTTTTGTGATGAGAAAAAGTCTTTGCAGTCCTGTATCCAATCTTCTTTAACATCTACAGAATAAATTTCGCACGGCTGCAGATATTTAGACATAAAGTATGAATACTGTCCGTAGCCGGAACCGGCATCATATATAGTAATCTTTTTATCGCCAAACTTTTTTCTGAGTTTTTTTAATTCTCTCCTAACATACCACGAACGAAGGAACATCAGATCAAGAATCTTATAAAACAAAACTCTTAAGAAGGAAAATCTTTTTATAATTCTTGCAAATATATTTTTTACGGGATCGTAGTGCATAAGTTAAAATGTTTTTTTCAACTGATTGATTGATTCCATAACTTTTTCATAAACCATATCAGAAGTAATTGAGCCCATACAAGTAATTTCAAAATCACATTTGGGTTTATAGCAAACTAAACAATCTAAGTCGGGAATAACTTTTTCTATTCTTCCATAATCTTCTATTTCTGTGTTAGAAGTTGGACCAAACAAACAAACTATTTTTTTCTTTAACGCTGTCGCGGCATGCAATGCCATTGTATCCGAAGTAACAAGAACATCGCAAAGATCAAGAAGTGAAAAAAATTGGCGTAGGGAATTATTTGTCCCCGTATCAATCAGATGAGGAAATTTATTTTTTAAGATTTTGTTTCTCCCAACTTCATCGGGACCACCGTATAACAAGATTCCAATTTCTTTATTCTTGCTTAGCTTTTCTATTAGTTCAATGTAACCTTCAATCCGCCATTGTTTATACTGCCACCTTGTTCCGGCACCGGTATTTAATCCAACAAGATATTTAAATCCTATAAGATTATGCTTTGAAAAAAAATCATTTTTAAAATCAATTTCTTTTTGATTTAGTCTAAGTTGTATTTCATTTTTCTGATATTTTAAACCAGCAATGTTATGAATAATCTCCTGATAAGTTTTTTGATTTTTCTTTTTCATATCATCGAAAGCACCCATTTCAAGCCACTCAACTGCATCATCATTAACCGGAATTACTTTTCCTTTTGCATCTAATAAAAATCCTTTTTTAATCTCAGCATTAACAATTGAAGCGAGCGAAGCACTAACAACTGAAGCATCAGGATGAATCAAAATATCAAATTTCTCAACCAACAATCGCGGGACGATATCATTTTCCTCAAAAATTATTAGCTCATCTACAAAAGGATTGTTGTTAAATAATTCCTTCGCGTTTTTTTTGGTAAGCCAGGTTATGTGTGATTTCGGATATTCTCGCTTAAGTGCAGGTAAAATTGAAGTCGTGCGCAGAACGTCTCCTGTTGCATCCAGCTTGATTATAAGGATTTTAAATTCAACCGGTTCGTAGTAATTGCAGTCATCACACTTTTTGCCTTCTGTTTTTGATGGCGAGCAAGGTTTGTTACCGGGAAAATGTTTGCAATCTGTTTTTAAAATCATTTTTTTGTATCGATAATTATCGTGTCAAATAATTTTGGCAAGTTATTAAAGGCGTTTTGTGAAACTTTGTTTTTAATATTTTCTACAAAATTAATCTTTTGCCGCTGCTCAAAAAAGTTAATAATTCCATTAACTAAATCTTCCTGTGAATCCGGTTTGATAACATATCCCGTTTTTCCGTTATCAACAAACTCAGCAAGACCACCGACATTGGTTACCAAAACCGGTTTTAAAAATCCGTAAGCAAGATTTAAAATCCCGCTCTGTGTTGCACTTCTATAAGGAAGTACCACTAAATCAGATGGTTCAAAATATCTGTTTACTTCCTCATTTGGAATAAATTGATTTAACAATTTAACATGTGCTTCCAATCCTAGTGATTTAACTTTATCTCTGTAAAACTTTTCATCATCATAAAATTCTCCGGCTGCAAGAAGTTTATAGGAATTATCTTTTTTAATAAGTTCTGCAAGAGCATCAATAATTAAATCTAATCCTTTATATTTTCTAACGTATCCAAAAAATAAAAGCAGTTTATCATTTTCATCAAATCTAAAATCCTTTTTTGTACTAACTATCTTTTTCGGCTCATCAAAATTATAGCAGTCATAAATCGGCAGTTCTGAGCGATACACTTTTCTTCCTTTTGCAACAAATTGTAAATCATTCTCAACTTTTTCTGATAGGGCAAGAAATGCAGATGCGTTTGATAAACCGAGTTTTGTTAAGATTTTATCAACAGCATTTCCTTCGTGAGAAATAACATTTTCTGTTATAAATAGAATTTTATTTTTATATCTGGATTTTATTAAAAACGAAATCGAGAAATGACAGAAAGAAAAAAATGGATGCCACCAATCAAAAACAACTAAATCTGCATTTTCTTTTTTGATGAGTGAAGCAACCTTCATCCAGTTAAATGGATTTATTGAGTTAACCAGTCTCTCATTTGGAGCTTGTTTAATAGTCTTGCCACTCTCATCATATTGAGTTTTACCAGGAAAAAGAATTGAAGGATACAATAATTTGTAATTGTAAATCTTTACATTAAAAGCGTCTTTAAGAATATCGTAAACGTGTGAGACGAAAAGTGAATTCCCACCACGATAAGGGAAAGCAGGACCGATTAAAATAATTTTCTTCATTAAAGATTAAGGTAAATTTTACAATTTATTTTATCGAAGTGAAAATTACGGAAAGTATAACTATTTATTGGAATATGACACAAATAAAATTATCAGTTTCTATCTTTAACAACATACTCTTTCTCACTCTGATTTTGATGAACCAACATTTCACCAAGTAAACCAACTGAAAAAAACTGTACACCAACGATTATCAATAACATGCCCAAAAATAACATCGGTCTGTTACTTAACGCTCTTCCGCTGATCCACTCAATTGTTAAGTATCCATTTACAATCAAACCGACAAAGAATGATAATGCCCCAAAGAATCCAAAAAAGTGCATTGGTCGTTTAATGTATCTGCCAACAAAAGTTACAGTAATTAAATCTATAAATCCTTTAAAGAATCTTGATATGCCAAACTTAGTTTTGCCGTATCTGCGCGGATGATGTTTAACCGGAATTTCTGTTATATTAAATCCTTGCCACTTTGCCAAAACCGGAACGTAACGATGCAACTCGCCATAAACATTTAAGTTTTGTACTACTTCTCTTCGATAAGCTTTTAATCCACAATTAAAATCGTGGATTTTAATCCCGCTTATTATTCTTGTTACAAAATTGAAAAATCGTGAAGAATATTTTTTAATAAACGGATCAAATCTTTCTTTCTTCCAGCCCGAACAAAGATCATAACCTTCATCAAGTTTTTTTAAGAGATTTGGAATCTCGTGCGGATCATCCTGTAAGTCTGCATCCATCGTAATAATAGCATCGCCGGTTGCGGCTTTAAATCCAACCTGTAGTGCTGCCGATTTACCATAATTTTTTCTAAAGCTGATAAATTTTATTCTTGTATCTGTTTTTGCAGCATCTTTAATAATTTTCAAGGAGCCGTCTGTACTTCCGTCATCAACAAAAATAATTTCATACGGTTTGTTGAGGGGTTTTAATTCTTTTCTAATTTCATTTATCAATGGTTGGATTGATTCTTCTTCATTAAATAGCGGGATGACAAGGGAAATTTTTTGAAAACTGACTCTGGTTGTTGGAGATTGCTGTTCACCGGGAGCGCCTTGTGGTTTATAATATCTTTTTTTAGGATAATAACGTCGCCCACCTTTATGAAATTTATTTTGTGTTTGTCCTGTAACGTTCTTTTCGTTTTGATTAGGTTGATTTGGTTTATTTTGATCTGTATCTGCCACAATTACCTTTGTTAATTTCACTTCAAAATTAACCGAATAATCGCTTAAAAACAATTTAGGATTTGATTTGAGAGAAATCAAAATAATTTTCCACTACTTTTTTAAAAGAAATTGAACTGATTCCCTCATCACATTGTTATAAAATCAATCTTGACTATTTAGTATAGATTGAATAGGTTTACATCGAAACAAATAAATGTTTTGCCAATGGAGAATGAATGAGTACGACAGAAACCCAGAAAATTGAAGAATTAGCAAATAAAGAGTATAAATTCGGTTTTGTAACTGATATCGAATCAGATACTCTTCCAAAAGGTCTTAATGAAGATATTATTCGTCAGCTTTCTGCAAAGAAGCAAGAACCTGAATGGATGACCGAATGGAGATTGAAAGCTTACCGCCACTGGTTAACAATGGAAGAACCGAACTGGGCTAATATAAAATATCCACCAATTGATTATCAGGATATATCTTATTACTCAGCGCCAAAATCAAAACCAAAATATAAAAGTTTGGATGAAGTTGATCCTGAGCTTCTTGATACTTACAAAAAACTTGGAATTTCTTTAGATGAGCAAAAAGTTTTAGCCGGCGTCGCTGTTGATGCTGTTTTTGATTCTGTTTCGGTTGCAACCACATTTAAAAGCAAACTAAACGAAATGGGAATTATTTTTTGTTCGTTCTCAGAAGCGATTCGTGAACATCCGGATCTTGTAAAAAAATATTTAGGAAGTGTGGTTCCTTACACAGATAATTATTATGCTACACTTAACTCCGCAGTTTTCAGTGATGGCTCTTTCGTTTACATTCCAAAAGGTGTCCGCTGCCCGATGGAACTTTCAACTTACTTTAGAATTAATGCCGCAAACACAGGACAGTTTGAACGAACACTTATTATAGCGGATGATAATGCTTATGTAAGTTATCTTGAGGGCTGTACTGCTCCGATGCGAGATGAAAATCAATTGCACGCCGCTGTTGTTGAATTGGTTGCTCTTGAAAATTCGCAGATAAAATATTCTACTGTTCAGAATTGGTATCCAGGGGATAAAGACGGCAAAGGTGGAATTTATAATTTCGTTACAAAACGTGGTGCTTGTCGTGGTACAAATTCTAAAATCAGCTGGACACAGGTTGAAACTGGTTCTGCAATAACATGGAAATATCCAAGCTGTATTCTTCAAGGTGATAATTCGATTGGAGAATTTTATTCCGTTGCAGTTACAAATAATATGCAGCAGGCAGATACTGGAACAAAGATGATTCATCTTGGAAAGAACACACGAAGTACAATTGTATCAAAAGGTATTTCTGCAGGAAGAAGCAACAACAGTTATCGTGGATTAGTTAAGATAGGTAAGAAAGCTGAAGGCGCACGTAATTTTTCTCAATGCGATTCTTTGTTGCTTGGCGATAAGTGCGGCGCACATACTTTTCCGTATTTAGAAATTAATAATCCAACTGCGCAGGTTGAACACGAAGCAACAACATCTAAAATTGGTGAGGACCAGATATTCTATCTTAACCAGAGAGGAATCTCAACTGAAGATGCTGTTAGCTTAATTGTTAACGGATATTGTAAAGAAGTATTTAAAGAACTTCCGATGGAGTTTGCTGTTGAAGCACAAAAGCTACTTAGCATTTCTCTTGAAGGAAGTGTAGGATAAAAAGCCTCACCCAAAGAGGTTGTCTTAAAAGCTATTGTTTATGTGTCATTCCCGTGAAAACGGGAATCCAAAATCTATAAAACAGAATGGATTCCCACTTTCGTGGGAATGACAAATCAGTATTTTTGACTTATGAGACAACCTCCTTAAAATTGCCACGACTTTTAAGTCGTGGGACAATGAATAAATAATTTGAAGGGCTTTAGCCCAAAACAAGTTTTGAATAGAAAATAAAGGAAACAAAATGTTATTAGAAATAAAAAATCTTCACGCAAATGTTGAAGGGACAGAAATTTTAAAAGGTATCAACCTAAAAGTAAATGCTGGAGAAGTTCACGCTATAATGGGACCAAATGGTTCGGGCAAATCAACTCTTGCTTCTGTTCTCGCTGGAAAAGAAGAATATGAAGTTACGCAAGGTGAAGTACTATACAACGGAAAAAATCTGCTTGAGCTTTCTCCTGAAGATCGTGCACGCGAAGGGGTCTTTCTTGCGTTCCAATATCCTGTAGAAATTCCTGGTGTTAGCAATACAAATCTTTTAAAAACTGCTGTTAACGAAATAAGGAAATACAGAGGCGAAGAACAGCTTGATGCGATGGAGTTTCTTTCACTGCTAAAAGAAAAAAGTAAGCTGGTTGAACTAGATTCAAAATTTTTAAGTCGTGCTGTTAATGAAGGATTTTCCGGCGGAGAAAAAAAACGAAATGAAATTTTTCAGATGGCAGTGTTAAATCCAAAGCTGGCAATACTTGATGAAACTGATTCTGGACTAGATATTGATGCTTTACGAATCGTTGCAAACGGTGTTAATAAATTAAAGACAAAAGAAAATGCAACAATCGTGGTAACACACTATCAAAGATTATTGGATTATATTATTCCTGATTTTGTTCACGTTTTATATAAAGGAAAGATTGTGAAATCCGGCGGTAAAGAATTAGCACTTGAGCTTGAAGAAAAAGGTTACGATTGGATCAAAAGCGATAAGGCTGAGGCAGTAGTTTAAGGATGCCCCCTCCAACTCCCCCTAAGGGGGAGGGCAAGTAATAATTGCTCGGTAAATATTTAAGGTAGCCGCAAGCTTCAGCTTGCGATTTTGGAACATTGACAAGAAGATAAATGGAAAATAAAACAGACATAAAACAATATTTCATCAACCAATTTGATGAATTTGAGAAATCATTAAACGGAGAGAAAACTTCTGACTTTCACAAAGTTAGAAAAGATGCAATCAGTAAATTTGCTGAGCTTACTTTTCCAACTCAAAAAGATGAAGAGTGGAAATACACAAATATCTCTCCTTTACTAAAGCATAGCTTCTCCCCTTTTGCTGTTAAAGCAAATGTTTCATCAGAAACAATTAATAAGTTTTTGTTTGATAAAATGGAACATAGTCTTTTAGTTTTTGTAAATGGATATTTTTCTTCTGAATTATCAAAACTGATTGACATCCCAAAAGGAGTTGTGATTGGAAGTCTTGCAGAGGCATTGAAGAATAACAATCCAATTGTAAAAAAACATTTAGGCAAGTATGCAGAAAATGAAAAATATTTTTTCACAGCTTTAAGTTCTGCTTTTACAAAAGATGGAGCTTTTATTTATGTACCGGACGGAAAAGTAGTTGAAGACCCGATTCATATAATATTTTTTACAAAGGCGGGTGAAAAGATTTTAACTCAGCCAAGAAATCTTTTTGTTGCAGGGAAAAATTCTCAAGTCAGCATTATCGAGCATTATGTTTCTGATGAAGATACTGTTTACTTTACAAATTCAGTAACTGAAATCGATGCTGGTGAAAATGCAATTGTTGATCACATAAAATTGCAAGAAGAAAGCAATAAAGCATTTCACATTGCACGAATGGAAGTGGATCAGGAACGAAGCAGTAATTTTTCATCGCATTTAATTTCAACCGGAGCACAATTATCCCGTAATGATTTTAATGCAAGATTTAATGATGAAGGCAGCGAGTGTATGCTCAATGGCTTATTTATGATTGGCGATGAACAGCTTTTTGATGCGCACACTATGATTGATCATGCTAAGCCTCACTGCCACAGTCACGAACATTACAAAGGTATTTTGCAGGATAAATCTCGTGGAGTGTTTAACGGAAAAGTTATGGTTCGCCGCGATGCACAAAAAACAAATGCATTCCAGGAGAACAACACGATTCTTCTTTCGGATAATGCAGTGATGAACACAAAACCGCAATTAGAAATATTTGCTGATGATGTTAAATGCTCACACGGCGCAACGATTGGAAAATTAAATGATGAAGCAAAATTTTATTTACAATCCCGGGGCATTGGTGAAGAAGCGGCAACAGCAATTTTAATTCATGCTTTTGCAAGTGATGTTATTACATCAATAAAAATTCCTGCTTTAAGAGATTATCTTGAAGAAATTATTACAAAGCGATTTAATCAATAGAAATTGAGATTTTGTTTGTTGTCATTCCCACGGAAGTGGGAATCCACTTGTTCTAAGTTTTATAGATTCCCGCCTGCCTGCCGGCTAAGGCAGGTTTTCACGGGAATGACAGATAAACCCGACTTTTGAGACAACTTCAAGACAACTGGGAAATAAAGATTATTCATTTTTGAAAATTTTACTTTAGAAAGTCCGATAATGGATTCCAAAACTGATTCTGCTTTAATTGTAGAAAAAAAATTATATGATGTTCAGAAAATCAGAAATGATTTTCCGATACTAAAAATTTTGGTTCATGATAAACCGCTCGTTTACCTTGATAACGCTGCTACTACACAAAAGCCACAGTACGTTATTGATAAAACAAATAACTACTACGAAAAATACAATGCAAACATTCACCGCGGTGTTCACGCACTAAGTCAGGAAGCTACCGAAGCATTTGAAAGTTCACGTATTATCATTAAAAATTTTATAAATGCTCTCGGTAAGAATGAAATAATTTTTACCCGCGGGACAACAGAATCAATAAATCTTGTAGCTTCATCTTACGGAAGAAAAAATATTAAAGAAGGTGATGAAATAATCATCTCCACAATGGAGCATCATTCCAACATTGTTCCATGGCAAATGCTATGTGCAGAAAAAAATGCTAAGCTTCGCGTTATTCCTATAAACGATGAAGGCGAAATCATCTTTGAGGAATTTGAAAAGATGATAAACGAAAGAACAAAATTTGTTTCGGTTGTTTATGCTTCCAACTCGCTTGGTACAGTTAATCCTGTAAAAAAAATTATTGATCTCGCACATAGTTACAACATTCCAGTATTAATTGATGCGGCACAAGCTGTAAATCATCTTAAGATTGATGTACAAGAACTTGATTGTGATTTTCTGGCTTTCAGCGGACACAAACTTTACGGACCAACCGGAATAGGAGTTTTATACGGCAAAGTAAATTATTTAGAAGCAATGCCTCCCTATCAAGGCGGGGGCGATATGATTTCTAAAGTTACGTTTGAAGAAACCACTTACAATGAACTTCCGCATAAATTTGAAGCCGGAACTCCTGATATTGCAGGTGCAATCGGTTTGGGTGCGGCAATTGAATACATTGAGAAAATCGGTCTTGAAAATATTGCTTATCACGAAAATGTTTTACTTGAATATGCTACAAAAGCTGTAACTGATTTAAAAGGATTACGAATCATCGGAACAGCTAAAGAAAAAATTGGAGTTTTATCTTTTCATTTTGAAAATGTTCATCCGCATGATGTTGGAACATTTTTAGATTTTGAAGGTGTTGCTATTCGCACCGGACATCACTGTACGCAGCCATTGATGCGTAGATTCGGTGTACCAGCAACTTCACGTGCATCATTCGGAATGTATAACACAATTGAAGAAGTTGATGTACTGGTTAACGGACTAAAAAAAATTTTAGAGGTGTTTGGATAATGGAAGAAGAATTGAGAGACCTTTATCAGCAGGTAATTTTAGATCATAATAAATCCCCGAGAAACTTTAGATTGATTGAACATCCAACAAATCATGCTGAAGGTTATAATCCTTTATGCGGAGATAATATTACCGTTTTCCTTAACATTAATGATAAAGGAATAATTGAAGATATTTCTTTTCAGGGCAGCGGCTGTGCAATTTCAAAAGCTTCCGCTTCATTGATGACATCAATATTAAAAGGTAAATCTGTGGAAGAAGCTGAAAAGATATTTAATAAGTTTCACGAATTGGTAACCGATAAACTTGGAGATAATCCAGATATCGATGAACTTGGTAAACTCGCTGTGTTTGGCGGAGTTAGAGAATTTCCTGCACGAGTTAAATGTGCATCGCTTGCATGGCATACAATGTTAAATGCTTTGCACAATAAAAATGAAAAAGTTGTAACGGAATAAATAATATTAAACGCATGGATGCATTGCTGCATGATTGCATGATCTATTGATAAATTGTCTAATTGCTAAATTGTTTTAAAGTCATTAAACAATAAACAGTTTGACAATTTAACGATAGAACAATTTGACAATTAAGCAGTTCTGCAATTAATAAATTATAATAAAGAGTAAATTCTTTAAATAAGAAAATGAATAAGATTACAAAACAAGAGCTAGAAGAAAAAATAATTCAAACACTCAAAACCTGTTACGATCCTGAAATACCTGTTGACATTTTTGAGTTAGGTTTGATTTATGAAATTGCAATTGATGATGATTACAATGTTAAAATAAAAATGACATTAACATCACCAATGTGTCCGGTTGCAGGTTCACTTCCACCAGAAGTTGAAGGAAAAGTAAAAGCAATTCCGGAAGTAAAAGATGCAAAGATTGAATTAGTCTGGAGTCCACCATGGAATCAGGATATGATGTCCGATGTTGCAAAAGTTGAATTAGGGTTTTACTGATATTCTGACTGTCATTCCGTGCGAACGAAGTGAAACACGGAATCCAGTTTACGTTTAGTAGATTCCCACTTTCGCGTGAATGACAAATAATTTTTATAAATAAAAAGGAGCAAAAAATGTTCAATATTCTTTCGCGTCCACCAATGTACGATCAGGACGCAGTACAACCAATGCGGGATGAATTAATCGCAGTTGGTTTCAATGAATTGCTTACACCCCAACAGGTTGATGAAGCAATAAATGTTAACGATGATAAAACTGTTTTAGTTATGATTAACTCCGTTTGCGGCTGCGCTGCAGGAAGTGCAAGGCCGGGAGTTTCGCTAGCATTACAGAATAATATAATTCCTGATAAACTTTATACAGGATTTGCCGGACAAGAGCGTGATGCTGTTGATAGAATCAGACAATACATTAAAGGATTTCCACCATCTTCACCAAGTGTTGCACTATTTAAAAACGGCGAGTTAATTTATTTTATGCGAAGGATGGATATCGAAGGATACTCCGCAGAGCAAATAGCAAAAACTCTTGTTGATGTTTTTAATGATAAATGTTCTGCACAAGGTCCATCAATTTCGCCAGAACAATTTGAGCAAGTGCAATATGCAAAACAATGTGGATCTAAAATTCCGTTGTTTAAAGAGAATTAAGAAAGTCATTGCGAGGAGTCCTTCAGGACGACGAAGCAATACACATTACAGATTGCTTCTCCCGACAAGTCGGGATCGCAATGACAAGAAGAGTGAAAAATGAAATTTAGTTCACAAGAAGAATACGGTTTAAGACTACTATTAAGAATTGGAAAAGATTTTTCCGAGAATGGAATGACTATACCCGAGTTGAGTGAGCAGGAAAAACTTTCTGAAGCAAATGTTGGAAAAATTTTGCGTTTACTTCGTCTTGCCGGATTTGTTGAAAGTTCACGCGGACAAACCGGCGGATACAAGCTTACTCGTCCTGCAAAAGATATTTTAGTCGGTGAAGTTTTAACAGCTCTTGGTGGAAAACTATATGAATCTGGGTTTTGTGATTTACATGCAGGAGTTAACAACATCTGCACAAATTCTATTGATTGTTCAATCCGCTCATTATGGAAAACAGTACAAACAATGCTTGATGGATTGTTAAGCAAAAT
>DAIRCT010000042.1:0-6914 GCA_036796535.1 Ignavibacteriaceae bacterium
ATTATATTTAAATAACTTACAGCTACTTCCTATTCAAACAACCGGACAGTAGTGTGATGCACTAGTAAAATTATTAAATGAAAAATAGACAAAAAAACAACGAACTGTTAATTGGGTTTGTCAAAAGTGGGGCATTAGTACTAAATTGAACATTAGTGCTTCTATTCCTCCACCTTTGCCTAGCCCCCCAAAACAAAACATAAAAATATATTAAAATGAAAACGCGTTTTACAAATAAAAAACTAAACAATATGAAAAAATATTTAACTACTCTTTTACTGACATTTTTAACTTTAATTTTCTTTTCGTGTAACAACAATAATTCTAAAGGAAATAATAAGCAATCGCCTATTATTTCCTCTGACAGTAATTTGTCTAAAGAAATTCAAACTGACAAATTGGACAATATTGTTAATTCAATAATTAATCTTTCTGCCAACGATTTTTATAAAAATCAACAACCAACACCAGTTGATTTCAAAAACGTTAAACTTAAATATATTAAAAAACCAAATGGGGAAGAATTGTATATTTTATGTGGTCAGTTTGTTACAAACGACAAACAAGAGACACAATTTGCCACAGTTAAAAATAGCGACTATGAACAATGGGTAGGCAATAGTGCTTTAACATACTGCCAAAATTCTAAAGAAATAACCTACACAAAAGAAAATTTATCTTCTGCATTGAAAAACAAATTTAACTCTCTAAAAAAATAAATCATAAATTGCCAGCCGCTAACAGGGGTTTTGCAAAAGCTGGGCTTCAGTGCTAAATTGAGCATTTGGAATTCTAATGAACATTGTACTAAATTTGAACATTCGTACTTCTAATCCCAGACTTCGCAAAGCCCCAAAACGTTAGCAACAAGGCAAAAAAAAATAAAAGATTCCTCCTTGACAAGAAAAAAACATTTCAATGACAGACGACCTTATAAAAATACTGACTGACTTTAAAGAAAAAAGATTTAGTTTTTTTGCCGACATGCATAAAACAAATAAGGAATGCTATCATACATTTGCACATTTTGGTGCCTGCATACGCACAAAGCCGACACGCAAAGGCAGCCAAAAGAGCAAATTTGCCACCCAGCATTTTTTCAATATTATTTTTGATGAACAATACTTACGAATTCGAAATTGTAAAAAATGAAAAAATACATCTTACTATTTATTCTATACCTATTTAATATTGCAGTATCGCATGCACAAAAAAGTTTGCCTGATACAATTCTTGCAATATCTCTAAATGAGAAAATAACACTTGATGGAAAATTAGAAGAATCAATTTGGCAGAACTCAAATAAAATTTCAGACTTTACTCAAACTGAACCAGACCTAGGAAAGCCTGCAACTGAAAAAACACAAGTTGCAATTACTTATTCATCTTCAGCAATTTATATTGCGGTATGGTGTTATCAAAATTCAAATACAGGGATTTCGGCAAAATCATTGCAGCGGGATTTTGATTTTGAGGCGGAAGATAATTTCAGAATCGCGATAAACCCCTTCAATGAAGGTAGAACAGGGTATGAATTTGTTGTCAACCCATTCGGTGCAAGAGCAGACTTGTTAATAACTTCGAGCGAGGATGCATCTAATGATTGGAATGGAGTGTGGGATGCTGCTACAATTATTACAGACGAAGGTTGGTTTGCCGAGATTGAAATCCCATTCAATGCGTTGAAGTTCAAAAACAGCGAACAACAAATTTGGTTAATCAATTTTGAACGCAACATAAGAAACATAAACGAAACAGACCGTTGGCAGGGCTGGTCGAGAGATTTTACCATAGAAAATTTTTCTGTTGCTGGATTATTAACAGGATTGCAAAACATTTCTTACACTCAAAAGTTTGAACTAAAACCCTATTTGCTTGGTGGATGGAATTTAAAAGACGATAAAGTATCTTATTCTGGGATAAGTAAAATTGGGGCTGATTTAAATTACAACATTTCGCCTACTTTAAAATTGAATTTAACTGCAAATACAGATTTTGCTCAAGTGGAATCTGATGTTATACAGGTTAATCTTTCACGCTTTAATTTATATTATCCCGAAAAACGAGAATTTTTTCTCGAAGGTGCAAGTAATTTCGATTTTTATATTGGCAATAGCAACAATGTTTTTTATTCTCGAAAAATAGGAATTGAGAATTTTCAAAGCGTAAATGTTTTAGGAGGGGCACGTCTGTTCGGGAAAATCGGCAAAAGTAATATTGGGTTTCTCTCTTTACAAACTGCTGCAACGGATACCATTCCGACTATAAATAATAGTGTTTTACGTTACAAATACGATTTAGGTTCACAATCATACATCGGTGCTATCATCACATCAAAATTAGGTGGAGGTCATCAAAATATTGTTGCTGGTTTGGATGGGAACTACTCTACATCTCATTTTATGAAGGATAAAAATTTGACAATAGGGGCATTGATTGCTTCGAGCAGCGATGATGGAAGAACAAAGGAAAATTCGTTTGCATGGAGATTATACTGCGATTATCCCAATGACTTGGTTGACCACTTTATTGGAATTTCTTCTACACAGAAAAACTTCGACCCTGAGCTTGGATTTCTTTCACGCACAAATTTCGAATCATTCTCCTGGAATCTTCGAATCACACCACGTTGGTTCAATAAGTTTGGCGTTCGAAAGATGCTTTTTAAACCATGGGAGTTTAGTGTTTATAGAACACAAACTACACATGAATTGGAATCATACTTTAACGAAACCCGTCCTTTAGGATTTATCTTGCAAACAGGAGATGCTTTTGAATTCAATCTTCAGCAATCATATGACAGAATTGATGAAGCTTTTAACCTGACAAGTAACATTTCAGTTGACATCGGAAAATATTATATGCATGCAACTGAATTTCAAGTTAATTCTTTTCGCGGAAGAAGGCTTTATACTGAATTGCTTTACAGATGGGGAACGTTTTACGGTGGTGAAATTAGCACGGCATCTATTTTATTGGGGATAAACATTAGCAAACATCTTAATCTGTCGGAACAGTATGAATACAATCAAATTAAAATAAACTCAAAAACGGACTATATACATCAACTTATATCAAAAGTTACCTACGCTTTTAACACT
Source organism: Ignavibacteriaceae bacterium (assembly GCA_036796535.1). GTDB lineage: Bacteria > Bacteroidota > Ignavibacteria > Ignavibacteriales > Ignavibacteriaceae > IGN3. Next base: position 3,102 of record DAIRCT010000042.1, read on the forward strand.
AAATTTGATATTTCATTGCTTGGTCAATACAATTCAGAGGAAGACCAATTGCTTACAAATATACGTGTGCATTGGATTCCTAAAATTGGCAGTGATTTTTATTTTGTTTGGAACAACGGCTACGACCCAGTTAAACGTGCTGATTATTTAAAGCCGACAGTAAATAGCGGTGCTGCAAAACTTGTCTGGAGATTTACATTTTGAAAAGATGAAAATAATTAATGCCAATTCATCAAACCTATAACAAACTGAAATAACGCCCAGTTGCTAACAGCTGCTAAAAATCATTGGGGCAGATGGTTAGATAAGTTTTATTTTTAATATTAAAATTTATTTTAACATGGGACGACTCTGCTGCTTCGAACTCCCAAACGCTTTTTAGCAGCAAACGTTGTAACAGCCCTTCCTTAAAAATCTATCCCAAGTTTTTTCATCTTTCGCCAGAGTGTTGATTGATTAATGTTCAATTCTTTTGCGGCTTTTGTTCTGTTGTGGTTGTTCTTTTCTAAAACGGAAATAATCAATTCTTTTTCAGCATCTTTAAAACTTTTTTTTGAATTTGAATTCGATGGGATTGCACTCTTAAATTTTTGTTCACGCAATCTTTTGGGAAGACATTCAACTTGAATTATATCACCAGTGCAAATTACAAAGCAGTGTTCAATTACATTTTCTAATTCTCTAATATTGCCGGGCCAATTATATTCCATTAAAATATCAAATGCAGATGATGAAAATTGTTTTATGTTTTTATTGAACTTTTTATTAAATAATTCAATGAAATGATTTATTATCAAAGGGAGATCATCCATTCTTTCCCTTAACGGCGGAAGATGAATGTTGATTACATTTATCCTGTAAAATAAATCTTCACGAAATCTTCCCGCAGCAATTTCATCAATAAGATTTTTATTTGTCGCTGCAATTATTCTTGCATCCATTTTTATTGTTTTGTTTCCGCCGACTCTTTCAAATTCCCGCGTTTCTAAAACTCTTAGCAATTTGGTTTGAACAGCAATTGAAAGGTCACCAATTTCATCAAGGAATAAAGTTCCGCCTTGAGCAAGTTCAAATTTTCCAATCTTAGTTTTTATTGCACCTGTAAATGCACCTTTCTCGTGACCGAACAATTCACTTTCAATTAACGACTCAACAAATGCACTGCAATTGACAGCAATGAAAGGTCCTGTTTTTCTTGAGCTATTTAGATGTATTGCACGCGCAGCTAATTCTTTTCCCGTTCCGCTTTCGCCTGTAATTAAAACTGTAGTATCTGTTTGAGAAACACTTTCGAGCACAGAGATAATTTGTTTAATCTCTTTATTTCTTCCAACAATATTTTCATACTTAAAAAAATCATTTAAGTGTGCTGATAAATTTTTTAGTTCTGATATATCAAGAAAAGTTTCAATCGCACCAATTTTTTCATTCTTATTATTCATCAAAATATTTGAGTTAACTCTGATAGGAACTTTCTTCCCGCTTCTGTGAATGATTTCCAATTCATTGCCCAACATTGCTTTACCTTTCAGCAGTGTTTGTTCCATATGACATCCATTTCGACAGATGCAGGAATTAAAAATTTCCCAACATTTTTTTCCTATCGCATCGGATCTTTTATACCCAGTGATTTTTTCAGCAGATGTGTTGAAAGAAGTTACTATCCAATCATTATCAATTGTGAAAGTACCTTCAATATTGCTGTTAAATATTGCATCAAGTTTGTTTTTTTGATCAATCAACTCAGTTGTTTTTTCTTGGATTTCTTCAGCCAAAGAAAGCATTTCTTTTGTATCTCTAAAAACAAAAACAACACTTAAAACATTTTCTCCTCTTTTAATTGGAGTGATTGAAGCAAGAACATTTTTCAAATTCCCTTTGCTATCAGTTATGTTAATTGAGAGATTACTGAATGCTAAATTTTTTTGCAATGACTCAAGAATAAATTTTTTATCATCAGAATTTTTAGTGAAGAAAAACTCAAAATTATTTCCGATTGCGTCTTCTTCAGAAAAACCTGTAATGCGGGATGCGGCTTCATTAAATACAATAATTTTTTCATCTTTACCAATTACTGTAATTCCATCCGGGATAATTAGAGTCTCTTTATTCTTGTCTATTATCTGTTGAACATCAGCCATTTTTTTTACCTTAATAATCATTGCAATTATAATGGATAAAATGCAAGAATGCAATATTATTGCAATAAATAATGCAGTATTGCAAATGATAATAAAGTTTATATCTAAAAATTTTGCAAAAATCGAATATTTTTATGGTACGTTAATAGCATCAGTACTTTATTCTTAAAGAGGTATAAAATGAAAACAAAAAAGAATTCCTGGCTGAAAAGTTTATTTGAATCACTTTGCGCTAAACTTGAAAGAAGTATTCTCAAAGACAAAAGATTAAAGTGCAAAGTAGTTTACGGTCCGGTGCGTTCAAGAAGACTTGGTTTAGTTTTAGGAGTAAATAATGTTAAACCCGGAGTTTGTCCTTACAATTGTATTTACTGCCAAAGTGGAAAAACTTCCTGCTGCTCGATTTGTACAAATAGTTGCTTATCGCCTTACGAACTTTTTGTCTCAGTAAAAAATAAGATTGATGAAATTAAAAAGATGGGGAAAAATATTGATTACATTTTATTCGCCGGTAACGGAGAACCATCAATTGATTCTAATCTATCAAAAGAAATTCAGTTATTAAGAGAATTTGATTATAAGATTGCTGTCTTTACAAATTCTGCTCTTCTCTGGAATGAAAACGTTCAAGAGAATTTAAGGTATGCTGATTATGTATCTCTTAAAATTGATACCGTGAATGAAGATACCTGGTTAAAGATGAATCGCCCGCACGAAAGATTGAAGTATGACTTAATCCTAAACGGTATAGAACAATTTTCTAAAAAATTTAGAGGCACACTAACTACAGAAACGATGCTTATCAAAAATTTTAATGATAATGAAAATGAGATGAAACAACTTGGTAATTTTTTGAATACCATAAAAAGAAATGCTTCCTACTTTATGACACCGATTTATCCGCCGGCTGAAAATTATGCTGTAAGTCCTGATGAAAAAACACTAAAAGATTTATCAGAAATAATCAAAGCTAATATTCCAAACTCAATAATGTTATGCTGCCCGGATAAGGAGGAATTTTTCACAACAGATGATTTTGAAAATGAACTTTTAGGATTGCTTGAGTTGCATCCTGTTAATGAAGAAGCAGTTACAACTTTTGCAAGAGCAAATGATAAAATTGGCATCCTTCAAGAATTATTAGCCAACAAATTAGTTGAGAAATCAATTTTTGCAAATAAAAAATATTTCAAACTTGCTGAAACAAAATAGGGAATCAATATGAACGACAAAGTAAAAATCGGAATTATCATTTGTGATAGATACAAAAGCTGTGCAGGTGGAAAGTGTTTTCGTTCAATTAAAGAAAGAGCCGGTGCATTTGATATCTATAAAGATAAAGATGTTGAACTTGTTGGTTATACTTCTTGTGGTGGATGCCCGGGTGGTAATATCGAATACGCTCCGGAGGAGTTAAAGAAAAACGGTGCTGAAGTTATTCACTTTGCAACGGGAATGGTTGTTGGTTATCCACCTTGTCCTTACATAAAAGAATTTAAGAATTTCATTGAAACAAAATATGGATTAAAAGTAGTTGTTGGTACACATCCGATTCCAGAAAAGTATTATCTAACACATTCAAAGTTAGAAACCTGGAAAGGTGCAGAATGGGATGAATTATTAAAACCAACATTAAAAGAAAAAGAAATAAGATTAGCTTATGATTAGTAAA
>DAIRCT010000042.1:7014-10921 GCA_036796535.1 Ignavibacteriaceae bacterium
TGGGAATAAATAATATCCCGCCGAAGATTTGCAGCTACTCCTGCGTTTATTGCCAGATTGGTATAACTAATTCAATGTCTATCAGTAGAAAAGAATTTTATTCAAGTAAAGAAATATTTAAAGAAGTTTCGGAAAAAATTAAGCAATTACAAAATGATAAAGAAAAAATTGATTATCTGACTTTTGTACCGGATGGTGAGCCCACACTTGATATAAACCTTGGGAAAGAAATTGATTTATTAAAACCACTTGGAATCAAGATCGCAGTTATTACTAATTCATCTTTATTGTGGGATGAAAATGTGCGTAAAGATTTAATGAATGCTGATTGGATATCAGTAAAAACTGATACGGTTGATGAAGACATTTGGCATAAGATTGATAGACCAAATGGTAAGCTTGAACTTTCTAAAATAATTGATGGAATTAAAAAATTTGCAGCGGTTTATAAGGGTAAATTAGTAACAGAAACGATGCTAGTAAGAGGAATAAATGATAATGTTAATTCATTACAAAAAACAGCTAAGTTTATTAAAGAAATTAATCCTCAAACAGCTTACATACTTGTTCCAACACGTCCACCAGCAGAAAAATTTGTGGAGCCACCATCTGAAGAAAACTTGAATATTGCTTATCAGATATTTGAAAGTTATTTACAAAAAGTTGAGTTATTAGCTTATAGTGAAGGAACAGATTTTACTTTTTCTTCAAATGCAGAAAAAGAACTACTTAGCATTCTTGCAGTTCATCCAATGCGAAGCGATGCAGTTAAAAAGTTTTTGAATAAAGCTAAATTAAATTGGGATTTGATTGAAAAATTAATACACGAAAATATTTTGAAGGAAGTAAGTTATTCCGGGAAAACATTTCTTGTAAAAAATATAAAATCAAAAAACAAAGGAAGTTGAGGTGTGCTATGGCTATTAAAAAAGAATATTCGCAAGATGAAACTTTGTGCAAAGTTACATTTATTCTTCCTAAAGAAATAAATGCCAACTTTAATGAGATAAGCGTTGTAGGTGATTTTAATAATTGGGATTTGCATCAGCATAAATTTACACATAAAAATCCTGATGGTACTGCCTCGTTAGAGATTACACTCGAGTCACATAAAGAATATAATTTCAGGTATTTATGTGATGGACAAATATGGTTAAATGAACCAGAAGCAGATGCTGAAGTACTAACTCATTTTGGTGATTCAAAAAATTCCGTACTAATAATTTAATATTCGATGATTATAAAAGTGTTTAACATTTTAAGGAGCGAAGATTTTTTATAGTAAGATTCTGTAGCAAAAATTCCAAAATAAATAAATTGACACCTTCGCTCCAGTTTATTTTAAGTAATTAAATTATTAATTATTCAAAAGCTATAATTAGTAGCGCAACAATTTATGTTTAACAAAAAATCTAAAAAAATAAAAACAACAAAGAAAATTTTAACCGGTAAAATAGCGATACCAGCAATGGGTAAAACCATTGATGCATTTATAAGCGATAGCTTGGGTCGGGCACCATTCATAATTATTTACGATGTGGAAACCCAAAAACTTGAATGCTTCGAGAATCCAGGATTTACTTTAAAGGATGGTTCAGGGTTAAAAGTAACAGAGCTTATTTTAGAAAATAAAGCTGACATATTATTAACAAGAGAGATTGGGACAAAAGCGTATTCTGTTTTGATGAAAGAACATATTGATATTCATCTTTTAAATTCTGGTGGAACTGTTAATTCTGCAATAAAGAAATTTTTAACAGATCAACAATGAAAATTGCCTTATCAATATCAAAACATTTTGATTCCACATCACTTCTAGAAGTATTTGGGCGAAGCAGCCATTACTTTATCCACGATACAGAAAAAAAATCAGATGAGATATTGTCAAATCCATATTATATTGAACTGGGCGGGGCAGGATTACAATCAGCTCGTTTTCTGATTGATCAGAATGTTGATGTTTTAATCACAAAGAAAATCGGTATTAATCCTTTACGATTTTTAACATCGGCAAGTATAAAAGTTTATCAATCAAAGGATGTCATATTAACAGAAATTATTAAAAATTTTAATGAAGGAAAGTTGAACGAGCTGAGAATTAGTAATAACAATATTGTTATCGGGGGCAAAGAAAAAGATTTTAAAAGTTCAATTGCCCATAATAATTGAACTTAAAAAGTTCAAATCAGATATAAGAAATTTTTTGATTGCTGTTATAAATAAATACAGGAGGTTCTAATTGTACGTTCCAACAAAAATATTCTTTACCAAAGGAGTTGGCAGACATAAAGATTATCTCAGCTCTTTTGAGCTTGCTTTAAGAAATGCGGGAATCGAAAAATGTAATTTGGTTTCTGTCAGCAGCATTTTTCCACCCGGATGCAAAAGGGTAAATAAAGAAGAAGGTTTAAAAGAATTAAAACCCGGTCAAATTACTTTTGCAGTAATGGCAAGAAATTCAACAAATGAACCTAATAGGTTAATTGCTTCTTCAATTGGAGTTGCGATTCCCGCAGACAATTCTCAGTATGGATATCTTTCTGAATATCATCCGTTTGGAGTTAAAGAAAAAACGGCAGGAGATTACGCTGAAGATTTAGCCGCACAAATGCTTGCAACTACACTTGGTGTTGAGTTTAATCCGGAATCAGATTGGAATGAACGGGAACAGGAATTTAAAATGTCTGGTAAAATCGTTAAAACATTTAACATCACTCAAACTGCTGAAGGAGATAGAACCGGACTTTGGACAACTGTTATTGCAGCAGCAATTTTATTACCTCACTCAAGTTGATCGCTTGTTATTGCAAGGTAGTCTCAAAAGTTTAAAAATGTCATTGCGATCCCGACAAAGTTGTATATGCGACAGCTTAATTTTTCTATCAGATAATTTAGTATCCTTAATTATCTGACTTTCACTTGCTAAAATTATTTATCCTCTACGAGGATACTGTATTTGCTGGGTTTTTTTAATCCTATAATAATAAAACATCTACGATGTTATTAGCCCCTGTTGGGGTCAAATTATTGCAGAAACTTTAATTAATTCTAATCAAAATATTATAAAGATTCCTTGCTGTAAAAAATCATAATTGTTTCTTTGTAAATTATAATCATAAATAAAAAATTTCTTTAGGAAAAACATGATTCATAAAATTTATAGCAAACAGAAAAATTCAAAACTTTGTTTTGTGTGCGGAGTAAAAAATGATTTTGGGATTCACGCGCATTTTTATGTAACTGAGAATCAAGAGCTTATCGCATTATTTACTCCTTCAGAAGAACATCAAAGTTATCCCGGAAGAATGCACGGAGGCATTGCTTCAGCCATTCTTGATGAAACAATTGGCAGAGCAATATTAAACAAATATGAAACTGAAGTTTGGGGCGTTACAGTGGAATTAAATTTGAAATACAAGAAACCGATTCCCCTTAATCAACAACTAAAAGTTATTGGCAGAATCACTAATGAAAATAGCAGAATGTTTGAAGGAACTGGTGAAATCGTTTTGCCAAATGGTGATGTGGCTGTTACAGCCCAGGGGAAATATTTAAAAGTACCAATAGAAAAAATTGCTGACTTTGATGTTGATGATGTTGAGTGGAAAGTCGTTGAATCAGAAAATGATCCCAAAGAAATTGTGATATAAATTATCTATTATTTGATCATAAATTTAACTTAACCAGAACGATGGGAAAAAATTATTTGTGTCTTGCTTTATTGTAACAATTAAAGCATCCAACCTTTTTCGTGGTGTTTATTAGCGTGTTGTTAACTTTAATAATCTTAAATATTCCGATCTTATTAATGTATTAATTATTAGAATATTTAACTACTGCAAATAATTTCGAGAAATATTCTTTTAAGAGACTTCTGAAAAATTCAATCTGTCATTCCTGTGCAAAC
>DAIRCT010000042.1:11021-12555 GCA_036796535.1 Ignavibacteriaceae bacterium
CAGGAATCTATTGATTATTATGCAGATTCCCGTCCGTTAGCTAACGGATCGCGAGAATGACAAACGGTAAGAGATCTATTTTTCAGAAGTCTCTTCTAAATAAAATTAAATTATAACAGCATCTTTCTTAATGGCTTATCATCTAATTCTTATAATTAAAATATTTTTATAAAGAAATGCTTAATACAATTTTAAATCTTATCAAAGAATCAATTCAAATATCCTTGCTCGTGGCAGTGATGATGATTTTAGTTGATTTGTTAAATGTTGTAACTAAAAATAAACTTGAATCATTTTTTATTAATGCCAGAAAGTTTAAACAATATGTTTTGGCTTCTTTAATTGGAACTGTGCCGGGTTGCATTGGCGGATTTACCAATGTTTCATTATACATTCACGGATTAATCAGCTTTGGTGCACTTGCGGGAGCGATGGTTGCAGTTTCTGGTGATGAAGCTTTTGTGATGCTTGCAATGTTTCCAAAATATGCCGTGATTCTTTTTGCAATCCTATTTGTTATCGGAATATTCAGTGGCTGGTTAATTGATATGATCGTTAAGAAATATAAAATTCCAACTTGCGAAAATTGTAAGGAGATGGTCATTCATCCTAAAGAAAAAAGTTTTAAGCATTATGTTAAAGAACACATTTGGGGACATATCATTAAAAAGCATCTTTGGAAAACAGCTCTTTGGACATTTGGTGCACTTGCTGTTGTTGAGTTTGGATTAAAATATTTGCATCTCGAACAGTTTACATCGCAATACAAAATTGTTTTTCTATTTGTTGGTGCATTAGTTGGATTGATACCGGAATCTGGTCCGCATTTGATATTTGTTACACTCTTCGCACAAGGATTAATTCCTTTTTCAGTTTTACTTACAAGTTCAATTGTTCAGGATGGGCACGGAATGCTGCCGATGCTTTCATATTCATTTAAGGATTCAATGAAACTAAAAGCGTTCAACTTTGCAATAGGAATTACAATTGGTTTGATTTTTTATGTTTTAGGATTTTGATATGTCGAGAATAGTTGTTTGGTTAGTGATGATTGTTGGCGGTGCTGCCCTCAGTGTATATCTCGATAATTTTTTATTTAAAAATATTCATACATATATCCTTTTTCACAGCTTCAGTGCCATATTGGGATTTTTATTGTTCTTTCTTGTAATGAAGATAAGTAAAAATACAGGCAGAACGCTTGCAAAATATGGACGTGAAGGAAATGTAAAAAGAATGGAAACAAATGTTCTGGTTACACAAGGTGCTTATAAATATATGCGGCATCCAATGCACTTAGGGTTACTATTGTTCCCACTAAGCATTGCATTTTTAATTGGTTCGCTGTCATTTATTCTTTTAATTGCTCCGGTAGAAATAATTTTTATGTTGATTATGATTAGACTTATTGAAGAACCGGAAGCTATTAGAAAATTTGGCAACGAATATCTTGAATATAAAAAACAAGTACCGTGGTTTTGTTTTAAAATTAATTGTTTAAAAGAGTTATTAAAAAACGTACCTAAAAATTATA
>DAIRCT010000042.1:12655-21658 GCA_036796535.1 Ignavibacteriaceae bacterium
TTTGCAATACGCTAAACTTAACAGATACAATACAATTAGTGGCTTAGCAACATTTGAAAATTTTGCAGTTGCTAAAGCAATCGCCGTGGCAATTGGTGTCGGAATAATTTTAATCAATATTGAAATTGAGTTGGGTTTGGCTTCATATCATATCAAACCACTTGTTTTTGGTGGAGTGGTTTTAGGTGGACTTATATTTGGAAGTGGTATGGCAATTCTTGGTTATTGTCCCGGTACTTTACCCGTTTCACTTGGTGAAGGTTCATTAGATGCTTTAATTGGAATTATCGGTGGATTATTTGGCGGTTTGATTTATACAGTTTTATTACCTTCAATTCAGGGAATTTTAGGACCTGATTTTGGTAAACTTTCACTCAATTCAATAACTGGAAATAATTTTATTTTTTACTTTCTATCATTCATTATCGGAATTGCATTTATTTGGATTTCATTTTTGATTCATAAAAAAGAAAAAGTAAAAGATTTAAAATGGCTATATGCAGGCATTGCTCTTGCAGTTCTGGATGCAATTACTTTTTTAACTGTTGTAACAGATAGACCAATTGGAGCTTCAACTACTTATCCATACTTATCTGATTATTCTTTTGGATTGACACAGAATAATTATTTTGAAAAAATACAAAAACCCGGAAGTTGGGAATTGATTTTTCTGTTTGGTGCTTTTTTATCGGCTTTAATTATATCTGTTATTAGAAAAGAATTTAAATTAACTCTAATACATAGTAACTGGAAAAAATATAAAGGAAGTTCTCCATTCAAAAGAATTCTTTGGTCATTCATTGGTGGATTTATTTTAATTATTGGAGCCAGAATGGCTGATGGCTGTACAAGTGGTCATATTCTTTCTGGTGGAATGCAGCTTGCAATTAGCAGTTTCATTTTTGCAATCTTTGTTTTTATAGGACTTTTAATAACCGGAAAATATTTTTATAAAAAAAATTAATCGATGAAACAAAATAAAAATTATTGGTGCGATGTTTGGTCCTATGATGTTTTATTGCTTCAATAAAAATTATTAATCTTATAATCGGATTAATCATTGGGTTAATTTTGTCCGGGTTAGAATTTTAACAATAATATATAGGAGATAAAAAATATGAGCAGATCATTTCTAATAATCGTTGTTTTATTTTCACTTAACTTATTTGCACAACAAAAAACTAATGTTCCATTTCTACTTGAGAATGAAAGTAAACTTTCTTTCACTCAAACAATTGATAGTTTAAAGAATTGTGGAAATCGGAACGGTTGGAAAGTATTAACCATTCACGATCTTCAACAATCACTCAAGAAAAATGGTAAAGAAGTTTTATCAGCTAATGTAATTGAATTATGCAATCCAAAATATTCGTATGAAGTTTTAAAGGATGATAATTCAAAATTGATTTCAACAATGATGCCTTGCAGAATTTCTGTTTATGAAAAAGCAAATGGCAAAACATACATTTCAAGAATCAATCCGGAGTTTTTGTATAACAGTTTCGATAATTCTAAATCTGATGGAATGTCTAAAGCCATTGAAGAAATTGAAAGTGTATTAAACAAATTAATCGTGAAATGAAACAAAATAAAAATCATTGGTACGATGGCTGGTTCTATGATGTTTTCATAGCTCCAAATCAAGACAGATTATTTTCGTTAATTAAAAATATTATTGAATCAAATTCATCCGTTCTTGATGTCGGTTGTGGAACTGGAAGATTTCCATTTACAATCGCTGATAAAAGTAAATTAGTTTTGGGTATTGATTTATCAACACGAAATATTGAAAAAGCTAAATCGAATCTTGCTAAAAATCCAAATGAGAAAATTTCATTCGCACATTCAACAATATCAGATTTGATTTCACAAAATCTTCATTTTGATTATGCAGTGATGACTTATGTTATTCACGAAGTAAATGAAGAAGAAAGAGTAAAACTGTTAGAAGATATTTCAAATGTTGCTGATAAAATTATTATCGGAGATTATCTTGTTCCAAAACCAAATGGATTCTGGAGTGTGCTGAATGAAGTTGTTGAATTTGCTGCAGGCAGCGAACATTATAGAAATTATAAAAATTATGTTCGCAATGGTGGGTTGCAGGATTTAGCCAACAAAGCTGGATTGAAAATAGTCAAAGAAATAAAAAATAAACCATCAACAAGTCATTTAGTTGTTTTAACGAAGTGAGGCGAAAATGAAATTAGCTAATACTGATTTGAGAAATAATTTTTTTATGTCTGCTGTTAAAACCGGTTATGGTGATGCAGAAGGAAATATTTCTGAAAGACATCTTGCATTTTGGGATAAACGATCAAAGCACGTTGCTGCTGTTATTTTTGAACCTTTCTTTATTGATAAAAAAGTTCGGGAACTTCCAACACAAATTGGGATTGATTCTGATGATAAGATTGAAGGACATAAAAAATTAATTGAAACTGTTCATCGCAATGGTGCAAAAGCTGTTGCACACATCAATCATCCGGGTAGAATGGCAAATCCAAAATTGCCCGGAAATGTTTATCTATCGGCATCAGATATTGAATGCCCGAACGGAGGACAAAAACCAAAATCACTTTCAATCGAAGAAATTAAAATTGTTCAGCAACAATATGTTGATGCGGCTATTCGTGCAGAAAAAGCCGGCTATGATTTTATTGAACTTCAGTTTGGACTTGGCTATTTAATTGCTCAATTTATTTCTCCAAACTCAAATAAAAGAACTGATGAATATGGTGGGAGTTTTGAAAATCGTCTTCGCTTTGGATTGGAAATATTACGCGGAATAAAATCTTCAACAAATCTTCCAATCATTGTTAGACTTAGTGGTGATGAAAAATATGATGGTGGATTAACAATTCAGGATGCAATCGAAATTGCAAAAGTGATTGAACAGGAAAAAATTGCCGCACTACATATTACAAGTGGTGATGCTTGTATGAGTCCGCCTTGGTATTATCAGCATCATTTTATACCGAAAGGGAAAACGTGGGAGCTTTCAAAAAAAATAAAAGAAAATGTCGCACTTCCGGTTATAACAGTTGGACAAGTAAATGAACCAGAAGATATTGAAGAAATTATAACCAACAACGCAGCCGATTTTATCGCAATTGGAAGGGCATTAATCGCCGATCCGGATTTTGTTGGAAAATATTTAAAGCAAGTTGAAGGAAGAATTCGTCCGTGCAGTTCTTGTTTAACCGGCTGTTTGGGAAGAATTAAAATTGGTAAAGGTCTTCAGTGTGAAATCAATCCGCTTGTTGGAAGAGAACTTGAAGAAATTACTCCGGCAGAAGAACAAAAAAATTATGCAATTGTTGGTGGTGGCTTATCAGGAATGCAAGCCGCATTAGCACTGAAACAAAGAGGTCATCAGGTTACTCTGTTTGAAAAAGAAAAACTTGGTGGACAATTTAATTTTGCACCTCTTCCATCTCAGAAACATTCATTGCAAAAACAAATTGATTACTTCGTTGATGAAATTAAAGATGCCAAGATTAAGGTTATCAATAAAGAAGCAACAGCAGAAGATTTGATTGGGAATTACGACGGAGTAATTATTGCAACAGGTTCAAAACCATTTATTCCACCAATTGATGGATTGAAAGAATATCATTGGGCAGAAATACTTTATGAATTTAATCTTCCTAAAAATAAAAATGTGCTTGTTATCGGCGGCGGATTAATTGGAGTTGAAATTGCAAACACACTTGTTGATTATGGTAACAATGTAATAATCGTAGAAATGCTTGAAGACATTGCCCGTGATATGGAAATGGTTACACGTAAATTAAATTTGATGAAACTTAAAAAAGCAAATGTTCAGATTTTTACAAATTCAAAATTAACCAGAGTCGATGGTAATAAAGTTTATTTTATACAAACTAAGGGAATGGATAAAGAGATTAAATTAGAAAACATAGATGTATTTGTAGTAGCAGCCGGAATGCGTCCTAACAAAGAGTTGATAGAAAAATTAGAAGGAAAAATTCATTACTATGTTGTCGGTGATGCAGATAAAATTGGTGATGCTGTTTCTGCAATTCAAAGTGGATATTTTATTGCAAAAGAATTGTAATTTTGAATATCAAAAATATTTTTAACAAATGAAGGAGTAATTAAAATGAAACGAGCTACAACATACTTGTTTAGTATTCTATTAATCTTATTTTTTGTTACATCAATTCAGGCACAGGAAAAAGATAAGTTACAAGAGAAAGATGGATTATTCTTACATATCACAACCAGTTACGATAATCCTCATCGTCTTTTAATGCCATTAAAGATGGCAACAATGATGGCTAAGGATAAAGCTGTGCTAATTTATATGGATATTGAAGCTGTTAAAATATTGGTTAAAGATTCTAAGGATATTACACATCCGGAATTTGAATCAGCACATACCTACATTAAAAAATTATTGGAATTGGGAGTTGAAATTTACGCTTGTCCTACTTGTTTAAAGGTAGCTGGTCATAATCCGGAAGATTTAATGGACGGAATTAAAATTGCGAACAAAGATAGATTTTTTAATTTCACTAAAGGAAGAATTCTTAGCTTAAGTTATTAAAAGCTTCTTTAGATAATTTATTGAAAGAAAACAATGCAAGTAAAACCAATTCAGGATTACTATCCGGATGAGTTAAGTTATTGTTACGGCTGTGGAAGAAATAATGAACACGGTCATCACATAAAAAGTTATTGGGATGGCGATGAAACAATTTCTCACTTTTTACCAAAAGAATATCACATTGCAATTCCGGGCTTTGTTTATGGTGGATTGATTGCTTCTTTGATTGATTGCCACGGGACTGGAAGTGCAGCACTTGCTGCTTATCGTGCCGAAAATCGTGAGCCGGATACGCTGCCGGCATTTCGTTTTGTTACCGCATCGCTTCAAGTTGATTACTTAAAGCCAACTCCACTTGGTGTTGAGCTTGAATTGCGCGGAAAAATTATCGAAACAAAAGGAAGAAAAGTAATTACTGAAATTACAGTCTCTGCTAATAGTGAAGTTACAGCAAGGGGAAAGGTTGTTGCTGTGCAAATGCCGGAAAATTTTATGAAGTGAGTTTTATCAATTGCTTTAAATAATTGAAATTACATTAGCAGTATGCAATATAGAATACTTAATACTTTGCTAATTCTTTGTAATCCTCTCGAATAAATGTTAATTTTTTTTGTGAAATTTAAATTGTCTTGAATTAATAAGAGAGTATAAGTTGGATCAAACATATAAAGCATCCGGCGTTGATATTGAAGCCGGCGAAAAGACTGTTGATAAAATTAAAGGTTATGCAAAATCTACTTTTAATAAAAGTGTTCTCGCTGATATTGGTATGTTCGGTGCTTTTTATGAACCTGATTTTTCAGGAATTAAAAATCCAGTTTTAGTTTCAAGTGTAGATGGTGTAGGAACAAAACTTAAGATCGCCATTGAGATGGACAAACACGATACAATTGGTCAGGATTTGGTCAATCACTGCGTTAACGATATTGCAGTTTGCGGTGCAAAACCGCTTTTCTTTTTAGATTATTATGCAACAGGAAAATTAAATCCCGACAAAGCGGCTGAAGTTATTAAAGGTTTTGCAATTGCTTGTAAAGAAAATGACTGTGCCTTGATTGGAGGTGAAACTGCAGAGATGCCCGGATTATATCGGGAAGATGATTTTGATGTTTCGGGAACAATTGTAGGATTTGTTGATAAATCAAAAATCATTGATGGAAAGAAAATACGAAAAGGTGATTTGTTAATTGGATTTCCATCTAACGGCTTGCATACAAATGGATATTCACTTGCAAGAAAAGTACTATTAGAAAAATTTAAAGTCACGGATCATATCAATGAAATAAATAATGTTCTTGGTGATGAATTACTTAAAGTTCACAAATCTTATCTTAAATTAATTACTGCACTGAAAAATTCTATTAACATAAAAGGATTATCACACATTACAGGTGGTGGAATAGTTGGCAACACAAAAAGAATTATTCCCGATGGTTTAGATTTACAAATTCATTGGGGAGCATGGGAAATGCCGGCAATATTTAAGTTGATTCAACAAACCGGAAATATTTCAAACGAAGAAATGCATAAAGTTTTTAATTGCGGAATTGGCTTAATCGCTGTTGTATCTAAAGAAGAAAAACTTAATGCTTTTCAGATTTCTCATGATTTACACGAACACCCATTATTGATTGGTGAAGTAGTTTAATATGTTTATTGATACCCACGCACATCTTTTTTTTGATAATTTCAAAGATGATCTTGAATCTGTAATTAAACGCGCCAGCGAAGCAGAAGTTGATTTTATAATTGTTCCTGCAACTGATATTAAGACTTCTCGCGAAGCCATTGCATTAGCTGAGAAGTTTGATAATATCTATGCAACTGTTGGAATCCATCCTCATGACACAAAAGACTGGGAAGATTCTCTTATTTCAGAAATCGAATCACTTGCAAAGCATCCAAAAGTTGTAGCAATAGGTGAAATTGGTTTGGATTACTATTATGACTTCTCTCCAAGAGAACAGCAAATCAAGGCGTTCAGAGCACAGCTTGATCTTGCTGTTAAACTTGAACTTCCGGCGGTTATTCACAATCGTGATTCAGACAAAGATATGATGGATATAATTAAAAGTTATTGCGGATCAGGATTAAAAGCTCAATTTCATTGTTATAACGGCTCTCTTGATGATGCTTTGGAATATATGAAGATGAGTCATTTTATTTCTTTTACCGGTAATATAACTTTTAAAAAAAGTGATGGACTGAGAGAAATATTAAAACATATAGATTTAAATCATCTCCTGCTGGAAACAGATTCGCCATTTATGACACCGGTTCCATTTCGTGGAAAAAGAAATGAACCATCATATGTAAAGTATGTTGCTCAGCAAGTTGCGGATGTACACAAAATTTCGTTAACGGATGTTGGCAGAATAACTTCATTAAATGTGTTTAGATTTTTTGGAATCGGTACACCGCCTAAAACAAGTTATACTTATTTACTGGGAAAATCATTATACGTTAATGTAACTAATCGTTGTAATGCAGATTGTACTTTTTGCAGAAGAAAAGAAGATCCATTTTTACGCGGATATAATCTTGGAATGAAAAAATCCGAAGAACCATCTGCTGAAGTTTATATTAAGGAAATTGGTGATCCTAAAAAATATGATGAAATTGTTTTTTGTGGTTACGGCGAACCGACAATACGCTGGGATGTTGTTAAAAAGGTGGCAAAGTACGTTAAAGATAATGGCGGTAAAACTCGTATTAACACAAATGGACATGGTAACATTATTAACAAGAGAGATATAACTCCTGAAATGAAAGGAATCATTGACGTCGTTTCTATCAGTCTTAATTCTTATGATCCAAAACAATATGCAAAACTTATGCGTGTCAGTGAAGATCATTTTAATGAAATGAAATCATTTGCGAATAAAGCAAAACAATTTGTAAAAAAAGTTGTTATGTCTGTTGTTTCTTTAGATGAAGTGGAAATAGAAGAATCACGCAAAGTTGTAGAAGATGAAATTGGTGTTGAATTTAGAGTGCGACATTATTTTTAATTATCAATCGCCACAATAAATAATAGAACAATCAGTGATAATCTGTGGTTAATATTTCTTTATAAAAACTATGCTTAAAAAAATTTTATTCTCTGTTCTGATAGTTTCAACATCTTTCGCTCAATCTCTATCCTCAAAGATTAATAAAATAATTAACGACAAATTTTTTGATACTTGTTTGGTTGCAATCCAGGTTGAAGATTTAACAACAAACAAAACTCTTTATAAAAAGAATGAAAAAATTTTACTGCGACCCGCTTCGAACGAAAAAATTTTAACCACATCCGCTGGACTATTATATCTTACGCCTGAGTATGAATTTAAGACTGATCTTTATTATGATGGATATGTTTCCTCTGATACACTTTACGGAAATCTTTTTGTAGTAGGCGGTTGCGATCCGGATTTTGTTACAAAAGATTTTTACATTTTTGTTGATGCAATCAAATCAATAAATGTTTCTGTAATTGTGGGAAATATTTACGGAGATGTTTCATTTAAAGATTCATTGTATTGGGGAAAAGGTTGGATGTGGGATGATGATCCATCTTCTGATGCACCATATTTAAGCGCATTAAATCTTAATGATAATTGCGTTGAAGTAAATTATGATGGGTCAGAAAACAAAATCTCGGTTGCACCAAAAACAAATTATGTAAGTGTAAAACGAATTGAGAGTGAGGATAAACTTACAATTGATCGTGATTGGCTAAATCGGAAGAACGAAATCATTGTAAAAGGGAAAAATGATTTTGGAAAGTATTTTACAAAAGTAAATGTACTCGATCCCGCCAGATATTTCCTTACGGTATTTAAAGAAGTTTTAGATTCTAACGCAATTAATTGTACCGGAAAAATTGATCTAAATATCAAGCCGTATTTTGCAAATTATTTCTCTTCAGTTAAAAGAAAATTTTCTGATGTTATTATCAACCTTAACAAAACTAGTGATAATTTAAGTGCTGAAATGACACTTTATGCTTTGGCAAATAAATATTCGGGTTCACCGGCTACTGCTGATAGCGGTATTCAATTTATAAATATGATGATTGATTCTTTGGGATTAAATCATAAAGATTATAGAATTGTTGATGGATCCGGTGTGTCGCATTATAATGTTGTTAGTGCCCGATTGCTTGTAAATCTTTTAAAGTTTATGTACCAAAAGCATTCTGATTTGTATCGCCATTTATTCAATTCTTTCCCGATTGCAGGAGTAGATGGGACTTTGGAAAACAGGATGAAAAACACCAAAGCACAAAATAATGTTCATGCAAAAACCGGATCATTAACAGGAGTGAGCAGTTTATCCGGCTATGTGAGAAATAAAAAAAATCATTTACTGGCTTTTTCGATTATTATGCAAAACTATGTTGGCGCCTCTAAAAAGGTTAGAAATTTTCAGGATGAAATTTGTAA
>DAIRCT010000042.1:21758-27260 GCA_036796535.1 Ignavibacteriaceae bacterium
TTCAGGAAAATTTTATTGCTGAAAGAAACTGGAACGAGGATTGGGAAAAGAGCAGGGAAGTAGTTAGGGTCACAGATCGGATCATAATTAAACCAACATTTAAAGATTATGAACCAAAACAAAATGAAATTGTTTTAACACTTGATCCAAAAATGTCCTTCGGAACCGGTGATCATCAAACTACAAAAATTTGTCTTAGTTTTTTAGAAAAATATGTTAAGCCGGGAATGAAAATACTTGATGCCGGATCAGGTACGGCAATACTTGCAATTGCTGCCGTTAAACTTGGCGCAGAAAAAGTAATTGCATTTGATATTGATGAATGGTGTTTTGATAATGGGATTGAAAATATTAAACTGAATAATGTTGCGGATAAAGTCGAAATTAGAAAATGTGAATTGAATGATATCAGCGAAAATAATTTTGATTTGATTATAGCCAACATCCAAAAAAATATTTTGTTAGATCTTGCTGATGGTTTTAAGCAGCGATTAAAATCTGATGGAATATTAATTTTATCCGGTTTACTTGAAATGGATAGAGAAGCGGTTAAAGAAAAGTATTCATCCTTAAGATTTAATGAGATAGATTTTTTGCAAATGGATGAATGGATTGGTATAGTATTTAAATCTGAATAGCACACAGATTTAACAGATCAAACGGATTAGAACTGATCAGTGAAAATCTGTTAAATCCGTTCGATCCGTGTTCAAATGTTTTTTCTTTCAATCCTTTTCAATTTCAACTGTACCGGAAACAATCAAATCATCATTGCAATCATACACATCAATTGTAAACTCGCCTGCTTTATAAAAAGTAATTTGTTTCCAGAACCATGTCCAGTTACTCTTAGTATCCATAGAAATGGTATTATCATATTTTCCATTTCTATAAATTTCAAAGTCAACCGAACTACAATCAACCTGGTATCCTTCTAAATCAACAAGCACATAAAGATACCCTCCTTTTGCAGGGATGGTAAAATTTGAACTGGCTTTTATCGGGTTGCCATCGGCATCAACACTTTCACAAAAGTAAATCACTTGTGAGTAAGATTGATTAAGCATCCCAAATGAAATTGATAGAACAAATACAAGAAGAACACAACGAAATGCTTTCATAATATTAATTCCTTCGGATTAGTGTGGCGAAAAACTAAAAAGAAAAAATATTATTTCAAATTCTATCTAAATATATTTTAGTTGATACAATTAATTATTTGGCATAAATAACTTTACCATCAAATACAGTCATTACCACTTCCGAATCTTTAATTTTAACGGGATCAATTGTTAATATATCGTCACTTAAAACTATCAGATCAGCAAGTTTCCCTACTTCAATGCTTCCTTTAATATTTTCTTCAAAAGATGCATAAGCAGAATTTATTGTATAACATTTTATTGCGTCTTCGATTGAAATTTTTTGTTCAGGGATCCAACCATCAGGATTTTTATCATCAAGTGTTCTGCGTGTTACTGCTGCGTAAAGTCCTAATAAAGGATTAAGTGGAGCAACATACCAATCAGTTCCAAAACAAACTTTTACTCCTGCATCTAAAAATGTTTTAAACGGATAAGTATATTTTATTCTTTCCGGTCCAATTCTTTTTTCAGCCCAAACACCATCATCAATACAATGATAAGGCTGCACAGAAGCAATTACACCAAGCTCAGCAAATCGTGGTATATCCTGAAATCTTACATGCTGTGCGTGTTCAATCCTAAATCTTCTATCCCATTTTGGATTTTCTTTTGTTATTTTCTCATACAAATCTAGCATATAAGCATTAGCTCTATCACCTATGGCGTGAGTAGAAATTTGTAAATGATGCAGGTCTGCATCCTTACACCATTTATCCATACTCCCGTCTGTAATGATATCCATTGGTAATCCGTAAGTTGTGGTGTCCTGGCTATATTTATTAAAAAACCAAGCAGTGCTGCTTCCAAGTGAGCCATCAGCAAATGCTTTAAGAGATCCCATTCGGATGTATTCATCACCAGAGCCGACCTGAATATTTTGATCAACAAGTTTTTTATACTCGGCAATGGGCATCCTGGTATAGATTCTACAAGTTAATTTGCCTTCTTCTTTTAATTTTTTATAAACTTCTAATTGGTCATCAAATGTAATATCCTGAACACTTGTTAATCCCAATTTTTTTGCTTCATCAAATGCAGCAAGTGCAGCTTTATAATTTTCTTCTTCTGTTGGTGCTGGAACGATATTGTAAATCAGACTCATTGCATTATCTTTTAAAACTCCGGTAGGTTCGCCGGTATTTGGATCCTTTACAATTATTCCGCCCTCGGGGCTTTGAGTATCTTTTGTTATTCCCGCAAGTTTTAATGCATAAGAATTGGCAACGCCCATATGTCCATCAAGACGTTCGACGAATACCGGTTGGTTGTAAACAACTTCATCTATCATTTCTTTTGTAGGAAGATTTTTAGTCTCCCATTTTTCGTGATCCCAATAGCCGCCGGTAATCCATTTCTCCGGATTTTTTTGTGAGTATTGTTTTAATATTTCTTTAAATTCTTTCGTTGATTTTGCCGGACGAAGATCAATGCCTAATAAATAAAATCCGCCATTAATAAAATGTACGTGATTGTCAATAAATCCGGGTAACATTAATTTACCTTTAAGATCAACCACATTTGTAGCATTATCAATCAATTTTTTTGCTTCATCATTTGAACCGACGAAGATAATCTTATTCTCCTCCACTATTACTGCTTCAGCAATTGGTTGTTTTTCGTTTACAGTATAAATTTTACCGTTAATAAATGCGGATCTCATTGGTTGTGCCTTTAATGTTTCTATCAAAGCAAAGACAATTAAAAAAAGTATTACTGTTCTCATAAAAATCCCTTTAAATCTTTCCATAAATTTATAATGAATTTTGAACCTAAGAAAGTAAATCAAAAGAATTTATAAAAATAATTGTGTCCATTATCTCTTAATTAGAGATTCTTTTAATTTTATTGGCATACATAAAAGAAAATTTTTATGTTGAGGGAGTAGAATAAACAAATTGAGAAAGAAATGAATTTAGATGTACTTGTTTTTGCCGCTCATCCCGATGATGCGGAATTGGCGATGGGCGGAACTATTGCTAAGCTTTCTAATAATAATTTTAAAGTTGGCATTATAGATCTTACAAAAGGAGAGCTGGGAACACGAGGTACCGCGGAGACAAGACAGCAGGAGGCATTTAATGCTGCAATTGCACTTAAAGTAGCCGTGCGCGAAAACCTCGAAATTCCTGATGGTGATATAAAAAATAATAAAGAAAATTTAATGAAGGTTATCATTGCTATTAGAAAGTTCAGACCCAAAATTATGTTTGCTCCTTATTTTAATGACAGACATCCCGATCATATAGACGCAAGCAGTCTGATAAAACGTGCTATGTTTTTAACAGGTTTATCAAAATTAAAAACTTTTGACAAAGAAGTTCCACAAACTCACTATCGTCCTTCAAAACTTTTTTATTATATGCAAACCTATACTTTTGATCCAACTTTTATTATTGATATTTCTGATTCATTTAAACAAAAAATGAAAGCGGTTGAATGTTACTCAACGCAGTTTCATAATCCATTAAGTAAAGAACCTGAAACTTTTATAAGTTCACCCGAATTTTTTAATTACATAAAATCACGTTCAGAGTATTATGGTTTTTCAATCGGTAAACAATATGGGGAACCATTTTATTGTGAAGAAAAAATCGAATTAGATATACTCGGTTTGCTCTCAAAAAAATAATTATTCAAATAAATTATCTTGAGAATTATTTTGTTCTATCTTTAAATAAAATTAAGCTAATCAAAAATAACGGAAAGAGTTATGATCAAAAAAGTTAAGTTGATGGATGAATTATCCGCAATAGGAATCAAAAATACCAGGGAAGTATTTTATAACTATGGAACCCCAGCACTTTATGAGCAGGTAGTAAGAAGAAGAGAGGGTTTAATAGCACACTTAGGACCATTGGTTGTAAGAACTGGATATCACACAGGCAGAAGCCCTAACGATAAATTTATTGTACGTGAACCTGAAAGTGAAAAAAATATTTGGTGGGGTAAGGTTAACAAAGGAATGTCTGTTGAATGTGCAGATAGATTGTATTTTAAAATGATGGCTTACATCCAGGGTAAAGATTTATATGTTCAGGATTGTTATGTAAGCGCTGATCCTAAACATAAAGTTGGAATTCGAGTAGTAACTGAAAATGCCTGGCATACTCTCTTTGCTAGAAATATGTTTAGACGTTATTTAAATGAAGAAGAACTTTCAAAACATAATACTGATTTTACTATCATTCACATGCCAAATTTTCATGCAGATAGAGAAGTTGATTGTACTAACTCAGAGGTTTTTATTTTATTAAACTTTGCTAAACGAATTGTATTGATTGGTGGAAGCAGTTATGCTGGAGAAATAAAGAAATCTGTGTTTACAATTGTAAATTATCTGATGCCGATGAAAGGCGTTATGTCCATGCATTGCTCAGCAAACGTTGGAGAATCTGGAGATGTTGCACTGTTCTTTGGACTAAGCGGAACTGGTAAAACAACTTTGTCCGCAGATCCTAAACGTAAACTAATTGGTGATGATGAACATGGCTGGAGTGATGATGGCGTATTTAATTATGAAGGTGGATGTTACGCAAAAGTTATCAAATTATCTCCCGAAGCAGAGCCGGAGATTTATGAATGCACAAGAAAATTTGGAACTGTTTTAGAAAACGTTCAGATAGATGCTAAGACAAGAAGATTAGATTTAGATGATGACACATTCACTGAAAACACACGTGCTGCCTATCCATTAACTCATCTTTCAAATATTGTTGAGGATGGCAGAGGCGGACATCCTAAAAATATTATCATGTTAACTGCTGATGCATTTGGTGTTCTTCCTCCAATTTCAAAACTGACTGCCGAACAAGCAATGTATCACTTTATTTCGGGTTATACTGCAAAAGTTGCCGGTACAGAAAAAGGTGTAACTGAACCAAAAGCAACTTTTAGTACCTGTTTTGGCGCACCGTTTATGGCTTTGCATCCAAATGTTTATGCAAAATTACTTGGAGAAAAAATTAAAAAACATAAAGTACAGTGCTGGCTGGTTAATACCGGCTGGACGGGCGGTCCTTATGGTGTTGGCAGCAGAATGAAAATTAAGTTTACTCGTGCAATGCTCACTGCTGCTTTGGAAGGTAAGCTTGATAGTGTAAAGTACAATAAAGATCCGTTCTTTAATTTGTTGATACCTGAATCATGTCCTGACGTTCCATCTGAAGTATTAAATCCTAAAAATACATGGCAGGATAAAGAAGATTATGATAAACAGGCAAAAAAATTAGCTAATATGTTTATCGAAAATTTTAAAGATTATGAAGACGCTGCATCTGAAGAAATTAAGAATGCAGGGCCAAACAAATTTTAAATTATTAACAATCTTAACAAACCCTGTTTCTCAAAGAAACCGGGT
>DAIRCT010000043.1:0-5504 GCA_036796535.1 Ignavibacteriaceae bacterium
ATGGTGCAACTGATCCTTCCTCAGGATTATATAATCAAGGCGCAGATTGGGTTGGGGTTTTGATGGCTGTTTACAATGGTTTTGCCGCTGTTATGGCTTTCTTCATTATGTGGATTGCAAAACTTACAAATCGTAAAACTGTTCATATGATAAGTTTAATTGTTGGCGGAATTGCTTTTGCATCATTTTATGTAATTAAAAATCCACAACTGCTTTTAATTTCTGAATTGGGAATCGGACTCGCCTGGGCTTCAATACTTGCTATGCCCTATGCTATTCTTGCTGGCTCACTGCCACAAGAAAAAATGGGAGTGTATATGGGAATATTTAATTTCTTTATTGTGATTCCTCAAATAACAGCAGCAGCAATACTTGGTTTCTTTGTTAAAAACATTGTTGGTGGCGAAGCAATTTATGCTCTGCTTCTTGGTGGTGCTTCGATGATTATTGCAGGACTAATGGTAATGTTTGTGGATGACGTAGATTAAAAAATATTTTAAATTATTTTGGATATTTTATTATTAAAGATAAATAATTACTTTCAGAGGAGATATTAAATGTCTGAACAATTTAATCGAAGAAAGTTTATTAAAGCAGTAACTTATTCAGGTCTCTCACTTGCACTTACACCGCCCTTAATCTCAAATCCGATATTTTATAAAAAAAAGAACATCCAATTAAAAAATAATTTTTTTTCTCTCTCATTTGATGAAGACGCAGGCAGAATATCTGTTTTAAGGAATGATGGTTCTTTGTTTATAAATAACGCCGGAGTAAGAGCAAATCTTATTGATAAAAAAATTATAATATCACAATCATCTTATTCACATCATATTGATGTAAAAAACATAAATGATAAACTTGGAATCGGGAAACAATTAATTATTTACTCAAAAGACTCGGATAAAAAAATTGATTTTGAAACTAAGTATAATCTTTATGAAAATATTAATTGCATAATTATAGAAGTTAGCTGCAAAAATGTTTCTAATAGGGATTTAATTATAAAAAGTATAGAACCAATCTGCGCTACTCAAGAAATAAATGCTTCTCTTATGTGGGGCGCAGCTACAAAGGTTCTAACAAATGGTCCGATGTATTACGATGCCGGAATGGTTCACGCTTTTGATACTCCTTATAAGGAGCCCGATCCATATGGTCCAACTAAAGGTGGAATCTTATCACCAGATTTTAAATATCCAAATGGCAACCAGGTTCGTAGCTGGTGGAATGTGGGATTTTTTAAAGGTTATGATAAAGAAGGTTTGGTTTGTGGATATATAGAAAATAATTCCGGCTTGGGTGAAATTGTAGTTTCAAAAAGTTTAAATGGGATATCACTTTACACTGAATCAGTTTTTGCGAAGGCAACTACTTTAAGACCAAATCAGAGTATCTCTTCAAATCGTTTTATGATTATTATTGAAGATAATCCTTATTTGGCTTTAGAAAAATTTGCTGATATAATGGGTAAAATTAATAATGCCCGATTTAATTCAATTGTTAATGGCTGGTGTGAATGGTTTTATACTTACCAGTTTGTTACCGAAGATGAAGTTTTACGAAATGCAGAGTTTGCATCAAGATATTTAAAGCCATATGGTTTTGAATTTATTCAGATTGATGAAGGATATCAGCGCTATCATGGTGATTGGGAAGGCAATCAAAGATTTCCAAGCGGGATGAAATCGCTTGCAGATAAAATTAAATTTTACGGTTTAAAACCCGGCTTATGGATTGCTCCATATATCGTATCGGAACCAACAGATGTTTTTCAAAAGCATCCTGATTGGTTCTTAAAAAATTCTGATGGAAGTTTGATGCGTGTTGGTCCCTGGCCGAGTATTGATTCAGATTGGGCAAAAAGTGAAGATCCTAAAAGATACTGCCTTGATATAACTCATCCCGATGCAGCTAAATGGTTCTTTAATTTATTTGATACTATCGGAAATAAGTGGGGATATGAAATGATAAAACTGGATTTTGTTGCCTGGTCAGTTTTTTCAGCAGATCATTTTTACGATAGAAGCGCAACACCAGCTCAGGTTTATCGAAAAGGATTAGAAATTATCCGCAGTGCAATTGGAAATGAAAAGCACATAAACGATTGTGGACCGGGAAATGTATCTGTGGGACTGATTGATAGTATGCGTATTGAGCTTGATCAAAATTACGGATATTCACAAGCTGCGTGGAAACAGTACTTTCTTGATTCATCAAGCAGTGCCCCGGCAGCGGCAAAGAGATTTTATTATCACAAAAGAACCTGGATAAACGATGCAGATCATATTTGTATCAGTTTACTTTCAATCCCACAGGCAAAAGCTGCAGCAAGCATAATTGGATTGAGCGGTGGCAATATTATTTCTGGCGATCGTTTAACAGATCTTGATAGTTCGCGTTTAGAAATCTTAAAAAAGATTTATCCTTCTTTTGGTGAAGCAGCAAAACCGGTAGATCTTTTTGATACTGATTTGCATTCCATCTTTGCATTAAAAATCAAAAAACCTTTTGCTGAGTGGAGTGTAATTGGAATATTTAATTCAAATGAAAATGATGAGTTAGAGAAAACAATTCCCTTAAATAGATTGTGGCTTGATCCGGCCAAAACTTATCTTGCCTATGATTTTTGGATGGAAAGATTTTTTGGTGAAATAAATAATGAATTAAATGTTAAAGTTCCTCCTGCAACTGTAACATTATTAGCTTTACATGAAAAAAGAGGTATTCCACAAATAATTTCATCAGATAGACATATCTTGCAAGGTGCTGTTGAGCTTGATGATGCTACCTGGGATGATGCTTCAAATACTTTATTAGCGACATCAAATGGTCCTTTGGGCACTTTCTATAATGTTGCTATTTATTTACCAAACGAAGTTAACTGGACGCAAGGCAATCAGGGACTTTATCATGATTTTGAAACTTATACACTAAAATTAATTGATCCTCATATCCTTAGGGTTCATCTTAAGTTTGATAAATCAGAAAAGATAAATTGGAAAATAAATTTCAAAGAAATGTTTAATTAGTTTGAGTTTATATCTTCAATAGAATTATCGCTAAGATGCCAACTCCTATTGCAAGTTGTCCATAAAGATTAATTTTTTCTTTAAAGATTAAAAATGCCGCAACAGCAGTGATAACTATTACTCCAATATTCTGAATTGGAAAAACTATTATTGCAGGAATTTCGCTTAAAGCCGCAAGCACAAAATGTATTGCAAGTACGTTAGGAACGCCAAGAATCAATCCTAAATTAAAAGTACTTTTATCAAACTTAATTTTCTTAACTAATAGGTAAATTAAAGTATAAATAAAAGCAGAGAAAAATATTGTGAAGACAAATATCCCTTTTTCAGCAACTGGGAAAGTTCTTTCAAATATTTTCATAGAAAAATCAACTAAACCAATACCAACTAAAAGTGTGATGAGATAAATATACTTCCCTTTTCTTCCTTCCGCAGTCCCGTGATTTTTTAGAGAGAGATAAAATAAGTATAAGGTTGCAAGTGCAAGCACAAATCCAAAAATCATTTTAATGTTTGGACTTTCATCAAATAGTAAAATTGAAAATAGTACAGGAATAAGAACGGATAATCTTGCGCTAACAGTTGCTAATGCAGTTCCAGCTAAGCTTATAGCTTTAGAATAAATTACAAATGTAATAGCAAATAAAAATCCAAGTGCTGCAGCAAATAACACAGAACCAATTGAGTAACCAAAGCCGTACTTGAATATGACAAAAAGTAGTGCAAAGAAAGAAGCAGTTAAATAATTTCCATTAATAAGTAAAACCGTGTCAGCATTTTTAACGTGTCCTTGTTTAAGAATTAATGCTAAACTGCTGGAACAAATTATTGCGAGAATTAAAAATATCATTATTTATCTTTCGTAGGGAACGGACTCCCGTCCGTTCCGAATGATCTATTATTTTTTTGTAACCTTTTAAATAATCATTATTTACTTTTACAGTATTCTAACGGATCGATCGGAAGATCGATCCCTACATTTCTAAATTTTCCGGACTGTTCTTCTCAATATCCCATCTTAAAGGATTTTCCTGAATATATTTTCTAATGTTAAATAATTCATTTTCATTTCGGATAATTCTATCATAAAATGATTTTTGCCATTTAAATTCAGTTTTGTCACTCAATGTCTCTCTTATTTTCCTAGTTGTAAATGATTTGAATTTACCTATGATATCTGATAAGCTAGATTCTTTCTTTTGTTCTTTAGCATTTATTTTAAGAGAGTTATCAATTATAATTATTCCGTGAAAATGATCGGGCATTATTATGTAATAGTCTAATTCTACATTATAGTATTCTGGAAGATTATTCCAGACTTCATCAAGTATTTTACCAAATTCTGTCAGAATCAGTTTTGAGTTTACAATATGTGAAAAGAATTCCTGTCTATTCTTCATACAAATGGTTACGAAGTAATAACTTGATTGCGAATAGTCGAATTCCTTTAAACGTGTATTTTTTCTTTTTGGTAATTCAGTCATTTTGTTTTTCAACCAGACTTGATACTAATACCAATAATTTAGTCTTTGTAGGGAACGGACTCCCGTCCGTTCCGAATGATCTATTATATTTTTGTAACCTTTTAAATAATCATTATTTACTTTTACAGTATTCTAACGGATCGATCGGGAGATCGATCCCTACATTGAATGGCATTATATAATTTTAATGCCCGCCCTTTGCCGGTGCTGATACTTCAACACCGTGTACTTTTTCTTCTTTTACCAAATACCAGAGGAACGCTGATATTGCAAGTGTTACAGTACTGATTATGAAAATTAAACTCTTATCAGGTGCCTGACTAATTGCTAATCCGATTCCGAAACTTGCAACAAGCTGCGGCAGCACAACAGAAAGATTAAACAATCCCATAAACAATCCCATCTTTGTTTGATCAACTTGCTGGGACATAATTGCAAATGGTAAACTAATTGTTGATGCCCAGCCAATTCCAAGTATCGCCATAACAATGTAAACGATAATTGGCGAGAAACCAAAGAATAACATTAACGCATATCCAACAGCCATTGAAGCAATTGAAATAAAATGAACTTTTACTTTACCGATTTTTCTTGCAATCGGTTCAAGTACAAATGCCGGAAGTATTGCGGCTATAGCATTAAAAATTAAAAATGAAATCGTAACAACTTTTCCCATTTGAACTGAAACGTCATTGGGAATCACGCTTCCTTCAGCGTAACCAAATACTTTATATTGAACATAAGCAAACATGTAAACAAACATTGTCTGAACACCAATCCAGGTAAATGAATGAGCTGCCAACACTTTCTTGAAACCAATAATCCCTTTTTCAGATGCTGATTTTCCTTCACTCTTTTGAAGTAGAACTTGGAAAATGAAAAACAGTGTGATGATAAAACAAATTATCTCAGCATAATAATTATCAAACTTTATATTCAATATTCTCATAGTTATTGCATAGACTGCATATAATAAAAATCCCCAAAG
>DAIRCT010000043.1:5604-27094 GCA_036796535.1 Ignavibacteriaceae bacterium
GTTCCTTCGGGAGTAACATCAGCGATGATTGAACGAGTCGGATTGAAGCTTACATTTATTGCGAGATCAAGAGTTAGCGCAACAACAATAGCAACACCAAGTATGCCGCCAATTCCAAGTGAAGATGAAATTACATCAATGTTTGGCAGAGCAAGTAACATCAGTGCAGCAAGGAAACCACCGATTAAAATAAATGGTCTTCGTCTTCCATTCCAAAGCCAAACTTTATCGCTGATAATTCCAATTATAACTTGACCAAGTATTCCTGCAATTGGTCCGGCAGCCCAAACCAAGCCAACATCGTGTATATCTAATTTATATTTTGTACTTAGTATCCAGCTTAACGCCGAGATTTGAATTGATAATGCAAAGCCCATTGCTGTTGCCGGCAAAGCAAGCATTGCATAAAATGTGTTTGTAAGTTTTTTCTGAATTTCTAACATAAATTCTGCCTTAGGTTAGTGTATTATTTTTTCAACAAAAATATTTCTGCTGATTTTTTCTTGATTGTAATTTTTTTGTTTTGAGTTACATCAGTCACTTCATTCGTTTTGATATTCTCAATCTTTAAAGTCTTAGCTAATGTTTCTTTGTAATTATTCAAATCGACTTCAAAATCTTTATCATTACCATTTACTATTACCATTGTTGATTCATCATCGGCTACTCTAAAGTAAACATAAACATTATTGAATGGATAATAGTGAGTTAGTTTTCCTTGCGACAAAGAGTGATGATTTTTTCTTATCTCTAAAAGATTTTGTGTGAAGTTAAAAATATCATTTTGTTCCTTTGTTCTTCCACAACTTGAAAATGCATCCAGAGTATCGCCTTCAAATCCGCCCGGGAATGGTGAGCGAATATTACCATGGTTATCATCGCCAACTATTCCAATCTCAGATCCATAAAGTATTTTTGGTATGCCACGAGTTGTTAATAGAATAGTAAGCGCAATTTTATATTTCTCAACATCACCATTTGCAACATATAAACCCCGGGCAATATCGTGATTATCAAAAAAAGTTAAAAGATTATTTGGATCATAGTAAAGAAAATCCTGAGCAAGTGTATTGAATATTCCTTCCAATCCCTTTTTGCCACTAAGATAATCGCGGAAGGCATCAGATAAGGCAAAATCTGTAACACACGGTAAATGTGAATTTAACTTTAATCCAAATTTATTGTTTTGTTGATACGCTGCAAGATAAGGCGGCTCGCCGGTCCAGATTTCTCCAACAATATTGAAATTCGGATATTCATTCAAAATTGTTTTTGCCCAATCTGATAAATAATATTGATTACAATAAGGATAAGTATCTTCGCGGATTCCATCTATACCTAAATATTCAATCCACCATAAAGTATTTTGGATTAAATACTTTTTAAGAAAAGGATTTGCCTGATTTAAGTCAGGCATATAATCAGTAAACCAACCATCCCAGGTTTGTGCAACTGCTTCAGATGGACTATGCGGATCAAGGAAAGTCATTTTATTATGATTAGCAGGAAGATGGTTTTTAACTGTTCCATTTATCCAATTTGCAAACGGTAAATCTTTCATCCACCAATGATTTATTCCGATATGATTTGAAACGTGATCCATAATTATTTTCAAACCTTTATCGTGGGCTTTATTAACAAGCTTTTTGTAAAGTTCGTTGCTTCCAAATCGTGGATCAATCTTGTATAAATTAGTCGCTGCATAACCGTGATAACTCATCCACATATTATTTTCAAGCATTGGAGTTATCCATAAAGAAGTAATACCAAGATCTTTTAAGTAATTAAGTTTAGAAATAATACCTTCAATATCTCCGCCTTTTCTTCCATCCAAATCTTTAGAAGTAAATTGATCTAAACTATCACCAATATTATTGTTAGAAGGATTTCCATCACAAAATCTATCTGCCATTATCAAATACATTACATCTGATGAATTAAAACCCTGGAATTTATTTTGAGAATTCTCTCGTTGAAAAATTGGATACGAAATTACTGTGTCTTTCATTTCATTTGAAAAACCAATTTCGAAATTGTAACCTGATTTAATTTCCGGGGGAATAAATAAATCAATAAAAAGATAATCCGGGCTTTCAGCTTTGTGAACATTTATAACTTCGATTGGTCCGTGTTGAGGATAAATTTCAACATCTTTCAGATTTTTACCATAAACCATAATTTGTACTGTATCATACTTCATTCCAACCCACCAGTTTGGCGGTTCAATACGCTCAATTGAAAACTGTTGTGCAAACAGATTTTGAATCGCTAATATTATTATGATTAAAGAAGTTCTTTTCATCTATTAAATAATTTTATTTTTTTATTTCAAAGATAGAGAAATAATTTATTTCTTCATTGATAATTATCAGTTGAAAATATCTAACCGAATTGTACAATCAATTCCTTGCATTTTATCATATTTAACCTGATTTTTGTTTTCCAAATTGAACAAAATGAAACAGCAAACCGAAGAGAAAAATATTGCAGTCAATCGTAAGGCAAGACACGAATTTTCCATCCTTCAGACATTTGAAGCAGGGATTGTTTTAGTTGGAACTGAGGTTAAAGCGTTACGTGAAGGTAAAGCCAATCTTGTTGATAGCTATGCTTTAATTCAAAACAACGAAGTTTGGCTGTTAAGTTTACATATAAGTGAGTATAAGCAAGGAAATATTAATAACCATATTCCAACTCGCGATAGAAAATTATTGATGAACCGATCTGAAATTAGAAAGCTGATTGGTAAAACAAAAGAAAAAGGGTTAACGTTAGTTCCCCTTAGACTTTATTTCAAAAATGGCAGAGTTAAAGTTGAGATTGCTCTTGCCAAAGGGAAAAAAGTTTATGATAAAAGAGAAGACATCAAAAAGCGTGATTTCAAAAGAGATCAAGAAAGAAAGATTAAATATTAAAAAACACAAATTGCAATAATGCATGGATGCATGATTGCATGGCAGAATGTGTGAATGAATATTAATTTGAAAGTATAAGTTTTTTCATACAACCATGCAGTCATACAATCATGCTTGTAAATAATTAGAAGATTATAGAATAAAATTGAGTGATTTATAAATGATTAAATTCCCTTCTTTGAACGAACAAATGGACCTCATCAAACGTGGTGTTGTTGAGATAATTCCCGAAGATGAACTTGTTAAGAAGATTGAAAAATCAATTAAAACTTCTAAACCTTTAAACATAAAACTTGGCTGTGATCCTAGCAGACCTGATTTACACATAGGTCACTCTGTAGTAATCAGAAAGCTTGCACAATTTCAGGAGCTTGGTCACCAGGCAATATTAATTATTGGTGATTTTACCGGTATGATTGGCGACCCTTCGGGAAGAAATGCAACACGGCCGGCTTTAACATTGGAGCAAACAAGAATTAATGGTGAGAGTTATTTTAAACAGGCATCAAAAATTTTACACAAAGAAAAAACTAAAATTGTTTACAACTCTGAATGGCTTGGTAAAATGACATTTGAGGATGTAATAAAACTTGCATCAAAATATACTGTTGCCAGAATGATTGAACGGGATGATTTTACTAAAAGATTTAAAGCAGGTGAACCAATAAGCGTGCACGAGTTTTTATATCCGCTCGCGCAGGCAATGGATTCTGTTGCGATAGAAAGTGATGTTGAGCTTGGTGGTACTGATCAGAAATTTAATTTACTTGTTGGAAGAGATATCCAGCGTGAATATGGATTAGAACCTCAAATCATAATTACGATGCCGCTTTTAGTTGGCATTGATGGCGTTGAAAAGATGAGCAAGTCTTATGATAATTATATTGGCATTTCAGATGAACCATCACAAATTTATGGACGAACTTTATCAATTCCTGATAATCTTATTTATCAATACTTTGAACTTGCAACAAATGTAACTAATGATAAATTGAAAGAAATAAAAAAACTTTTATCTGATGGGAAAACTAATCCCCGTGATATCAAGCGTGAGCTTGCCAGAACCTTAGTGACGATGTACCATGATGAAGAGGCAGCGATCAATGCTGAGAAAGAATTTGATAATATTTTTATTAATAAAGGTACCCCGGATGACATAGAAGAATTTAAAATTAATGAAACAAAAGAAATTAATATTTTAGATTTAATAATTTTAGTAAATTTCGCTCCGTCAAAAGGCGAAGCACGCAGATTGGTAACCCAGGGCGGCGTTTCAATTGATGGCGAAAAAATAACTGACTTGCAAAAAAACATTTCTATAAAAAAAGGAATGATCCTAAAGGTCGGAAAAAGAAAATTCATAAAACTCATTTAATTTAGAATCAGAAAGGGACGAAAATTGTATCTACCAACAAAAATATTTTTTACGAAAGGTGTTGGAAGGCACAAAGAGTATTTAAGCTCTTTTGAACTTGCATTAAGAAGCGCAAGAATTGAAATCTGTAACCTTGTTACTGTCAGCAGTATCTTCCCTGTTGGATGTAAGCGTGTATCTATCGAAGAAGGTGTTAAACTTATAACTCCCGGGCAAATTACACACTGCGTTATGGCGCGTAACTCTACCAACGAACCAAACAGATTGATAGCCGCATCACTCGGTGTTGCATTACCAGCAGATACAAATGCTTATGGATATCTATCTGAACATCATCCATACGGACAAACAGAAAAAGTTTGTGGTGAATATGCTGAAGATTTAGCTGCCACCATGCTTGCATCAACACTTGGTGTTGAGTTTGATCCCGAAAAAGATTGGAGTGAAAGAGAAGATATTTATAAAATGTCAGGTAAAATTGTTCGCACATTTAATGTTACACAATCCGCTGAGGGCGATAAAAATGGTCTGTGGACAACAGTAATTTCTGTTGCCGTACTTTTACCATAAACCGGAATGATATTTTGATAACTGAATATTCCTTCTGGTTCATTTTTTCTGCAGTTATTGCTG
This sequence comes from Ignavibacteriaceae bacterium, assembly GCA_036796535.1. Lineage (GTDB taxonomy): Bacteria > Bacteroidota > Ignavibacteria > Ignavibacteriales > Ignavibacteriaceae > IGN3. The sequence continues at coordinate 10,528 of DAIRCT010000043.1, forward strand.
TGATGATGTTTATTGATTTATATGTAACCGATCACAGACGCGGAAAAATTACTTTAAAAGCAAGTCTTATCTGGAGCGGTGTATGGATATGTACCGCTCTTCTTTTCAATCTCTTCCTATATTTTTATTTAGAAGATGGACATCAAAAGGCGCTTGAATTTTTAACCGGATATATAATTGAAAAATCTCTTTCGGTTGATAATCTTTTCGTATTCCTGATGATTTTTAGTGTTATGGATATTAAGCCGGAAAATCAACCGCACATTTTAAAATGGGGAATTCTTAGTGCAATTGTTTTTAGAATAATTTTTATTCTTGCCGGTGTTGCTTTAATAAATATTTTCCATCCTATCATTTATTTATTTGGAATCATTTTACTTTTTGCAGCATACAAAATGGCATTTGGTGGTGATCAGAAAATTGATGTTGAACATAACTTGATGATAAGAACAGCAAAGAAATATTTTAAGTTAAATACAGCTTACATTGGTAAAAGATTTTTTGTTAAGATAGATAAAAAGATTTATATCACCACAACATTTTTAACATTGCTGCTTATTGAATCATCAGATATTGTTTTTGCTGTGGATTCTATTCCCGCCATCATTGCAATTACTAAAGATCCATTTATAATTATCTCTTCAAATATTTTTGCGATACTTGGACTTCGGGCTTTGTATTTTGCTTTGGCAGGATTGGTGGATTTGTTTGTTTATCTGAAGTACGGAGTGGCAATTATTCTTTTTTATGTCGGAATAAAAATGCTGATTTCAGAATTTTATAAAATCCCAACTGAAATTTCATTGATTATAATACTTACAATTCTTGGTGGTTCAATTATTCTGTCTTTGTTTAAACGAAAAAGATTTATTCAATAAACCAATACAGTGAACAAAAACTGCGAAAACTAATCCAACCAGCATCGGCTCAATTTCAAATAAGTATCCTTGCAAAAATTTATTTCGAACAAATAACCAGATTACGCTGAATAATATTGCTCCACTCATTTCTACCATTATTAATTTCTTTGAAATCTGAAAGCGCGGATAGTATGCACTAATAACAGGTATTATAATTGCGGGAATAAAAAGTGAACCAATCGTATACCATATTTCAACAACCGATGGAATTAAATAGGCAATGATGATTGAGATTATCCCTGAAATTATTAATCCTATTACAGTGTACTTTTTAAGTTTTTTTTCATCCGATGATTTACTAATCCTGAAAATAAAATCTCTGCTGATAGTTGTTGCACTTAGAAAAAGAAAACTGTTTAGTGTTGATAATATTGTGGCAAACATTGCAGCATAAAATATTCCTTTAAGACCGGGCGATAAAATTTTTTCAGCAAGTAATGGAAACGCAAGCACAGGTGAACTAAGATTTGGCAGAATTGCTTTTGAAAAAAGGCCAGTAGTTGTTGTAAGAAAATCAAACAAGGCCCAAAAGAAAATTGAGATGATAATTCCCTTTTGAGCAACGTTACCGGTTTTTGCAGCATAAGATCTTTGATGAAAACCCGGGTCAGCGAAAGTCCACATAGCAATTAAAAACCAGATTATCAAAAATGCCGGTGAGGTATTGCCGGTTATTTTCAAATGTGAAGCAGGTAAATTTTGTTGCAGATATTCTAATCCACCAAAATTAAAAATGCAAACTAAAAATATTATGATAAACCCGATGAACATTATAAAAAATTGGTAAGCATCAGCATAAACATTGGATCTGAAACCGCCTTTTATTAAATAAGAACCGGAAAGAATAATTCCGATAATTAATGAAATTAAAATCGGCAGATTAAAAACCAGTGATATTAAATTTGCGCTCATCAGTAAATAAGGAGCAGGTGAAACAAGTATAAATACAATTATTGCTGAAAGTATCGCAACTTTTTTTCCGTAAACTTCACTTAACTTATCCGGAATTGTAAATAAAGATGCAGCACGAATTTTTTTTGCAAAGAAAACAGCAAACAAAAAAGCGAAGATATAATATGGTAACCCTTGCGTAAACCAACTCACTAATCCATATCTATAAGTAAATTCCCCAACTCCAATAATCCCGCCATACCAGGTTGAAACATTTATCAATACAAATAAGAACAATCCAACTTTTCTACCTGAAAGCAGATAATCTTCTGAGTTCGACAAAGTTTTTTTTGAAGAGATAAATCCGATTACAAGAAGAGATACAAAAAAGATAACGATTATTATAATATCAAGTTGACTAAATGAGATCATATTTTTTTATAAAATTAAAATCGCGTATTATAAATATGATTCCACCTTTTACATCCAGTTTAATTTTGGATGATATAGAAACATTTGAAGTACTCTCCCGTTCTCCAAATGGCAGTGCTGTGTTTTTTAATTTATACTTTAAACCGTAGGATGTTATTTTAGTCCTTAAATCAAATGCATATAAAGAAATTGTTTCACCGTTTACAGATTTAAGTGTTAATGATCTATCAGTTGGGACAAGAAAAGAATTTTCGGCTGCCAATAAAATTTTTATTTGTTTATAAAATTTTATAACAATTCCCAGATTGCATATTGTATGATCTAATCTGTCACCTGTTGCACCAAGCAAAACAACTTCATCAAATTTTTTCTTTATTGCAAACTTCAAACATTTTTCTACATCTGTATCGTTCTGTCTTTTATACTTTATTATGGTTGATTTGTTTTCATAATATTTTTTAATACCAGGTTTAATGGAATCAAGATCGCCAATAATAAAATGCGGAGTGATGCCAAGCTTTTTAGCTGAGTTAGCCCCTCCATCGGCACAAATAATTGTGTTGTATCCTTTCCCTAAGAAGAATAAAACATTTTTTTTTGTTGGAGATTTTCCATTGGCTATTATAATACACTTTTTCATGATTTTAATATTGTTTATAAACTAATTTGTAGTCCTGCAATAAAATTTCTTTCTGCGGCTGGAAAAAATTCCTGCCCGATTGCATAAGCCGAATAAAAGTTATCAAAGATGTTATTCACTTGAATAAATATTTTAGAATTTGATAATCCATTAAACAAATTCATTTCGTAACTGCCATAAAAATCCATCACCAAATAAGAATCATTTATATTATCATTATATGAAACAAAGTTTTGAAACTGATTAAGATAATCCATCAACTTAATATCAAAATTATCAGAATAAAATTTGCCCACATATTTTGCATTTAGTTTCAAGAATATTCCTTTATCCTGAAATTGCAAAGCAATATTTGCCAAGGTTTCTGGAAAGCCACTTATACTATTGCCCGATAAATCAATAGATTGATTTTGATTTATAAAATATTTTCCTTCATCAATTTTATTTTTACTAAGAGTAAAATTTCCAAATAATTGTAAACTTTCTGAAAATTTTATTGAACCGGCGAGCTCAATGCCTGCATGACTTGTCTGATCAACATTTCCAGTTACTGGCTGCCCAAATCGATCAAGCTTTCCATTCTTAATTATCTCATCATTAAAAAGCATATAGAATATGTTAGCACTTAATGAAATAAACTGATTATTAAATGAAGTCCCTAATTCGAAGTCATTCATAATTTCAGGATTTACAAGCGGTGCATTAAAATTATATGAGCCATTAGCATTAGTTTCAAACTGTGGCACTTCTCCCCCGCTTGATTCAGCGGCATCATAATAATTTTTCAATCTGGGTTCCCGAGTAACTCTCGCGAAAGAAAAAAATACATTTTGCAAATCTGTTAATTTATAATTTATTCCTACTCTTGGATTAAGATACAATCCGGTAACACTAAAATCATTACCAACAAATTTTTCATTATATAATCTATATTTATGATAAGCTAATTGAAGCTCACCGAGTAAATTAATTTGATCATTTAATTTATAAGATTCGTGAACAAATCCGCTGAGAATATCTTTTGCGCCATTATAAAAATAGTAGCGGTAATCTTTAGTTAATCCCGGCGGCAAATCTTCGGCAAAGTTAATGCTTCCCCAATGATCAGATCTATGGATTCTAAACTCGCCTCCTAAAATTAATTTTCCGTTTGGATGTTCAATGCTAACTCTTGGAATCCAACCAAATTGTTTATTTTCAACTTGCGCTCTAATCAACGCATTAGTTGGGACAAAAGTAGAATCATATCCATTTTGTTTCAGTCTGAAATAATCATCATAATAAACTGACCATGAACCATCATAATCAAAAAATCCGGAACCAAGCATCAGAAACAAAGCTGAGTTAAATTTTATTTTTTGATTTAACTGATATTCGTTAAGTAATTCAAAATGCGGCTGAGAAAAATTTTCTATCTCATCGGGTCTCCTGTCTAATGTATAAGTATAATTATTTTTTTCAGCTTCCCAATAAGAATAATTTGCTTTGCGTAATGTTTTATCTTTTATTGCAAATTTGGCAATTCCTGTATAAGCAAGTCCGTCCGAAATTGGTCCGCCATAAAAATTAAATTGAGTTGTTAAATTCTCATCATATCTGACAAATGACAAATGATATGAATTTAATTTGCTCCACGATGAATTTCTATAACCCGAACTAAGTATTTGAGAAATTTTTGCATATACAGAATATTTATTATTTATCAATCCGCTTGAAAAAGAAGTTGAATATTTTCTTGTATTATAACTTCCATAACTGGCTGATAAATCAATTGATGGTTTATCCGAAAAAGGTGAAGTAATAATATTAATTGAACCGCCAACAGCTGGATAACCAATAACACCGGAACCCGCACCACGCTGAACCTGAATGAGCTCTGTGCTTGCAAGTAAATCAGGGAAATCCAACCAGTAAACATTGTTGTCTTCCGGATCATTTTGGGGGATGCCATTTATAGATACAGAAATTCTTCTTTGATCAAATCCTCTTATGCTTAAATAATTATATCCAATTCCATTTCCGTTTTCAGAATAAAATGTTGTTGATGGAAGCTGACTGAGATAATTTGGAATATCCTGAACTATATAATCCTTTTTAATCTCATTTCGATTGAGCTTATCAAAAGCCGTAGGCGTAATGCCTTTTTGCCCAACGCTCGCTTCTATAAGAATTGTTTGAGAAGGAAGAATTATTTTTTGAAGTTCTATCACGGGATTATCTTGATTTATATCTGAAATTATTTTTGTATAATTTTTATATCCGATATAACTAACAACTAAGGTGTCGTCCGCAGAAAATTTACCGACTAAAGAAAACATTCCATTAGTATCACTCGTCGTACCGATGTTTGTATTACTTATATAAATGTTTGCATACGGTAGCGGTATTTTAGATTCAGAATCTCTGATTAAACCAGAAATTTGTTTTACCTGCGAAAGAATTGGAAGAGAAAGAAATAAAAAAAGAATGATTGTTTTTTTCATAGATTTACTCCTAATAAAAAAAGCCGTTGGATAAACGGCTTTGGAATCAATCATTCTTTAGCCCGTTTTCCTACGCTGGCATTACCCAGATCAGGTTATTAGGGTATTATCTCAGATATCCCACAAAGCGGCGGGATAACACCCCTAACGGCTTATTAATAAATATTTTTAATTTACTCTAATTGTTTGCCCCGGTTGAATATTATTTGATCTCAAATTATTCAACGATTTTATTTTTGCAACAGTTGTTTTATTATCTACTGCTATCGAGTATAGCGTATCACCGGTTTTTACTTTATAAAGATCAGTGTTAGATTTTTTATTAACATTTTTACTTACAGTCGGAATATCATTTACGTTTGCATCCGAATAAATCTTTAATGTTTGACCAGCTAAAATTTTATTACCGCTGATGTTATTCCATTTCTGAATATCAGCAATTTTAACACCGTATTTATCAGCTATACTTCCAATTGAATCACCACTTTTAATTTTATAGTAGTTAACGTTAGAAGTATTCTTAGAAGTTTTATCTCCGTATGATGATGAATTGCTGCTGCTGTAAATCTTCAAAGTTCTTCCTGCAACAATATTATTCCCGGAAATTTTATTCCATTTTTTTATCATCTGGGTTGATACACCAAATTTTTCGGCAATCTCGCCAATCGAATCACCATGTTTAACTTTATATTTATAAAGATTAGTATTTGAATTAGTGTTTCTTGTTTCTGTTGATGCTACATAATCCGAAATCCCATCAGAATAAATTTTTAAATTTACGTTACTTAAAATTTTATTACCTGATATATTATTCCAGTCTCTAAGCTGATTAACGCTTACACCATATTTAGCTGCAATCAAACCTAAAGTTTCACCTCGTCTAACTTTATGATAAACTATCGTTGCATTTTTGTTCTTTTTAACTGTAACAATCTTGGAATTGGTTTCAACTTCTTTAGTTTTATCTAAAGATGCATAATAGTCTTTCATATTTTCGGGAACGTAAATTGTTAAGTTTTGTCCAATCTTAATCGTTGTTGTATAAGGAATATTATTCCAGTTTCTTATATCACTAACTCTGGAATTGAAAAGATCAGCAATACCTAACAAACTATCATCACTCTTAACCCGATAAGTAACTGCAACAGTTCCTTCGGGAATAATACTGCCGGTTAAATCGTTATTATTAACCGCAACATCTTTATCTGTATCATCATTCTTGGTATCATCAGAAACAAGTAAATTTTTAACCACTGTAACATCTGATGTTTCAGAATCAACTTCATCAGTAACATCAGCAACTACATTGTTGCCATTATTTAAGTTAGCATAAGGTGATACGTAATCATCATTTCCATTTTGCGATGAATTATCCTGAGCAACTTGAGTATCGGTGTTGTCAGAGTAATCGCTACCTGATAAACTTGTTAATGCTGGAATTTTTAATCTGATACCAGAATATAATTTTGTTTTTGTAGTAATGTTATTTGCATCAGCAAGATCATTTTTAGATATGCCGTACTTATTTGCAATCTTTGTAATTGTTTCGCCTTTCCTAACTACGTGAACAAGAAAAGTGCGTTTGGCTGATTCAGGAATATTTTTGATGTTATTTGCAAACTGCTGTACTGAACCTTTAGGAATTTTTAATGGATATCCGCCTGGATAATTTGCGGGAGTTGATAACTGAGTTAATTCCGGATTAATCTCCTGCAAAGTATTTAAATCAGTTCCTGCACATGAAGCTAAAAACTCTAAATCCAATGCACCTTCAACAGTATAAACATCATACTCATAAGGCGTAGAATAATTTATGCCGGTAAAACCATATTCTTCAGGATTCATTGCAATAACGCTAACAGCAATATAAATGGGAACATAATTTTTTGTTTCTTTAGGAAGATTATTTCTGACACCCCAAAAAGTATTGTCGCCGGCTTTTCTTAATGCTCGGGTAACTCTGCCTTCGCCGCAATTATAAGCAGCTAAAGCAAGATACCAGTCACCAAGACTGTTATAAAGATCCTTAAGATGTTTAGCAGCAGCGTAAGTAGATTTTATTGGATCCCTTCTTTCATCAACATAAAATCCGGTTTCCAATCCATATAAAGATCCAGTTGATTTTATAAATTGCCATAAACCTACAGCGTTTGCCCATGATCTTGCTGTTGGATTAAGTCCGCTTTCCATCATACTTAAATATACAAGTTGCTTTGGAACACCGACTTCCTCAAATACTTTTGTCATCAAAGGAAAATATTTTCCGGAGCGCTCTAACCATCTTTGCATCACTGGTCTGCCTTTACCAGTAAAATAATTAATCCATTGATCAACGTATGAGTTAACTTCTAACGGAATATCAGCAGGAATGATAACTCTTTTTGTCTCATCAATTTTTGTATCTGCCATTTCGATCTCTTTTATGGATGATTTCATCCACTCATCATATGCGGCAAAAGAAATACCTTCAGGAAGTTCCGTTAATCCATCAACAAAATTCTTATAGTCATCAATTATAGATGATTCTAATTCCAAATAAGCTGTGTTTTGATCAATACCGGGATAATAACTTAAATTATTAACTATACGCAAAGCTGCTTCATAATTCTCAACTGTCTCTTTAGTACTATTCAGTTCCTGTTTCTTCAATGCTAAGACGTAATATTGTCTTGCTTCCTCTAATAACTCAGATACAATTCCAACACGATTGTACTCGTTTTGGTTTTCAGTTTGAGTTTGATTTGTGATTTGTTGATTGCTTCCGCAAGAGATTAAGAGGGTAACAATAAAAAGCACGAGGGGAATCTGAATAATTCTCTTCATTAGAACTCCGTTTTTTTCTTTGTTGCAATATAAACCATACAATTAGTTAAATCAAGTAAAATTTCAATTTGATCTAGTTAAGACTATGTCATTAAATAAGTTAAAAATCACAAAGGTATGTTTCCATGTTTTTTCTTCGGATTCAAGTCAACTTTATTTTTAAGTAAATCAAATGTGTTAATTAATATTCTTTTTGTATTACCTGGTTCAATAATATCATCTACAAATCCTCGTTCTGCCGCGATGTAAGGATTAGCAAATTTTTGTATGTATTCATTAAGTTTACGCTCAAGTTCAAGTTCAGGATTTGCGGATGATTCAATCTCTTTTTTAAATATTATTTCAACTGCACCTTTTGGACCCATAACCGCAATTTCTGCAGAAGGCCATGCAAAATTAAAATCACCGCGAATATGTTTTGAGTTCATAACATCATAAGCACCACCATAAGCTTTGCGAGTAATGAGAGTAACTTTTGGTACGGTTGCTTCACTAAAAGCGTATAATAATTTTGCCCCATGTCTTATTATCCCATTCCATTCCTGTTCTGTGCCAGGCAAAAATCCAGGGACATCAACTAAAACAAGCAGTGGAATATTAAACGCATCACAAAATCTTACAAACCTTGCACTTTTTACCGATGCATTTATGTCCAAAACACCCGCCAAAATTTGCGGCTGATTTGCGACAATTCCGACGGTCATTCCACCTAATCGTCCGAAACCACAAATTATATTTTCTGCATAAAATTTATGAACTTCTAAAAAGTCTGAGTCATCAACCAGCAGATAAATAATTTCTTTCATATCGTAAGGTTTGTTTGGATTATCCGGAATAATCTTTTCTAATTGTTCTTCTGGCTTTATAGATTCAATATCAAACTGTAATGTTTCAGGTTGATCTTTATAATTTAATGGTAAAAAACTTACCAGCTTTCTAACGTTTAACAAAGTTTCAATTTCATTATCAAAAATAAAATGCGCAACTCCGCTTTTTGTTGCGTGTGTATCTGCGCCACCTAATTCCTCGAATGAAACATCCTCGTGCGTTACTGTTTTGACCACATTGGGACCCGTAACAAACATATGACTTGTCTTGCGGGTCATAAAAACAAAATCCGTAATTGCCGGCGAATAAACAGCTCCGCCTGCACAAGGACCAAGCACAACGGAAATTTGTGGGACAACTCCAGAAGCAAGTGTGTTCAACAAAAAAATATCGGCGTATCCACCAAGACTTATTACACCTTCTTGAATTCTTGCACCACCGGAATCATTTAATCCAATAACCGGAATGCCTGCTTTTAAAGCAAGCTTCATTATCTTAACTATTTTTTCTGCGTGAGTTTCAGAAAGTGAACCTCCAAAGACAGTAAAATCCTGTGAGAATAAAGCAATAGGTCTTCCATCTATTTTTGCAAATCCTGTTACAACTCCATCGCCGGGATAATTTAATTTATCCAATCCAAAATCTGTTGCACGATGTTTTACAAACATTCCAATTTCTTCAAAGCTTCCTGCATCAACTAGTAAATCAATTCTTTCGCGAGCCGTTAATTTTCCCTTATCGTGTTGATTTTTTATTTTGGATTCGCCTCCGCCTAACTTCGCTTTCTCTTTACGAATTTTAAGCTCTTTGGATTTTTCTTTCATTTAATCTCCTCGATTATTTAAACCGAATAATTTATTAAAGCAATGCCAGAATTATTTTGAAATTGTGTCTGGACTTTTTGAGCAATTAATTTAAAGAATTCAGAAGCAATCATAGATTGAATGTCTTCAAATCTGTTTTCAACTGGCATTTCAAAAAATATTTTTGCAGGACTTTTACTCATCAAAAAGATTTTGTTTGACAGAAATACCGCTTCAATTAAATTTGTTGTGGCTAATAAAAGATTGATTCGATATTTATCAACGGTATCCCTCAGCATTTTATAAATTTCATTTCGCGTTTCAACATCCAAATTTTTAAATGCATCATCAATTAAAATAATTCCAGGATTAAAAGTTAATGCTCTTGCAAATGAAACTCTAAATTGAAAACCTGAATTTATATTTTGAGCTTGAAAATCTTCATAATTTGTTAAACCAACATCATCAATTAACTGATTTAACTTTTCATCAGAAATTTTTTCCTTTTTCAAATTTTCCCAAAGAGTAATATTCTGTTTGACATTAAGCCACGGAAGATTAGAATTATTTTCAGGTATCAGAGGTCTAACCGATGATTCTGAATCAATAAATTTAATGTTTCCCGAATCGCAGTTTTCAATTCCTGATATAATTTTCAGCAGTGTTGTTTTACCAGCCCCGAATGGTGCTATAATTGATGTTATACTACCTTTTTCTGAATATGGAATATTAAATGATAAATCTTTTATTATAGTTTTCTTTACATCACCTTCTAAGTAAAGTGATTTAGAAATATTATTGAGAGTTAATAAATCAGTCATTTAATTCCAGACAAAATATTTATTAATTACTGTTAATAATAATTTCTCACTAATGAAAATTATTATTGCAAAAAGTATTATGATAGAAATTATAATTGATAAATCGTTAAACTGAAGTGCATTTCTTAAAACAAAACCCACGCCATTAAAATTTTGAATATACTCGTAAGCGATAATTGATGACCATAAAAACGTGTGCTTATCTAAAAAGTTATTAAGAATTTCAGGTTCAATATATTTCCAGATGATCTTTCTATTTATGATTTGATCTGATATACTAAGCGATTTTGCTGCAATAATCTTATCTGTAATTTTATTTTCATCAAACTTTACTAATGACTGATAAACCATAATGCCGCTTAAAACCATTGCATAAATAAGCTTTCCCCAATAACTATCTCCAAGCCAAAAGATTAATAATAATCCTATAATTATTTCAGGAACGATTGAAAAGAAATTTGGGATCGGCAAAAAATATCTTACAAACTTTGAATGAAAATCTATGAAAGAAAATTTTGTTTTAACTATTAAGACGACTGCAATGATGGATAAATAAACTACTGATATTGTTGAGATTAAATGTGATAGAAATTTATAATCTTTAAATAAATCATAAATAGAGATCAATATTAAAGTTGAGGAAGGAAATATTTTATTACCAGCGAATATTAACTCTGTAAAAATTATCCAAACAGATAAAATTATTGCAATAACATAAAAAGTTGATTTTATTTTATTTGAATCATTAAACATACTGAACAGTTTTTAATTTATATCTCTTAAAAAAGGATTTGCCTTTCGTTCCCTGCCAATTGTGCTATCGTCACCGTGCCCGGAATAAATTTTCGTTTCATCCGGAAGCGCTAATAATTTATCTTTTATACTGGTTAACAAAGTGTCATAATCTCCACCCCAAAGATCAGTTCTCCCGATGCTATCATAAAACAAAACATCACCGGTAATACAGGATTTAATATCCGGCAATAAAATACAAAATTCACCGGCAGTATGACCGGGTGTGAATAAAAATATTAAATCTGAATTACCCAATTTTATTTTTGTTTGTTCAGTTAAATATTGATCCGGTGCACTTGAAATTGAAAATTGAATTCCTACCATTTGTGACTGCATTTTTGCATTCTGTAAAAGCGGCAAATCTTTTTCCGGTGCAAGATAAATCGGATTAAATTTATTCTTTATAAAATCACATCCAAAAATATGATCTATATGACAATGTGTGTTAATAAGATATTTAACTTGCAAATTATTTTTTATGATAAAATTTTCAAGTTCATATTCTTCAGATTTATTGCTGCAGCCGGGATCAACAACTGCGGCTTCCTTTGTTGTATCATCCCAGATAATAAATGTATTTTCTGCAAACATATTAAATGTAAACTTTTTTAGCTGAAGCATCTTTAACTCTTAAAATTATTTCTTATTCTACCGAACAATTTTTTATTATAAAGATTAAAATTATCTTTTACTTCCTCAATGGAATCACCGCCAAATTTTTGTAAAAAGAATTTTGCGATACTCCACGCAAGCATTGATTCTGCAATAACAGCACAGGCAGGCACTGCAACAAAATCGCTCCGCTCACGTCTTGCATCTACTTTTTTCATCAATGCTAAATCAACACTTTCAATCGGGGACATTAAAGTTGCAATTGGCTTCATTGCCGCACGAATAATAATTGGTAATCCTGTAGAAACTCCGCCTTCAATTCCACCGGCACGATTTGTTTTTCTTCCTATTAAATTCTTCTTTAATATAATTTCATCGTGTGATATTGAGCCAAACTTTTCTGCTAATAAAAATCCTTCACCAATCTCAACGGCTTTTACAGCATTTATTGACATGATTGAGTGTGCAATTTCTGCATCAAGTTTTGTATCGTAATTAATAAAACTTCCAAGTCCAACTGGAACTCCGGTTGCAAAAGTTAAGAAAGTGCCGCCAAGTGTATCACCTTTTTTCTTCGCTAGTTTTATTTTGTTTATAATTTTTTCTTCTTGTTTTGATTCTAAAACTCTTACAGAATTTTTATCTGCTTTATCAGAAATTGATTTTGCAGAAAAGTTCTGTGGAAGTGAATTAGAATACAATTTATAAGCAAAATTATTTTCAGGATAAATTCCACCGATGCTTTCAACGTAACTTCCGATTCCTATACCAAAATCTTCAAGTAACCTTCTTGCGATAGATCCTGCAGCAACACGCGCAGCAGTTTCTCTTGCAGATGATCTTTCAATTGAATTTCTAATATCATCATAATTGTATTTGGATACTCCCACTAAATCAGCGTGCCCCGGACGCGGTATTGTAACTTTTGGAATTTTCTGATTTGTTGGTTCAACGGACATTATCGATTGCCAGTTTTCCCAATCATTGTTTCTTATTAACAAGGATATTGGCGAACCGAGTGTTTTACCAAATCTTACACCTGATAAAATCTCAACTTGATCATTTTCAATTTTCATTCTAAGTCCACGGCCATAACCTGCCTGTCTTCGCTTTAGCTGTTCATCAATGTAGCTTTTAAAAATTTTTAGATTTGATGGAAATCCATCTACAATTGTGGTAAGCGCGTTTCCATGCGATTCACCCGCGGTAAGAAATCTTATCATTAACTCTCCAATGCTTTTAGCAAATATAAAAAAAACGTCCCGAATTATATCGGGACGTTTAAATAAAATATTAAGGATTAGTTACTCAGGAATTTCTAATCCAACAAACCTTGAGTTTCCGTCCTTATCCTGAACTTTTAACAAAACAGCTTTTCCTTTTTTGTTTTCAATTATTTTTTGGAATGAGCTAACATCTTTGACAGGTTTTTTATCTGCTTCAACAATAACCAAGCCCTTAAATAAACGCTGATCTTCAGCTTTACTGAAACTTTCAACATTTGTTATAAGAACTCCATTATCAACTTTGTAACTTTCTTTTTCCTTATCAGAAAGATTTTTGATAGACAGTCCAAGATTATCAAAACTTGCAGTGTTTGATTTTGCTTCACTCTTAGACTCATCATTATCCTTTTTCATCACAGGTTCAGTCTTTGCATCTTCTTTACGTGTTTTAAGAGTTATCTTTCTTTCAAACTCTTTTCCATCTCTAAAGATTTTTAATGTAACAGTTGTTCCTGCGGATTTAGAAGCTATATAACCCTGAAGTTCATTTGGTTTATTTAGTTCTTTACCATCAATTGAAAGAATAATATCACCGGATTTAAGATCAGTTTCCGAAGCTGCTCCACCATCAACAATACCGTTGATTATAATTCCACGCGGTTTATCCAATCCAACAGATTTTGCTATTGAGTTATCAACCTCGCCTATATTTATTCCGATATAACCACGATTTACTTTTCCGTAAGCTATAATTTCTTTGGCAACAGATTTTGCCAGATTAATTGGAATTGCAAATCCATATCCGATATAAGTTCCGGTTCCCTGAGTTGCAATTGCAGAGTTTATTCCTACAACAGCACCTGAAAGATCTACTAAAGCTCCGCCGCTATTACCTGGGTTTATAACTGCATCGGTCTGAATGAAGTTTTCAACTCCATAACTATCTCTTATTAAACCAAGCTGTCCTCTGCCAAGCGCACTAACAATTCCCGCCGTAACAGTTGAAGAAAGCGATAATGGATTTCCAATAGCCATAACCCATTGCCCAACTTTTAAATTATCAGAATCACCAAGATAAGCGGTTGTTAAATTATTAGCATCAATTTTTATAACAGCTAAGTCTGTTAATGGATCTGTACCAACAACCTTTGCGCTAAAATTTCTTTTATCGGATAATCCAACAGTTACTTTTGATGCTTTTTCAACAACGTGATTATTTGTTAAGATGTATCCGTCATCTGAAATAATAATTCCACTTCCAGAGCCCTCTTGCTCTTTAGGCAATTGATCTTCAAACGGGAAGAAGAAAAGATCTTTGTGTGGATTGTCTCTTTCCGAAACTACAGTTATCTGAACAATTGCCGGCGTAACTTTTTCTGCTACTTCAATAAAAGCTTTTGAAAATGATGTTGCGTCTGCATCCAGATTAACTGGCGGATTATGTGCACCAAGATTTATATCAGCCCAGCCGGGTCTTACTAATCCGAAACCGGATACAAGCAATGCACCGAATAAAATACCAACGGCAACTAAAGCAATTGCTCCTAATATGCCTTTACTTTTTTTCATTTTTTTCCTCCGAATATATTTTTGTTATTAAGTCACCTTACGCAAATCTGTGAAACCTTCGAGGTTTGGCCAATAATGTTGTTAAAATAATAGAAAAATTCTTAATTATTTCAGAAAACCTCGAAGGTTTTTATCAAATGTGCGTAACATAAGTTATTAATTAGATTCACTTTCTGTTCATTCGTAACAAATATTTTCTATAAATCCTCTACTTAAAAATTTGTAATGATTGTATACCTTTAAAGTCGGGTATATGAAATTTTAAATAACGTTCCAGTAACTGATTTAGTTTTTCAATATTCTCAACTTCAACTTTTTCTATTTTTTTATTGAACTTTAGACAAAATAAATAATTAAAAAGTTCCGCCGAAATATTTTCAAGCCCAATGTGTGATATAAGACAATCTTGGCAAACAAATCCCAGCTCAAGATCAAATCCAAGCTGAGAGTTAGATGAATTTTGCTTACCGCAGATTCCGCATTTATCAATAGCCAAATCGTAGCCCAATTCTGATAAAAAGAAAAGAAAAAATCTATCAAACAAAACTGCCGGCTGTTCTTTTTTCTCTTCAATAAGATTAAGAATTTTTATTAATCCCTTAAACAATTTATGATTGGATTCATTTTCAACAGTAAGATTTTTTATAAGCTCAATTATGGCAAATGCATACTTTGTTGATTCAAGATCTTCTTTGATTTTTGGAAAATGCGAAATCAAATCCGCATTAGATAATATTTGCACTTCACGGGTGTTTTTTTTGTAAATGATAATCTGAAGATAATTAAGCGGATCAATCATTTTTCCTATTTTTGATTTTGGACCTCTTCCGCCTTTTACAATTGCCGATATTTTCCCATCAGATTTGGAATATAAAGAAATGATGCTGCTCGTATCGCCATAATTTATTTTAGAAAGCACAACGGCTTCCGTTTTTATTATATCGCTCATCGGATAAAATTATATGGAAAGAAAAAAATATCTTCCTCTGTAATTATGCCTTTTATTAAGTGAGCAGGAGTAACATCAAAAGCAGGAGAAAATGTTTTTGTAGATAGATTTGCAATTTGTTTTCCATTGATTGATAGAATTTCCTCACTGCTTCGATACTCAATTTCTATCTCGGCACCAGTTGCAATTTTTCTATCAATTGTTGTTGAAGGTGCTGCAATGTAAAATGGTATGTTATGATAATTGCAAAGTACAGCAAGATTATAGGTGCCTATTTTATTAGCGCTATCGCCATTTAACGCAATACGATCTGCACCGGTAATAACAAGATCAATTTTATTTTGCTGCATTAAAACTGCGGCCATTGAATCCGTTTGAACTGTGAATGGAATTCCGTTCTTTTCTAATTCGAAAGAAGTTAAACGCAATCCTTGCAATAATGGTCTTGTTTCATCTGCATAAACCTGATTTACATATCCTTCATCAAATGCTTTTTTTATAACTGCGAAGGCAGTACCATATCCACCTGCTGCGAGTGCACCAGTGTTGCAATGAGTTAAGATGTTTGACTTCTTAATAAATATCTTAAATCCATTTTCAGCAATTTTAAGTGAACAGAAATCCTCATATTCTTTTATTGCAGAGGCTTCATCAATTAATGATTGATATGTTTTCGAGTAATCTTTAATCCTGTTAAATCTATCTTTCATTCTATCCAGCGCATAAAAAAGATTTACAGCAGTTGGACGTGTTGATGCTAATCGTTTATAAACTT
>DAIRCT010000044.1:0-17232 GCA_036796535.1 Ignavibacteriaceae bacterium
GGATTGATAAGATATTTTTGTATTACTCTCTTTAATAGACGAACACCATAGGTTACATCATAATCAAGCAGAGCCGACTAGTCTAAGAAACTACCGGAATCATTCCAATATTTATTGTTGCAATATCTTTGAAGTCAAATTTCTTGCTTGCGTTTAGAACTTCAAATCCAATCACTTTCTTTTCTTCATCAAAATCTATTATTACGCCATCTTCAATTTCTGTAGAAGTGCTTACTTCTTTTTTTTGTATTTGAATATAAATTGCATCAGCCTCATTGTCATATTCAATTTTCACTTTAGCAACTCAACTAATTTTTCTTTTGTAATACCAGATTGCTTTAGAATACCAAGCAATGTTCCCTTGGAGAGGTCATTGTGGAGAGGGACAACGGTTCTAAATGTACCTTTACTCAAACTGATGTGACTTCCCTTTTGTCTTACAATTTTAAAACCATCCCGCTCAAGAACTTTAATCAATTCTTTACCTGACAGAACGGGAAGCTTAGCCATTTACAGCCACTTCAAAAGGATAGAAAATTATCTCGCTATCTGACCCGGGATAATCTTCAGGTTCAAAACTTTCAAGATATAATTCTACGGCTTCTTTGAGATTGGCTTGTGCTTCTTCTATAGTTTTTCCCTGGCTCACAACATCTAGTTCAACACAATGAGCCACATACCAGTTTTCTTCTTTGTTTATTACTGCTGTGAATTTCTTTTTCATTTTATTTCCTGTTTTTAACTAAGCCCAAAATATGAAAATAAAAACTTATGATAAAGAGATAGTGGAAAACCGCAGAAATTTTCCCCTGCGGTTTTTAAATAACTACGAAGTCACACTTCGACTTCGCTCAGTGTGACAAACTACTTAGAAAACACCAAACCAACTCTTTTTCCAACACTAACTTTAATATTATCACCGTCAACAAAATTGCCGGCAAGTAATTCCTGCGAAAGTGGATTGATAAGATATTTTTGTATTACTCTCTTTAACGGACGAGCGCCGTAGGTTACATCATAACCAAGTTGTGCCAGCCAGTCTTTTGCTTCATCGGAAACATCAAGAGTGATTTCTTTATCCTTTAACATATTCTGTACACGTTCAAGCTGTATATCAACAATCTTTCTAATTTCTAATCTTGATAGAGGTTTGAACAGAACAATCTCATCAATTCTATTTAAGAATTCAGGACGAATAGTTTTTCTTAGCAAATCATGCATCTGCTGTCTCAGTTCTCCCATCAGTTCGTCGGCATTGTTTTCGTTAAACGATTCAAGTTTATCCTGAATAATATGAGAGCCAAGGTTTGATGTCATTATAATAATTGTGTTTTTAAAGTTTACTGTTCTTCCCTGGTTATCGGTTAATCTTCCATCATCCAGAACCTGAAGCAGAACATTAAATACATCGGCATGTGCTTTTTCAATTTCATCAAGCAGCACAACCGAATATGGTCTTCTGCGAACAGCTTCGGTTAACTGTCCTCCCTCTTCGTAACCAACATATCCCGGAGGTGCGCCAATCAATCGTGATACAGAAAACTTTTCCATATACTCGCTCATATCAATTCGTATCATTGCATGCTCATCATCAAAAAGAATTTCTGCAAGTGCGCGTGCAAGTTCTGTTTTACCAACGCCTGTGGTTCCAAGAAAAATAAAAGAGCCAATCGGTCGGTTTGCGTCCTGCAATCCGGAACGCGAACGGCGAATAGCATTTGCAACAGCGTTTACTGCTTCATCTTGTCCAATAACTCTTTTGTGAAGTTCATCTTCAAGCTTAAGAAGTTTGCTTCGTTCGCTTTCAAGCATTTTACTCACAGGGATTCCGGTCCACTTTGCAACTATCTCAGCAATATCCTCGGCATCAACTTCTTCCTTCAGCATCTTTTTATTTTTCTGTGCCTCAGCAAGTTTTTGAGTTTCTTCTTTTAATTGTTTTTCAAGCTGAGTGATTCTTCCGTAACGTATCTCTGCAACCTTACCAAAGTTTCCCTCACGCTCGTATCGCTCTGCTTCTTGTTTAAGATTTTCAATTTCACTTTTCATTGCACGGATTTTCTGGATTTTTTCTTTCTCCATATCCCAGTGCATTCTCAGTTTAGTTCGCTCTTCATTTAACTCACTTAATTCTTGTTGAAGTTCCTCAAGTCGTTTTGCAGAAGCATCATCCTTCTCACGTTTCAAAGCTTCGCGTTCAATTTCAAGCTGTTTAACTTTTCTTTCGAGTGTATCAAGTTCTTCCGGCATTGAATCAATTTCTATTCTAAGCTTTGATGCGGCTTCATCAATTAAATCAATCGCTTTATCCGGAAGGAATCTATCTGTTATATATCTTTCTGATAATTGAGTTGCTGCCACAATTGCACCATCGGTAATCCGAACACCGTGATGAACTTCATATCTCTCTTTTAGTCCACGCAAAATAGAAATTGTATCTTCTTCGGATGGTTCACCAATAAGTACTGGCTGAAAACGTCTTTCAAGCGCAGCATCTTTTTCGATATGCTTTTTATATTCATCAAGAGTTGTCGCACCGATAGCATGAAGTTCTCCACGAGCCAAAGCTGGCTTAAGAATATTTGCAGCATCCATTGCGCCTTGTGTTGCACCTGCACCAACAAGTGTGTGAAGCTCATCAATAAAAAGAATAATCTCTCCATTAGCTTGCTGAACTTCTTTAATTACTGCTTTTAATCTTTCTTCAAACTGTCCACGGAATTGTGTGCCGGCAACAAGAGATCCCATATCGAGAGCAACTATTCTTTTAGTCTTTAGATTTTCAGGCACATCACCGGAAACGATACGATGAGCAATTCCTTCAGCGATAGCCGTCTTCCCTACTCCCGGTTCACCAATCAATACGGGATTATTTTTTGTTCTTCGTGATAACACCTGAAGCACTCTTCTGATTTCTTCATCCCTTCCAATTACAGGATCAAGTTTCCCCTGCTTTGCAAGTTCATTTAAATCTCTTCCATACTTTTGCAGCGATTGATAAGTGTCTTCTGGATTTTGCGAAGTAACTCTTTGAGTTCCGCGAATATCTTTTAATGCTGTAAGGATATCTTTATAATTAATTCCGTTATCGCGTAAAAGTTGTCCGGCTTTTCCTTTGTCGTTAGATAATGCAAGTAAAATATGTTCAGTTGAAACATATTCATCTTTTAAATTACGTGCCTCCTCGGCTGCGGTATCAAAAATCTTTGCAAGAGATTGTGATAATTGTTGATTACCCAAACCCGTCCCACTTACTTTGGGAAGTGCTTCAAGTAACTGGACAACCTTTAATTTTACGGCATTATAATTTCCACCGGTTTTTTTAATTACACTTTCTGCAACATTTCCACTTTCCTGCACAATTGCAGCAAGTACGTGTTCAGGTTCTACAACCTGGTTATTATAATTCTGTGCAATCTCAATTGCACTTTGCACAACTTCCTGTGCTTTTACTGTTAGTTTGTTAAAATTCATAATTAAGCCCATCTCCTAACCTCTTCCCTAAGGGAAGAGGGATAAAAAAGTTTTTATTTAAGTCAATCTTTCATCATTCATTTACATTGCAAATTATTTTTGCTCCCCTCTTTGGGAGGGGTTGGGTGAGGCCACATATAGTTCGCTAGCCTCTGTTAACATTTTATTTAATCTGTTTACTAGTTTATGCGGATCATCCAGACTTCCTTCCAGCAATAATGCGGATTCATATAACTGTTCTGTAGTATCCACAATAAACTGATCATTTTCATTTTTCTTAAACACGTTTACAAGATTTCTAATAAGTTTATGATCTTTATTTATTTCCATCAATCTTTTTTGCGGCGGCATTGCCATTCCCTGATTAGACATCTTCAAAATCTTTTGCATTGTTGATGACATCGTATCATCGGGATTTATCAAGCAGGATGGACTGCCCTTTAATCGCTTTGACTCGTGAACCTCGGTAACTCTATCACCAAGAATCTCTTTCATCTTCAACAATAACTTGCCAAATACTTTATCATCTTCTTTACTGAATATTTCTTTTGGCTCTTCATTCTTTACAACATCCTCAAGTTTGTCAAGCTCTTTCAAATCAACACCATCAACAGATTTGAAATCAAAATCCTTATGTTTACGAATTGATGTAACAACAAATTCATCAACAGGATCATATAAGTAAAGAACTTCCAATCCTTTTGCCTTAAAAATTTCAAGATGAGGATTTAAATCAATTGCTTCTTTACTAGTGCCAAGTGCATAATAAATTTCTTTCTGATCTTTTTTCATTCTGGCGACATAATCTTCAAGTGAAACAAGTTCTTTTTCATCTTTGCTTATCGAAGAATTAAATCTTAAAAGCTGTTGATATTTGTCTGCATTACTAAAATCCATATAACCGAGCTTAAAAATTTTGCCATGTTCTTTCCAGAATTCTGCATAACGCTCAGGAGAATCTTTAGCAACCTTAATTAAATCAGAAAGAATGTTACTTGTAACGCTTTGCGCAATTTTTGTAAAGATTATATTTTCCTGCAGAGTTTCTCTTGAGATATTTAACGGAAGATCCTCTGAATCAACAACACCTTTAACAAAGCTAAGATATTCTGGTAACAAATCTTTATTTTGATGTTGAATCAGAACTCTGCGGACATACAAATCCAAACCATAATCTTCGCGGTTAAATCTCCAGAACTCATAGCTTTTTTTAGGAATAAACAATAAAGCATTAAACTGAATTGGTGCATCAACAGAGGTATGAATGGTCTCAAATGGTTCTTCTGTATCGTAAGTTAAAAATTTGTAAAACTCATCATACTGCTCTTTCTTGATTGAAGATTTTGGTTCACGCCAGATTGCTGCAATGGTATTTATTTTTTCTTTATCAAGATAAATTGGATAAGAAATAAAGTTAGAGTGTTTTTTAATTATTCCCTCCAAACGATATTTGTCTGCAAATTCTTTTGTATCGTCCTTCAGGAAAATTTCAATTGTTGTTCCGCGATTTATTTTATCATCAAGATCTGCGATCTCATAATCGCCAAGCCCATCTGATTTCCATTCAACAGCCGGTTCATCTTTTTTATAAGATTTTGTTTTTATAATGACCTCTTTTGCAACCATAAACACAGAATAAAAACCAATTCCGAATCGTCCGATTATATTATTAACAGCTTCTTTGCTTTCAGAAAGCTGTTTTAAAAACTCTTCTGATCCTGATTTTGCAATCGTTCCGATGTTTGCAATCATTTCATCGCGAGTCATTCCAATCCCAGTATCGGAAATAGTAACTGTGTTTTTTTTATCATCAAATGTTATTCTTATTTCTAGGGGAATATCCTTGTCTTCAATGTCCGTACCTTTATTAGATTCGAAGCGAAGTTTATCTAAGGCATCGGAAGCGTTAGAAATCAACTCACGTAAAAATATTTCTCTGCTTGTATATAGAGAGTGTACAAGTATATCCAATAACTTTTTTGTTTCAGCTTTAAATTCAAATTTCGTTTTATGTTGTTCGGTCATTGTTTCTCCTTTATTCTAAGAATCATTGCGAGGATGGACTTGCCAGACGAAACAATCCGTAATATTGTAGATTGCTTCTCCCGATAAACTTGTCTGTCGACAGGCAAGATCGGGATCGCAATGATATTAATCTTGTCTTAATGATTTTAATTTCTTAAATAATTCTTTTTCTTCTTTACTTAAATGTTTTGGGATGTTTACATGTACTTTAACAAACAAGTCTCCCCTGCCAATTTCCTTTTTTAAACCTAATCCCTTCAATCTTAAAGTAGTTTCAGATTCCGTTCCTTCCGGAATTGTGATGCTGATAGTTTTTCCATCTAACGTTAGGATTTTTTCCTTTCCGCCAAGAACCGCGGTAAATAAATCAACATCAAGATTATAATATAAATCGTCATCTTTAATCTCATAAAAAGGATGCTTGAGAATATGGATGTTCAGATATAAATCCCCTTTTGCTCCATCAGCAGTTCTAGATCTACCCATTCCTTTTAATCGCAGCTTTTGCCCATCCTTTGTTCCTGGATTTATTTTTATCTTAATTTTTTTTCCATCAACTGAAATTTGTTTCTCACTGCCGTTTAAAACATCTTCAAGACTGATATTTAAATTCGCTTCAACATCAATGGCGGTTTTCTGTTGTTGCGACCTTCCGCTAGACCCTCCAGTGCTGCCTCCAAAAAATGATTCGAAGAAATCAGAAAAACCACCGCCGCCCATATCTCCAAAGATATCATTAATATTTCCCGAGAATTCATAAGTTGAGCCGGAACTGGATTGTCTTCTTCCTCCTCCGAAGTGAGTAAAGAAGTCGTCAAACCCTTGCCCGCTTCCGGTATGCTGATATTGATTCCAATTGGCACCGAGCGTATCGTACTTTTTTCTTTTCTCAGGATCACTCAAAACTTCATTAGCTTCGGTAATCTCTTTAAATTTTTCTTCTGCAGATTTATTGCCGGGATTACGATCCGGATGATGCTTCATTGCAAGCTTGCGATAAGCTTTTTTTATTTCATCCTGCGTTGCGGATTTATCTACGCCAAGAATTTTATAATAATCTTTGTATTCCATTTGTAACCTGAATAAGTTAAAATCTTATTCTAAATTTATATAAAAGAAAAGGGTAACCAAAAAGTTACCCTTCTCTAATCATCATCAACTCTTCGGTTATTTCACCTTTATTTCAATTTCTTTTGGTTTTGCTTCTTCAGCTTTCGGGACAGAGATTGTCAACTGTCCATCTTTAAATTCAGCATTAATTTTATCAGATTGAATGTGCTCAGGTAAATTGAATGATCTATAATATTTTCCAAAAGATCTTTCAATTCTATGGCACTTAGAATCTTTATGCTCGCTTTCCTGAGCTCTCTCTCCACTTATGCTTAATCTACCATCAACATAGGAGATTTTTACATCCTCTTTTTTGATGCCGGGTAAATCAAGCTTTAAGGTATATTTGTCTTTGTCTTCGTATATATCAGTCAGAGGCATCCAGACTGCATTTTCATATTCATCATCTTCTTTGCTTCTGGTGATACCGAATCGGTTCTCCAGAGAGTTAAACATTCTGCTGAATTCCCTTTCGAAATCTACAAGATCTCGCATTGGGTTAAATTTTACTAATGTCATAATATCAACTCCTTTCTTTATTAAACTTTATTATTTTTAGTTTCATTATTGACAAAACAAGCTTTATGCCGAATTTAATTGTGTCTATAACTTATTGTAATATAATAAGTTATGGGAATTTCAAAAATCTTGTCTATCTTAGACATAATGACTTATATGCTGACACGAAATTTATATATACGCTTATTTCGTCAAAGTTATGTGCCATTATTACAATCAGATTCTAAAATTTAAATAGATTAGTATTTCTTGCTAAAATTGATATGACTTGAATTAATGATTATTTTTGCAAACTTAAAATTTGAGCATTTTATAAATTGAAAGAAGATACAATTGTTGCATTAGCTACTCCTTCTGGAGTTGGTGCTATTTCGATTATTCGTGTAAGTGGTCCTAGATCTTTCTCTGCCATTGATAATATTTTTCAAGGGAAAATTAAAATTGAGAAAGCCACAACCCACACATTACATTACGGCAATATTATTGATAAAGATGATGAACACGTTGATGATGTAATAGTATCTGTTTTTAGAGCTCCAAACTCATATACTGGCGAAGATAGCGTTGAAATAAGTACGCATGGAAATCCATTAATTACTCAGAAGATAATCGAACTTTTAATTTCATTTCCTGATGTAAGATTAGCAGAAGCAGGGGAGTTTACAAAAAGAGCATTTCTAAATAACAGGATTGATCTTGCAAAAGCAGAAGCGGTTGCAGACATAATTAATTCCCGAACTGAAGCGTCATTTCGGGGTGCTAGAAATCAACTGGACGGATTATTATCCCAAAAAATAAATGAACTTAGATCACAACTCCTTAATTCCTCATCATTTGTTGAACTCGAATTAGATTTTGCAGAAGAAGATATTGAATTTGTAAATCAAGATGAATTATTAAAAAAAATTGATTCTATAATTATTGAAATTGATACATTGTTGGAAAGTTACGAATTTGGCAGAGTAATCCGTGATGGGGTTAATGTTGCAATCGTTGGAAGACCTAACGTAGGGAAGTCATCCTTATTAAATTATATTCTAAAAGAATCCAGAGCAATCGTTAGTGAAACTCCAGGTACAACAAGAGATGTAATCAGAGAGGAAGTTTCCATTAGTGGAATTTTATTTAGACTGTTTGATACAGCTGGGATTCGATTTTCTGAAGATTCTGTTGAAAAAGAAGGAATATTACGTAGCCAAGAAACCGTAAAAAACGCCGATATAGTAATCTTCCTTGAAGACGTTCAGCAACATGATTCAAAAGATTTATTTATCAATTTGTTGAGTCTAACAAACCCCGAAAAAATCATCAGAGTTTTAAATAAGATTGATTTGAATAAAGATATTTCCAAAGATGTTGATGTAAAAATCTCTGCAAAAACCGGAGAGGGAATTGACAATCTATTTAAAGCTCTCAAGCTAAAAGCGATAGGAAATGAAAATTATACAGAGAGAACAGCTATTGTTACAAATTTAAGACATCATAATTGTCTTAAAAAATCAAGGGAAAATTTAATAAATGCCAGGGAATCCATTCTTAAAAAAATGAGCGGAGAATTTATTTCTGTTGATCTAAGGAATGCAGAAATGAATCTTGCTGAAATAATAGGAGAGGTTACCTCGGATGATATCTTAAATAACATTTTTATGAAATTTTGTATAGGAAAATAACATACAGTTTCACGTGAAACGACAAAATGCTTGTATCTATCAATCAATTTTGTTTCACGTGAAAATTAATGAGATTAAAATATGGATAAATTTGACATAGTTGTTGTAGGCGGTGGGCATGCTGGAATTGAAGCGGCTTCAGCGGGTGCAAGAATGGGATGTTCTGTTGGCTTGGTTACGATGGATAGGTTTGCTCTTGGAAGAATGTCCTGTAATCCCGCGATTGGTGGAACTGCAAAGGGACATCTAGTGCGTGAGATTGATGCCCTTGGGGGGATAATGGCGCAAATTGCGGACAAAACCGGAATTCAATTTAGAATGCTAAACAAATCCAAAGGTCCCGCTGTATGGTCACCTCGTTGTCAGTCAGATAGAAAACTATATTCAGAAGAAGCGTATCGTGTTATTTCTTCAACAAATAATTTGAAAATTATTGAGGATTCAGCCATTAGCGTTATTGTTGAGGATGGAAAAGTTCTTGGAATAAAAACTAAAAGCGGCGAAGAAATTTATTGTAAAGCTTTGATTCTTTCCTCCGGAACGTTCCTAAATGGTTTGATGCACACGGGCTTAAATAAAACCAGCGGAGGTAGATTTGGGGAACAACCGGCATTAGGAATTACAGAATCATTAGCAAGCCTTGGATTTGAACACGGGAGATTAAAAACCGGAACTCCGCCACGACTAAGAAAGAATTCAATCAATTGGAGTATTTTGGAGGAGCAGCCGGGAGATGAAAATCCACAGCCGTTCTCTCATCAAACAGATGAATCTGAATTTCCATACCTACCTCAAGTAAGTTGTCATATCACTTACACAGATCCAGCAGTTCACAAAATTTTGGAAAAAGGTTTTGCAGAATCACCATTGTTTACAGGATTGATAAAAGGAGTTGGACCTCGTTATTGCCCATCTATTGAAGACAAAATTGTTAGATTTTCGGATAAAGAGAGACATCAACTATTTCTTGAACCCGAAGGATTAGATTCAGACCAGATTTATTTAAATGGATTTTCATCCTCTCTTGCCGCAGAAATTCAACTTGAAGCTCTTCATAAGATTGTTGGTTTGGAGGAAGCTGATATGGTACGCCCAGGTTATGCTGTGGAGTATGATTTTTTTCCGCCACATCAAGTAGATTTAACCCTGGAGACTAAATTGATTAAAGGGTTATACTTTGCTGGACAGATAAACGGAACATCCGGTTATGAAGAAGCCGCTGCTCAAGGATTAATTGCTGGAATTAATGCTGCATTAAAAATTCAGGGAAAACCAGAATTTGTTTTAAAACGTAGTGAAGCCTACATTGGTGTCTTAATCGATGATCTTGTAACTAAATCTACAGATGAACCTTATCGAATGTTTACTTCAAGGGCAGAACACCGCTTATTACTTCGCCAGGATAATGCTGATAGAAGATTAATGAAATATGGATATGAGTTTGGGCTAATTCCTAAGGAATTATACAGTCAGGTTAATAACAGGGAAAGAACAATTATCAATGGAATTAACTATTGCCAAAATCAAAAATTTCATGCACGAGATGTAAATGAATTTCTAGCTACATTTAGTTCAAATAAGATTGATTCAACTGAAACAATATCAAAACTTTGCAAACGACCGGAAATAAATCTTAAACAGCTATTAGAATTTAATGGAACAGCAAATGAACCTCTAGCGTTTGCATTATTACAAGATGAAAAAGCTTTAGAGCAAGTAGAGATTGAATTGAAATATGAAGGGTATATATCCAGACAATATGAGGCAGTATTAAAACTTGAAAAATATGAGGACACAAAAATTCCTTTAAATTTTGATTTTGCAAAAATCAAGCAATTATCAACTGAAGGCAGAGAAAAACTGAACAAAGTTAAGCCAAGATCTATTGGTCAAGCATCAAGAATCTCGGGAGTAACACCTTCAGATATTTCTATTTTGTTGGTATATTTGAAAAACTAATTTTAAGGTTTTTGTAGATGCCGCCTACCAAACAGGAACTTTATCTAAAAGAATTACAAAATTTTTGCTGGGAAAATGGGTTCAATCCTGAACCAATGCGCAACGAAAGACTTGCATATTTTGCTTCACTTGTCGCAGAAAAAAATAAAACCGTAAATCTGATTTCCAGAAAAGATGTTGAAAGCATTATTGAAAATCATATCTTTATTTCTGCTTACATAACAAAATTTTTACCAGAAAAACTTACTAGATTTTTAGATATCGGTACTGGCGGTGGTTTTCCAGGAATCCCCCTTGCAATAATGAGACCCGAATTACGCGGTGTTCTTGCTGACTCAACTGGAAAAAAAATTGATGCTGTAAAAGAGTTTATAACAAAACTTAAACTTAGTAACGTAGTTGCAGAAAATTGTCGGGTGGAAAGTCCTGAGTTTATAGAAAAATATAAAGAAACATTTGATTTGATTGTCAGTCGTGCTGTGGTGCCGCTTATAATTTTACTACGCTATTCACTTCCATTGGTAAAAGACAAGGCATTCATTGTTGCGATGAAGGGTGGAAATCTGGATGAAGAATTTCAAAAGGCGGAGTTAAAATATAAATCGTTTATAAAAAAATCTACTGTTTACGAATTAGCTTACAAACCAACTAATTTAAGAAATAAGAAAGGGAAGAAGCTCGTCGTAATAGAAGTACAAAAGTGATACCCAATTAATTTTTTAGCAGAGTTCGTTTCTTTTTTAATGAGATCAAATCTCACCCTTCTCTCAAAAGTTCTCGTTTCTTCGCCCTGCTTTAAGGGGAATGAAGAAAGTGCAGAAACAGATTTCGGAAAATTTTCAGAAGTCGATGGTAACCTATTAACTTTTCCTTCGGTTTAGAATGAGTGAATTAAACAATTTAAATTTTATTCCACTAGTATTTAATAATTTCAAGAAACTTTCCGGATTTTCAAGCACTGGAGAAATTTTTATTAGTCCGCTTTATGGTTCATCGAAAAGCTTTGCTATTAAAGAATTGTTGAATAAAAATGATCAACTAGTCTTATTGCTTTCAGATATCAAACTTGTTAATGAAACAAAAGTTGAGTTAAGTGTTCTTGGCATTGCAGATAATTTAATTGTCATTGATGATTTTAATTCTGAATCAATTCAGGAAAAGATCACAGAAATAACCAAGCGTAAAAAATTTGTTTTGGTTACAACTTATGAAATCCTCAACCTAAAACTGCCAGATAAGGAAAAGATTAATCATCTTACAACTAAAGTTTCAGTCGGTGGCGAATTAAAGTATGATGATTTAGTTGAGTATTTAAATTTGCTTGTATATACTAAAGATAAGTTTGTAGAAGCTCCGGGATATTATTCTCAACGCGGGGCGATAATTGATTTTTGGTCTTATAGCGAAAAAAGTCCTGTGCGATTAGAATTTGATGGAGATTTCATCGAATCAATTCGCTACTTTGATTCTGAAAGTCAGCGCTCATTTGAAAGAGTTGAGGAAGTGACGCTTGCCGGTGCATTTGAAAATCAAACAGAAGCTTTTAGTTCTGATATTTTTGGTTATTTAAATAATCCTATCATTATTGCCTCTTCCTTTGACCTGAACAATATCAAATCCACAAAAACAGAAGCGGCTCCGATTGTTGAAGATAAAACCATATTAAAGAAAAAAGAAAAGCTTGTTGATGAGGATGAATTTCCTGAGGTTGAAGAAATCGTAAGCGAGAAATTAGAAACTCTGGAGACAACTTCATTTGATTACAGGGCTAAAAATGCAAAATGGATAATTGAGGAAGAACTTGCCTCTGTTGATAGAGTTGAACTCGGTTTTTCACCAGCACCGTCAATTAACTCAAACTATCAAATACTTTTTTCTATTCTCAAAGAATATGCGGGGAAAAGTTTTAATATTATTATTACCTCCGAAAATGAACTTCAAACAAAAAGATTAAAGGAGCTGTTAAGTGAAATAAATCCTGAGCTCGATCTGTTGGTTGAATCTGGTAAAATAAAAATAGAAACTCTTGCTATTAAAGAAGGATTCTTTAATAAAGAAGAGAAAGTTCTTGTCTTAACCGATTATCAAATATTTAATAAACCATATCGAACCAAAATTTCATCAGCAAAAAAACACAAGCCATCTAAGGCAAAAAGTTTTGCTTCAATTAAGCGGGGCGATTATGTGGTTCACGAGGATTATGGAATAGGGCAGTATGCCGGATTGCAAACAATAAAAATTGGAGATGCTGATCAGGAATCAATGAAGATTCTTTATGCTGAAGGTGGAGTTGTTTACGTTAATCTAAATTATCTTGCGTTGGTTAAAAGATATTCTTCAAATGAAAATTTAAAACCAACTCTTGCAACACTTGGCAGCGGGGAATGGCAAAACACTAAAGCCAAAGCAAAGAAAAAAATTAAAGAAGCTGCACGCGAGTTAATCGAACTTTATGCAAAAAGAAAATCAACCGATGGCTACAAATTTTCACCAGATACAATTTGGCAAAGAGAACTAGAAGCATCCTTTTTTTATGAAGATACTCCAGACCAGGCAAAAGCAAGCGAAGATGTTAAACTTGATATGGAATCTGAAAATCCGATGGATCGTTTGATTTGCGGCGATGTTGGATTTGGGAAGACCGAAGTTGCAGTGCGTGCCGCATTTAAGGCAGTACAAGATGGAAAACAAGTAGGTGTGCTTGTTCCAACTACAATTTTAGCGGAGCAGCACTATAATACTTTTAAAGATCGCTTAACTCAGTTTCCGGTTCGTGTTGCCGCTCTTTCAAGATTTCAAACTAAGAAGGAACAAAAAGAAATTATAAAACTTTTGGAAGAAGGTCAGCTTGATGTTTTAATTGGGACACATCGTTTACTTTCTAAAGATGTAAAGTTTAAAGATCTTGGTTTGCTAATCATTGATGAAGAGCATCGTTTTGGTGTTGCAGCAAAGGAAAAATTACGCCAGGTAAAAGTAAATGTTGATACACTTACATTGACTGCAACTCCCATTCCAAGAACATTAAATTTATCTTTACTTGGTGCGCGCGATCTTTCAATAATTGCAACTCCACCGCCAAACAGACAGCCAATTTTTACAAACGTTTCTACCTTTGATGCTCTCAAAATCCGTGAATGGATTATGAGTGAACTTAAAAGAAACGGGCAGGTTTATTTTGTTCACGATAGAGTTCAATCAATCGATAAACTTGCTGATTATATTAAGAGATATGTTCCGGAAGCTAAAATTGGAGTTGCACACGGACAGATGAAACCATCGCAACTTGAAGAGGTTATTCATGGTTTCCTAAATCGTAAGTTTGATGTATTGTTATCCACAAAAATTATTGAATCCGGAATTGATATCCCGAATGTGAACACAATAATTATTAATCGCGCAGACAGATTTGGACTTGCAGAACTTCATCAATTACGCGGAAGAGTAGGAAGAAGCGACAGGCAAGCTTATGCACATTTTATTGTTCCCTCAATGAGCGGCATTACAAAAAAAGCTTTGCGCCGTTTGCAGGCAATTGAGGAATATACAGAAATCGGTTCTGGATTTAATGTAGCAATGCGCGATTTAGAAATTCGTGGTGCCGGAAATTTACTCGGTACAGAGCAAACAGGATTTATTAACGACGTTGGTTTTGATCTTTATGTTAAACTTATAAACGAAGCTGTTGAAGAATTGAAGTATCAGGAATTTAAAGATGTATTTAAATCTTTACCCAAAACTGAAGAACGAACAGACCCAACAATTGATACTTTTTTTGAAATTGGTATCCCTGTTACTTATATGCCTGAACAAATGGATCGATTAAACTTTTACACTGCACTATATTCTGTAAAAAGTTTATCTGAGATTGAAGAACTTAAAGAAGAAATGCTGGATAGATTTGGTGTGCTGCCGGAAGTTGTAAAACGATTGGTTCTAACAGCAACTTTGAAATTCTATTCTTCATTTGCATTATTTGAAAGAGTGGCAATCCAAAGAAAAAATATTTTCATAATTCTTCCGCGTGGAGAAAAGGAAGATTATTATAAGGTGCGTTTTGTTGAACTGATGAGATTTATAATGGAGCATTATAAAGACAAAATAAAATTCAATCAGCAAAAAGAAGTAATGAAGCTTGTGATTGAGAATAGGTTTGAAAAAGCTGAAGACATGCTTTCTTACTTAATTACATTTTGTAGCAGGGTTTCCAAACTTTTTAGTAATGAGGTGAAACTTAAAGTGGAAACTGAAGAAGCAGCATAGTAGCATAGTCTTTTTTCACCATAAAGACTTACTAACTGATGTTACGCACAATTGATAAAAACCTTCGAGGTTTTCTGAAATAATTAAGAATTTTTCTATTATTTTAACTGCATTTTTAGCCAAACCTCGAAGGTTTTCCTGATTTGCGTAAGGTGAGTTACTAAGGAATCTCATAATCCACAACTCTTCTTTCATATCGCACTTCGCTAAGCCATTTTTTTATTTCTTCGTGATCGGGATGAATTTGATATTGATACAAAGCTTCTTTAGTTGCAAACTCAGAGTATAACACAACATCACTAGAATCTTTTTCTTCACTGAAATCAAATCCAACTTCTATTTTTAACAAGCCATCAACTTTGCCCTGCATTGCAAGAAGTTTTTCTTTCAGGATTTGTGAATTGGTTTTCTTATCATTTCCATAAGCGTGTTCGTTTAAACGCCAGAAGACAATGTGTTTAATCATAATGTAGAGAAAATTTAGTCTAATAATAAATTCTATTTTGTTTTTTCTAATCCACCGGGAGTTTGAGGAGTTGATAACAAATACTCAAACAACTGCCATCGTTTTGAAGGATTGTTTTCTGTTCCGCCATTGCGTTCTATGTAATCTTTAACGATGTCCATTCCTAAATTATAATTAATAACATAGCTTCTGTACTTTTCAATAAACGAAACAAATTTATCTGCACTATCCTTAGTGCGTAAAGCATTTTTCTGAAGCCATTCTACGGTTTGTTCTCGTGTCCAGATCCCATCAAGAAAATTTCTTGCAGCTTCATTTCCTGAATAACTAAAATTTTTCTGCAAATCTATAACTTTATAATACAGATCAGCTTCATCCGGATTTAAACCTGCAAGCGGAAACAAAACTTCTTTCTCAAATTTAATTCTTTCATCTCCGGGAAAAGCAACTTCAATTCCAAAATTAGCTGTTCCTTCTGCAATTAAAGATTGGGGAGAGAACAGCGCATAAACAGTAAATTCTTTCCATCCTCTTTTTTTTGCAAGATTAGATTCCAGTAAAACATTATAAACGTGATGACCCGGATACCCTTCGTGCGCAGCAAGATCAACAGCACGATCAATAAATATGGGCAGATCAGTATTTACCTGAATTACACTGTGAAAATTTCCTTTGTACCAATTGTAAGCTCCCCATGGTTTATCCTTAACATATTCAACAGTAAAAGATTCTTGATCGGGTAGTTTTATATGATTTAGAGTTTTTGTTCTGCATTCTTTAATTGCAGCGTTAAAAACATCCTTAAGCTTATCTGCCGGTATCGCAAACTTCATTTTAAATTCATTCAATCGTACAGCAACATCACCTTTACCGGGAAGTATTTTGTCCATCTCTTTTATTGTAGATTGAAAAAATTCATCATTATGTTTAGGTGCCGAGGCATCATATAATGCTTTTGTTTCTTCATCAAAAGGAAGCAGCACACCATTTAACATATAAATTTTTGTTTTGCAAGCAAGTAGTTGTTTGTAAAGATATCTGAAACGAAGAGTTTCTAGAGTATCTGCTTTGTATTCTGCAAGTGATTCGAGTTCATTTAAAAGATTGTTGGATTTTGTGGATAAATTTATAAATGCTGTTGAATCAAATTTTAAATTAGATTTTAAACCGGAACGCCACTCTTCCGGTCCGTAATAAGCATCAACAAAATCTGGATCATATTGCCCGATGTTTAAAACAAGTTTTACGTAATCTTCTGCTATACTGTTCATTTTCAACTCGAGATCACTTTGAATAATTGGTTCTTTTTTTTCGCTGCATGAAATTAAAATTACAGCAATTACTAAAATGAAAATTATCTTATTCACTTTTTGTCCTATTTTTTCGAGCATCAATAAAAGATTTAACTGCTAAAATTAAAAACACCAAACAAAGAACGGCCATTATTGCCTGAACAGTAACAGCTGCAGGTCGTTCTGTTTCGGCTCCGCCCAGCATTTTAAAGAATTTAAATAATCCGCTTACTGTTCCTGCAAATCCCAGTAACATTAAAACAGCGGCGCCGTGCATTGCGTGCTTTAAATATTTTTCATTTAATCCCAGCCAACCTAAAATTAACATTGGAATTCCGAAGAAAGCTGGAATGAGTGCAGTTATACTTTCACTACTTATTCCAAAGTAGCCATATAGTCCCATTAAAATAAAAATCACACCCCAAACGATTGTTAGTTTAGCCATTGTATCTCC
>DAIRCT010000044.1:17332-26544 GCA_036796535.1 Ignavibacteriaceae bacterium
TTCCATCAACAGTTAAAGAAATTTTATTATTCTTCACATCATACTCTTTTCCACTTACAAGATCTTTTGCTTTTGTAATCTTATACATTCCGGGCAAAGTAAATTCTATTTTTTGTTCATTGGGATTTTTATTTATCACTGTTAAAACTCTCTCGTTCATGTCCGATCTTAAATAAGCATAAACATTTTCATCTGCCTGTAAAGTTAAAAAATCTCCGTAACGTAAAGCAGAATTTTCTTTTCTGATGTGAATCAGCTTACTAACATCTTCTAAAGTTTGTTTTTCATATTGATTAAGGTCATTATCGAATCTCATCATTCTTCTGTTATCAGGATCAGCGGCACCTGTCATACCAATCTCATCGCCATAATAAATAATTGGAATGCCGGGAATTGTTAAAATATATGCAAGGTGCAGTTTTAGTTTATCATAACTTGATGGATGATCAACTTTAGGCGGATTGTTCCAGGCAATTTCACTTGCTCTGCCATCGTTTATTGCAAGATCACCATCTGCATAAGCCATATACCTGATCTTATCATGACTATCCATTATGTTGCCCATTAAGTTATTATATCCAAAAACCTGAAAGCTTTTTTGCATTTGATAATCAAGCAGTTTGAATGAAGCTTTTTCATCTAGAAAAGTTGGAATGGCAACATCGTAAAGATTAAAATTAAACTGCGCACTTAACTGTCCGTTGTTAACATAAGAAGCAATCATATCAATCCCGCCGAATGATTCACCAATCTGATAAATTTCTTTTTTCTTTGGAACTGAGATTTCTTCTTTTATTTTTTTTGTAAGTAATCTCCAAAATTCATTTGGAACATGTTTAACTGCATCGTGTCGGAAACCATCTGCGTCAGTAACTTTTAACCACCAAACAGCGTTGTCTGTCATAAATTCAAGCGCTTCATAAGATCCAACATAATCAAACGAAGGCATGTAAGGTTCAAACCATGTTGTTAACCGATACTCATCCCACAATCTTAAATTTAATCTTCCGTTGGGAAGATTATAAGTTCCAAACCAATCACGATGATCTTTCCACATCCAGTGTTCCTGATGAACATGATGAGCAACATAATCCAGAAAAACTTTTGAATCTTTTTTATGTGCGATATCAATTAATTTTTTTACAAGATTCATATCCCCGAAATGTTCTTCAACTTTTGTTGATGAAACAGGCCAGTAACCGTGATAACCTGTGTACCATCGATGCGGAGCAGGGTACTCCCTGTAGGCGTTGTTTGTGTTATCAACAATCGGAGAAATCCAGAATGCATTTACACCAAGCTTATCAAAATATCCTTCCTCCAGTTTGTTGATGATACCTTGTAAATCACCGCCTTGATAATTTGCGGGAGTAAAAAGTGAATCGTGAACAATCGGATTATCGTTTGATTTATCACCATTATTAAAACGATCAATCATCATGCTGTAGATTATGTTATCATTTAAAGTATGCACACCTGAATTTCCAGCGACAACACCATTCTGTAATTGAACTGTTTGGATATTTGAATTTCTTCCCATCCTAATTACAGCTATTCTGACAGTATGATTTCCAACTAACATTTTACCTTTTACTGTAAGAGTTATTTCTCTTCCGTTAATTTTTATTAAATCTTTGGGAAATAATTTATTATCAAATAAAACAATCAGACTTTCTTTATTTACAATATTACTACGGTCAGCATTTTCTGGCTTGCCATCCCCTTGGGAGAAATAGAATTTTAATTTTAAACCATCATTTGTTTTTTCTGATTCCAAAACGTGAAGAAACATTTTATCTTTTGCAGATTCCTCAATTATTCTAAGCGAGTTAAAATCACCCATACCATTTGGAACCTTATCTGGATTGGCAGGATCGACTACTTCTTTTCCATCCACATAAAATTTATACTCGTATCTTCCAGGATCTAAAGGAATCTCAACCTCAAGGACTCCATCGCCATTAGTGTCTTTCATCGGAAGATTATGTCTATCCCAACTATTGAATTGTCCAAACAAACTCACTTCCTTTTCACCGGGCTGGGGTTTATATGTAAAAAGATATTTCTGACTCTTAACCAGTTTAACAGGTATTTGATAAGTTTCATCATTAAAGCGAAAGGAGATTAATTCCATTCCTGAAAAATCCTTTTTCGGAGTTAATGATAATTCCATTGATGAAATATCATATCTAACATCTATATTCTTGCTTGATGAAAACTTTGCATCATAATTATCAGCATAAAAAATATCACTGATTAAAACCTTTGTCGTTTGATCTTGTGTAAGATTTATTGGTTGAATTAAATCTTGGATTGTTTGAGCATTAACTAATGAGATAATAATAAGTACAGATAAAAAAATTTTCTTTAACATATTGGCTGACCTATAGGAATTAATTGTTAAATCGCTTAATTGCTAAATTGTTTTAAAACGTTACGAGAAAATTTTTTGTTTCTCGAATTTAAATTTTTACCCGGTAAACTTACTAAAAGAGGTTAAAAGATTAAGTGCGTAAAGTAAGGATCATTTTAAATCCTTAAGATCATCAAGATAGAAACAATAGTTATGTTTTGTCATTCCTATTTTGGGATAATAATCCACTGCCGCGGGAGCAGATAAAAGAATTAATTTTGCTTGTGGAGTTTGTTTCTTTGTCTCCTCAATTAATTTTTTGCCAATACCTTTTTTCTGGAATGCAAGATCTACGGCAAGATCTGAAAGGTATGTGCAGTAAACAAAATCAGTTACAGAGCGGGCAACACCGATTAGTTTGCCATCCAGCCGGGCAGTAACAATAAGGTTGGCATTATTGCACATTGATGAAATTCTCTGTTCATCATCAACTGGTCTGCGTTCAGCTAAAGTGCTGTTTTTTAGCACTTCAATAAATTCTGAAACATCAAGTGATTTTTCAACTGCATAAACTATTTCACTCATATTATCTCCATATAAAAAAAGCGAAGAACAATTACTTATTCTTCGCTTTAGTTAAACAAAATTAAATCAGATTATAAAGCTGAATCTTTTGCAGCTTTAGCTATTCTGAATTTTAATACTCTCTTTGCGGGGATAACCATCGTAGCGCCTGTGGCTGGGTTTCTTCCCATTCTTTTCTTTCTGTTTACAACAACCAGCTTTCCTAAGCCAGGAATTGTGAATGACTTCTTAGCTTCTTTGTATGATAAAGCTACGAGTTCATCAAGAAACTGACCGGATAATTTTTTTGTTGTTCCGGTTTTTTTTGCGAGATGATCAAGGATCTGTCCTTTGGTCATTGGTTTTGTTGCCATAGATAACCCTCTCTGATATGATTAAATTATTATTGATTACGTAAGTGAAAATAATTAATATTTTTTTCAAATGAAATGATTTTTTGAAATAAAAATATTTTTTAGTATCCGTGATATCCCTATAAATTAAGGACAAAATGCCCGCACATTATCTCTGTAAATCAAATCATTGCTTTGATGCTGAAATGTTTATTACTTATTTTTAATCAATCTTTAAATTAACTTGATCAAAAAACAATTGATGATACGGTTTACCACAATTATTTTTTTAATTTCACTTTCAATATCATCTGCTCAGATTATTGATTCGGTGGCAACAGAAATTATTTTATATCCGGATTCTGTTACAATTAAAAAAGATTCTCTCTCAACAGTTGATTCCTCTTTCTCTATTGTTAAACGAGATTCACTTAAGCCAATCCAATCTTTTCCACTTACCGAAAAAAGTTATTTGATATCCCGTGATGATTTACTTAAGATGGAATATAGATACACCGGGGATTATCTTCGGCTATTTCCATTTAATTTTATTAAAGATTTAGGTTTTCCAGGGCAGCCAAATGAAACTTTTTTATATGGACTTGGAAACAATTCAATTAATTTTTTATTGGATGGGATTTCTTATAATGACAGATCATCTAATTCATTTAATCTTAATCTGATTCAAAGCGAAGATATTGACTCAATCGAAATAATTCCTTTGCCGCGTGGATTTTTATACGGAGCTTATAACAATCCAATTAGTGTAAATTTTATAACAAGAGATTTTATAACACGACAACCCTATTCCAGAATCAGGTATTATCAAGGTCCGGATAGAGAAACAATGCTTGATGGAAGTTTTAACTTACAGATAACAAAAAAACTTTTTGCCTCTTTTGATATTACCAACAGGATAGTTGACAGCACATATAAAAACACCGAGTTTTCAATCTGGCAGGGGAAAGTTAAACTAAAATATTTCTTATCAAACGATATTAATATTATTGCATCTTACAACTATAATGATTACAAAGCCGGCTACAGCGGCGGTGTTGATGTTGATAGCATTAGTAGAGCCGGACAAAATATAAATAATGTATTATATGATTTCATTCGAGCACCAATACTTTATCCAAATGGGCAGGTTAAAACAACAACAAAATTACCCCGATTAAGATTTTTAATTAAGCCAACTGACTGGTTAGAATCAGATGTAAGCGCATATTACCTTTATTGCCAAAATGAAAAGAATGCTTTTGTAAACGAGTATTCAGAAAACAAAGCTTATGGAATAAATATTCGAAATAATGCCGACTATGCTCCGTTCAATTTTAAGTTTAATCTGGATTATGAAAATGTGGATCAATATAACAGCTATTCTTTTTATGATTTAGTTGAGTCCACAAAAGTTTTTGCGCCTGCTTCTAAAATAAGATATGATGTTCTTTCAGCATCAGGAATTTTATCTGCAAATTTTGGCGATGGAAGATTTATCCCAACCATTTTTTATAAAATTTCATCTATCGGGCAAAATCCTGGAAATATAAAGCCCGTTGAGAGTGATAACCATAAAAGTTCGGATTTTGGTGTGGATATAACATTTAAGGCGGCAGAGAATCTCAACTTTTATTTCGGCTATTCTGTTTTCAACACTTACTTTTTCGATAAGAATAGTTTGCTGCTTGAAGCAGGTACAAAGTATAAATCAGATTTTTTTATGGCAGACATAAAATATTTTGTTAATCAGTACAGTTACGGTTTTTATACAGGTGGAATTTTCTTTGATTATATAAGATATGGCAACTTAAATGGATTGGGACTGAATCTAAAATTTAATTATTGGAAGTTACTCCTTGAATCAAATTCATCGTATTATTTTTCTGCTGATAATAATAAATTATTTGGTGTTCCGGAATTCCAAACTCAAACCGGAATTTATTATAAGGATATTTTATTCGATAATAATCTTGATTTAAAAACAGGTTTTGTATTTTATTATACCGGAAAGAATAATGTGTTTACAAATGAACACGGAGTTTTAGCCGTCCCTTCATCAAACAAACTAGATTTTACACTCGCAGGTGAAATTCAAAAAACAGCTATTATATATTTTCTTTGGCAAAATCTGTTGGGTAATAATTATTATATAACACCATATTATCCTATGCCATCGCGCAGTATAAGATTTGGTGTTGCCTGGGAATTGTTTAATTAGTTTTTCGTTCGTCATTACGAATCCCGACTTGTCGGAATGAAGCAATCTATTTATTTGTTAGATTGCTTCACTCTCCCAAAGGGATGCCTATGGCAGAAGACTCGTTCGCAATGACCACTATGATGAATTACAGACTCAGCATCTCTTTAAATTTTACTGCTTGTCTTCTGGAAACCTCGATTTTATGTCCACCTTTTAGTTTAGCAAGCAGTCCACCATTAAGCCAGGGCTCAATATTCTCAACCCATTTAAGATTTATAATATGTTTTCTGTTAGCCCGGAAAAATGATTTACTATCCAATCTTTCGTCAAGATAATTTAATGTTCTTAAAATCAACGGTTTATTATCATCAAAATATAATCTTACATAATTTCCTTCGGACTCAAATAATCGTACCTTCTCAAGTTTAACAAACCAGCATTTCTCGCCGTCTTTAACAAAAACCTGATCTTCTGCTGTAAGAGTTTCATGCATGCTTTCCTGAACTTTATCTTTTTTTCTTCCTTCCAGAAGTTTCTTTACGGATTCTTCAAGTCTGGTTGGTTCAATTGGTTTTAAAAGATAATCAAGTGCATTATACTCAAATGCTTTCAGAGCATATTCATCATATGCAGTTGTAAAAACTACTTTGGGAACTTTATCAAGCTCTTCAAGTAAATCAAATCCTGATTTACCCGGCATTTGAATATCAAGGAAAATTACATCCGGATTTAATTCAGATATTTTGTTGTGAGCATCATCTGCATTGATTGCTTCGCCAACTATTTCGATTTCTTTGAATGGCTCAAGAAGTCTGATTAGTTCAGTGCGTGCTAATCTTTCATCATCAATAATTAATGCTTTCATTTTATTATCCTCCTAATGGAATTATAAGTTTTGCAAGAACCATGTTATCTTTTCCGTTTGTTAATGTAAGCGAAGCATTCTCTCCATACAGCAATGCAAGCCGATGCTTTGTATTGCTTATACCAAATCCCGCTGAGTTTTTTAAAGCTTCTTCACTGAATTTACCGCTATTATTTATTTCTATGATAAGTTTTTTATCAACCGTCCTGGCATCAATCAGAATATTACCGCCGTTAGTAATTTTGGAAACGCCATGCTTGATTCCATTTTCAACTAAAGTTTGTACCATCATAGGTGGAATCTCAACTCTATCGGCATCCGGAGTAGATTGAATTTTATAATTAAGTCTCTCTTCAAACCTTATTTTTTCAAGATCAAGATAATCCTGGATCGTTTTCAATTCTTCTGCAAGCGGAACGGTTTCTGATCTTTCAATCTTCAAAGTATATCTCATAAGATTTGAAAGCTTTGTTATAGCGTCTTTTGCATTTTGCGGGTCTTCTTCAATTAAAGCGCGAATACTGTTCATAGCATTAAACATAAAATGCGGATTGAGTTGTGCCTTTAAAGTTTTTAATTCAAAATCTTTTACTGCGGCTTCAAAAATTAATGATTCAATTTCAGCTTTCTTTGAGTTTTCAAAAAAATGGATTGAGAAATAAATTAAAGACCATACAAGCACAACACTTGTAAGATTAAGAATCCCGGCTATTATTGAAATCGTTTGATGTTGTGAATCTTTTTGTACCTGTAACAAATATCCAGAAACAAAAACAGGAACGTATATAATCAGTCCGACTATAAAACTTGCAATTAAAACTCTTTGAACTATTTTACGAAGCGGCAGATTACTCCAATTATGTTTTTTTATGTAAAGGCGGTAAATGTGCGAAAAGATAATACCGTAAATTCCCAATAGAATCCAAAGAATAATTCTGTTTAAAGGCGTGGGTTCAAAAGATGAAATAATGGCTAAGTTTACAATTACGAAAAGTCCCCAACCAGAAAATTGCGATATCCAATATAATTTTTTTCGTCTCACTTTGTCGAAAATCTCGCTTTTACTTTCAGGTTGATGTTTACTCAAAATGGATTTAATATTAAATGTTGTGTCGTGCATGTCAAATATAATCTTAAGCTTAATAAAAGAGAATCGGTTTTAATTTTGCTAAAGTAAGTTAGGAAGTACAGCGTGGAAGAAATGAATATTTTTTATAGGTGGTAAAGAAATGTGATGGGAGGAAAAGTTTTCATTTCCTTTCTCCACGTTCTTCGTATTTTTTTACTTTGCTAACTTTGCGTGAAATGCATTTTAGAATTATTTAATGCAATCTTGCCAGCGGTAGGCAGGGAGTACCAAGTATTTTCGCGAAGATCGCGAAGAAAGGATTTTATAAAACTCACCTTGCGTAGAAATTATTGAAAAACTATTCAAATCGTAGAGCAGACTTAAGTCTGCTTTACGGATTTAGAGTAAAAACTAGTATTGTGCGTAATGTGAGTTATAAAGAAATTATATCATTATAAATTATAAAAGCCATTAGCAATAACAATAAAACAAGCCCAGTATTCTGTATTGCCATTTTTATCTTTATCGGGATTTCTCTTTTTATCACTGCCTCAACAATTATCATTACCAAATGTCCGCCATCCAAAACAGGGAAGGGCATTATATTTAGAATTGCCAAACTTAAACTTAGCAGTGCAAGAAAATATAAGAAATTTGATATTCCGCTATCGGCAGATTTAGCAGCAATCTGCGCAATCTTAATTGGACCGCCGAAAGCTTTTTTAAATTCAACATCACCTGTAAAAACTTTTCCAACCATCGAAAAAGTTAGTTCGGTCATTTTCTCAATATCTTTCCAACCCTGATAAATGGATCCGAAAAATCCAAAAGTACGCATTTGAGTTGCACCCATAAAAACGGGTGCTATCGCCACACCAATTTTAGCATCTTTGCCAGGTGTAACTGAAATATCTAATGTATCTTTGCCTCTTAAAATCACCAGGGGTAATTTTTCTTCGGCGTGAGATGAAATTATTTCTGTAGTTTGTTTTGGTGTATAAAGTGTTTCGTTATTTAATGCCAGTAAAACATCGCCCACTTTTAACCCGGCACTTTCTGCGGGAGAATTTTTAAGTACCTCTCCAATTGCCGGTTTTACTCCAGCGGGAATTAAAAACAAACCTTTAGATTCATCTTCGGGAATATTCTTTCTTGCAACAAAAAGATTTTGTTCTTTACCGTCCCTTAAGAATTTAATATTTAAATTTTCACCAAGTGTGTTAATAAAAATATCGGCTCTAAGATCTTCCCAATTAGAAACAGCTTTACCATTTACAGTTAGTATTTTATCGCCGGTTTTAAATCCGACAGAATCAGCTTTGCTTCCCGGCTCAACAAATCCAATTGTAGTTGTTGGAGTAATTGGTTTTCCCTGGAAGAAATTGGCTCCCCAGAATATTAACCACGCAAGCATAAGATTCATAAATACTCCGGCGGTAATTACAAATATTTTTGCCCAAACAGGTTTTGCGCGGAATTCATATGGCTGCGGTTCTTTTTCAGCAAAGCTAACATCTCCGCTTTCATCAACCATTCCCGCAATTTTAACATAACCGCCAAGTGGTAATAAACTTAATCTGTAATCTGTATGGCCTTCGCCATCAAAATCTTTTGGAAGTTCGCCAAAAGAAAACCCGGATTTTTTATTCCATCCAAATAATCTTTTACCAAATCCGATAGCAAAAACATCGGCTCGCATTCCGCTTAATTTAGCGGCGGCAAAATGCCCAAACTCGTGAATGAAAACTAAAATGCCAATTGTAATCGCGAAATAAATTATATAATCCATATAACGAGGAACTCCTTAT
>DAIRCT010000045.1:0-20786 GCA_036796535.1 Ignavibacteriaceae bacterium
AAAAATCACCGCGCAAATCATATTCAATTTCTCTCGATACAACAATTATTGTTTGCCGGATTAAGTAGCGGAATATACCTGCAATTATTGATGTTCCCACAATTAATAATGCGTACTCAATAAGCTTTTGGGAAGCTATATTTTTTTGAATGTCATTAATTGAATTCTTTAAAAGAATCGGGACATAAACTGTTCCGGCATTTGAGATGAGTATAAAAACTATTCCCCAAAACAATTTGGTTTTATACTTAACAAAATATTTTTTAAGTGTAAAAAGATTTATCATTAGTAAAGTTTGAGAGTAAGATAATAACTTAAAGAAAGATACTTTTTTTATTGCTCAATCACCGTGCGAATATAAAAACCCGGATACTTTTCCGAGGTGATTTGAGTCTCAAATTATAAATTCAGTAATTGCCATTTCGACCAACGGGAGAAATCTGATTCATTGTGTCAAAAAGATTTCTCAGTCTCCCAAAGGGATGCCTATGGCAGAAAACTCATTCGAAATGACAAAGGACTTTTATTAACCAATAACATTAAACCCGGTGTACTTATGCAAAGCTTTTGGCACAATTACTTTTCCTTCAGGTGTTTGATAATTTTCCAGAAGAGAAACCATCAATCTGCTTGTTGCTAAACCACTGCCGTTTAGTGTGTGAACAAATTCTGGTTTCTTGGTCTGCTCATTTCTAAA
The DNA here is from genome assembly GCA_036796535.1 of Ignavibacteriaceae bacterium. Classification (GTDB taxonomy): domain Bacteria; phylum Bacteroidota; class Ignavibacteria; order Ignavibacteriales; family Ignavibacteriaceae; genus IGN3. The sequence continues at coordinate 698 of DAIRCT010000045.1, forward strand.
ACGTATGCTTGCTCTGCGTGCCTGGAAATCTTCAAAGTTACTGCACGATGATGCTTCAAGCCATTTATTTTCTGCCGGCGACCAGGTTTCTATATCATAACATTTTGCTGCTGAAAAACTTAAATCGCCGGAACACAACATCAAAATTCTGTAAGGAATATTTAGAGCTTGTAAAATATCTTCAGCGTCTTTAACAAGTAACTCCAATTCGTTGTAAGAAGTTTCAGGTTTAACAAATTTTACCATTTCAACTTTGTTAAATTGATGAACGCGTAAAAACCCTTTTGAATCTTTACCATAAGAACCAGCTTCTCTTCTAAAGCAAGCTGAATAACCAACATATTTAATAGGTAAATCTTTTTCGTTAAGTATTTCATCACGATGGATATTTGTGATTGGTACTTCTGCTGTTGGGATTGCATACAAACCATCTTTTTCGATCGTGTACATATCTTCCTCCATTTTAGGAAGCTGGCCTGTTCCGCGCAATGATTCTTTGTTTACAAGAAATGGTGGAAAAATTTCCGAGTAGTTATGATTTTGTAAATGAAAATCCAGCATAAAGTTGATAAGTGAACGCTCAAGTGTTGCGCCTTTGCCTTTGTAAACAGGAAAGCCCGAGCCGCTAATTTTTGCTCCGCGTTCAAAATCAAGTATGTTTAATTTTTTACCAAGTTCAACGTGATCCATTGGTTTAAAATCATTTTCAAATTTAAATCCTTCAGGCAACCAGCGTTTTACTTCAACATTTTCTTCTGCAGATTTTCCAACCGGCACAGATGAGTGCGGAAGATTTGGGATATATCTTAATATCGTATCAATCTCTTCTTCTATAGTTCTTAACTTTGTATCGTATTCAGCAATTTCATCGCCAACGCGTTTCATCTCGGCTATTATTGCCGTTGCATCCTGTCCGGATTTTTTCATTTGCCCGACTTGCTGAGAAACCTGGTTGCGTTTTGATTTTAGTTCATCTGCGTGTGCAATGATATCCCTGCGCTTTTTATCAAGCTCAAGAAGATCATCAATCCTATTTTTCTCGTTCTTGTTTGCAATCCCTTGTTTAACCTTTTCAGGATTTTCACGAATAAATTTTATGTCTAACATTTAATATACTTTCTAAAGTTTTTTTAAGTCAATTATAAACTAATCCGTTAACCAACGGACTTTGATGATTATGATTTTTAAACCTAAGTGTTTATTGTTTTGTTAATTTATCTTCTATTAAAAATCTTTCAACTTCTCTAATCAATATTTCTTTATCGGGCAAATAATAAACGTACTTTGATGCAAAAATTTGGTTTGTTAACCCGCCAAGGGCATATTCTGCCACCACTTCATCTTTATCGGTGCACAAAATAATTCCAATTGGTTCAATATCTTCTTCTTGATTAATTTCAGTTTTGAAATAATTAAGATACATGTTCATTTGACCAACATTATCTGGTTGGAACTTTTCCGATTTCAGATCAATCAAAATGTAAGCTTTTAAAATTTTATTGTAAAAAACCAAATCGATATAATGGTGAACATTGTTTAAAGTAATCCGAAACTGTGAACCAAAAAACATAAAACCTTTCCCAAGTTCCAAAAGAAAATCTTCAATGTGTCGGATTAGTTTTAATTCTAAATCCTTTTCTAAGATCGGTTTGTTTTCGGTAATTCCTAAAAACTCGAATACATAAGGGTCTTTTAGAAGGTCTGAAGGATTATTGATAACTTGTCCCTCTTTTGCTAATTGCATAACCTTTTCTTTATTTGGTTTTCCTTCAGAAAGAAGAAGACGCTCAAACAAAGAGCTAGCGATTTGTCTTTTCAAATCACGAACAGACCAACCAGAATTGATGGTTTCTTTTTCATAGAAAGAGCGTTTGTTATCATCTGAAATAGCCAACAGTTCGCAATAATGTGACCAGGTTAATTGTCCAGACAACGTCTGGACATCGGGGAAATAGAGATAAAAATTTCTCATATAAAAAAGATTCGAACGAGAAAAGCCTTTCCCTATTTCTTTTGATAATTGTTTAGATAACTCTAAAATAATTTGGCGACTGGATTTATTATCATAATTATTAGTCTTTTCTTTTTCTACAATTACTTTCCCAATTTCCCAATAAGTTTTGATCAATTCGTTATTTATTGTTTGAGCCAGTCTAGTGCGGGAAGTATTAATAATTTGTTTAATCTTTATTAATAAATCGGCTACTACAATATTTTGTGAATTACTCGTTATCATAGTTCTATTGCGTATTTACTTTACTACAATATTATAAATTTTATTTTTTACAAAAATTTCTTTTACCACAGTTTTGCCATCGATAAACTTAGTTACTCTCTCATCAGCAAAAACAAGTGGCTTAACTGTATCTTGTTCGCTGTTCATAGGTGCAGGAATTGTAGCACGTAATTTTCCGTTAACCTGAACAGCAATGTTTACAGTATCCTCAATCAAAGCTTCTTTATCAACTTCAAACACAACAGGATTCTGGAAGATTGATTTTTCATTCCCAATTATCTGCCAGCATTCTTCTCCAAGATGTGGAGCAACTGGTGCAAGCATAAACGCAAATCTTTGCAACACATAACTTTGAATTTCTTTACTGCAAGATTCTAAAACTTTAAGTTCGTTAATCAATTCCATTAAAGAAGCAATTGCAGTATTGAATCTAAAGTGTTCAAGATCCTCGTTAAACTTATTAAGTGTTTGATTTACTTTACGATATACTTTCTTCTCGTTATCAGATAACGATGAGATTTCATATCTTTCTTTTAGTGAAACATCTTTACACAAACCTTTAAACTGAATAAATAATTCATAACTTCGATCAACAAACCTATCAACTCCGGAAATTCCTTTATCACTCCAGTCACCGCCCTGATCATAAGGTCCCATAAACATCATGTACATTCTGAAAACATCTGTGCCGTATTTTGAGGTAAACTCATCCGGATTAACAACATTTCCGCGAGACTTTGACATCTTTGCGCCGTCTTTTGTGATAACGCCTTGGTGCACAAGTTTTGCAAATGGTTCATCGCTGCTAACGAGTCCAATATCCCGCAAAAATTTGTGAAAGAATCTTGCATAAAGAAGATGCATAACCGAATGTTCTTTGCCGCCAACATACATATCAACCGGAGTCCATTTGTTTGCAAGTTCTTTGTTAAATGGCGCGGAAGAAATTTTCGGATCAAGATAACGAAGATAATACCACGATGAATCTACAAATGTATCCATCGTATCGGGATCGCGTTTAGCATCAGCGCCGCACTTTGGACATTTTACATTTATATACTTTTCATTTCTTGCGAGTGGAGATTCACCTCCGAGTTTAAAATCCACATCATACGGAAGAACAACTGGTAAATCATTTTCTTCAACAGGAACCTCCCCACACCTTGGGCAATGAATAATCGGAATTGGTGTTCCCCAATAACGCTGGCGTGAAATCAGCCAATCGCGCAAACGATAATTTATTTTTCCTTTGCCAAAATTATTTTCTTCAAGATATTTTATAACTTTTGTGATTCCTTCGTCAGATCGTAATCCGTTAAACTGTCCTGAATTTATCATCGTACCGACTTCTGTGAATGCAGATTTTAATTCATCGGATTCATTTGTTCCATCCTGTAAGATCACTTTGCGGATTGGAAGATTAAACTTGGTTGCAAACTCAAAATCTCTTTCATCGTGAGCAGGAACAGCCATTACACATCCCGTTCCGTAAGTGATAAGCGCATAGTCAGCAATCCAAACAGGAATCTTTTCACCGTTAACAGGATTGATAGCAAACGCTCCGGTTGGTACTCCGGTTTTTTCTTTTACAGTTGATGTTCGTTCAATCTCAGTTAATTTTTTTGACGACTCACGGTAAGCATCAACACCGGATTTAAATTCCGGTTTTGTAATTTTATCAACAAGCGGATGTTCTGGTGCGATAACAACATAAGTAACACCAAATAACGTATCGGGACGAGTTGTAAAAACTTTTATTTCCAAATCATCTTCTTTGTCATTTCGACCCCGATTCATCGGGCGAGAAATCTTATTTGCAGTATCAGTTAAAGATTTCTCAGTCGGGGACTCCTTCGAAATGACAGTATTAGAATTATCATTTTCATCAATTACGACTTTAAAAGTAACTTCTGCACCTTCACTTTTACCAATCCAGTTTTTTTGTTTAAGGATTGTTTCATCAGGCCAATCGATTTTGTTGTGTCCTTCAAGAAGCTCTTCAGCGTAATCAGTAATTTTAAAAAACCATTGATAAAGATTTCTCTGAATTACAGTTGTTCCGCATCGCTCGCAGCAGCCATCAACAACCTGTTCATTTGCAAGAACGGTTTGATCCTTGGGACACCAATTAACGGGTGCATTTTTTCTGTATGCTAAACCGCGTTTGTACATCTGAAGAAAAATCCATTGATTCCATTTATAATACTCAGGAGCGCAGGTCATCAATTCAGCATCCCAATCATACATACAGCCCATTTTCTTAAGCTGTTCCCGAATGTCATCAATATTTTTTAATGTGCTGTCTTGCGGATGAATTCCGGTTTTGATGGCATAATTTTCAGCAGGCAGACCAAAGGCATCATAACCAATCGGTTCAAAAACATTATAACCCTGAAGTTTTTTAAAACGTGCCCAACTATCAGTTGGTCCGTAGTTATACCAATGCCCGATATGAAGCTTTGCACCTGAAGGATAAATAAACATTACAAGAGTGTAAAGTTTTTTTTCTGTTTTAGTAAGATCAGTTTTGTAAGTATTGTTTTCTTCCCAAAACTTTTGCCATTTCGATTCTATTTCATTAAAAGGATAACGCATTTTTATTTATTAATTGTTGAAAAATGTCCAAAGGACTCCTTCGGAGATGCCAAATTTAGCCAAAAGGGAAGGGATTTCAAATTGATAGAGTATGAGGTAACACTAAGCAGAGATGAATTATGAGATTTAAAAATAACTCCAAATTCACAATTCAACTTCTCTCAGTGTGACACTTAGTTTAGTTTGCTTATAATATAGAGTCTTCTTTCTTCTTTGCTGTTCATAAATAAATTAAATTTACAAAGTAAATTTTATCAAATAAGGTTAAGCGATGGAAAAAACAAAAATTAAAAAATTCCTGCAGCGTATAGAGCTGTTTAAAGAATTAAATTATTCGCAACTTCAAACGATTTGTGAAAAATTAAAAGTAGAAAATTATTCCAAGAATAGTTTGCTATTTAGTGAAAATAATATTCGCAAAAATTTATACCTGATTTACGATGGCGAAGTTGAATTATTTAAACGCACTCCTTACGGCGGCGAAAAAAGATTATCAATTTTTTCCAAATATGATTTTCTTGGTGAAGGTGCATTAATGGATGATTCACCTCATTCAACTTCTGCTCGTGCAACAATAAATTCAACAGTTTTAATTCTTACCAGAGATAGTTTTAAAGAATTGATGAAAGAGCAAAATGAAACTGCGCTTGCAATACTCTCAAGTATTGGAAGAGTAATTTCAAGAAGAATGAGTGCTGCCAATACTCGTGTTATAAATGTAGCCGCCCAATATCAATCAGGCAGAACAAGAACCGAGCACGATTTACTTGGCGACAGAGAAGTTCCGCACGAATATTATTACGGTGTACAGACTTTACGTGCACTTGAAAATTTTAATATAAGCGGTGTAACATTAAATTTTTACCCGGTGTTGATTGAGGCACTTGCAATGGTAAAGAAAGCTGCCGCATTAGCAAATCATGATCTTGGACTTTTGTCAAAACCGATTACCAATGCTATTGTTCAAGCTTGCGATGAAATAATTAATGGAAAGTTTCACTCGCATTTTGTTGTTGATATGATTCAGGGCGGTGCCGGGACATCAACAAACATGAACGCAAATGAAGTGATTGCAAATCGGGCTCTTGAAATTTTGGGATATGAAAAAGGTGAGTATCAACACTGTCATCCAAATAATCATGTTAACCTTTCTCAATCCACAAATGATGCTTATCCAACTTCTGTAAAAATTGCGCTTATAAATTCAAACAAAAAACTTATAGAAGTTCTACAGGATCTGATTCAATCATTTAGAAACAAAGCAAAAGAGTTTTCGCAGATAATTAAAATGGGAAGAACACAATTGCAGGATGCTGTTCCAATGACACTCGGGCAGGAGTTTGAAGCTTACGCCGTAATGTTGAATGAAGAAGTTCAGCGGCTTGATGAAAATGTTAAGTTATTTCTTGAAGTAAATATGGGTGCAACCGCAATTGGAACGGGAATAAATTCTCATCCGGACTACTCAGCAAAAGTAATTAAACATTTAAAAGAAATTACAGGATTAAATACCGTACTTGCCGGAAATCTTGTTGAAGCAACACAGGATACGGGCGCATTTATAATGTATTCATCGGCTGTAAAAAGATTAGCAGTTAAGCTTTCTAAAATCTGTAATGATTTACGATTACTCTCTTCAGGTCCAAGAACGGGGATTCATGAAATCAATCTTCCTCCTATGCAGCCCGGTTCATCTATTATGCCGGGAAAAGTAAATCCGGTTATTCCTGAAGTGGTAAATCAAATTGCATTTAAAGTAATTGGGAATGATCTTTCAGTTACGCTTGCTGCTGAAGGCGGTCAACTTGAACTGAATGTTTTTGAACCTGTAATAGTGCAGAGTTTATTTGAATCTATTGAAATGTTAAAGAATGGTATGATGACACTTAAAGTGAGATGCATTGATGGGATAACTGCAAATAAAGAAAGATGTCGAGAGCTTGTAGAAAATAGTATTGGACTTGTAACTGCTCTTAATCCCGTTTTAGGATATGAAACTTGTACAAAGCTGGCTAAGGAAGCATTGGATACAAACCGCGGCGTTTATGAACTGATACTTGAAAAAAAATTATTATCAAAAACTGAACTTGATGATTTGCTGAAACCTGAGAATATGATTAAGCCAAGATAGATGGCGTCATTCCGAACTTGTTTCGGAATCTTTTATTCTTTACGAGTTAATATAAAGAAGCTGAACCAAGTTTGGCTTTACTTTAACGACTTTAAAACAAACTTACCCGCAGTAAAAATCAATAACCCGTGTGTCAGAGGTTATATCATTTTACGAACGGGTAAATTTTTACGGAAGAATTATTAGTAATTCCGCATTTCTAAGATAAACATCCGGCAATTGTTTTTCCACAACAAATTTAAAATAGATTTATTTGCTAGCTCAAGTTGACCTCCGAAAAATTTGTTTGCGTTAGAAACCGTTAAAACGGTTAATAACTGGATTCTAGGTATTTAGTAGCGAGGTTGTCTCATAAGTCAAAAATACTGATTTGTCATTCCCACGAAAGTGGGAATCCATTCTGTTTTATAGATTTTGGATTCCCGTTTTCACGGGAATGACACATAAACAATAGCTTTTAAGACAACCTCTTAATAAGAAAAGAGATAATTTTGCAACCGTTTCAACGGTTTACCCAATTCAAGCGGTCAACTTGAGTATCTAAAATATAGCTCTCTTAGTATAATATCTTTTTAATAGACTATATTAGCAACATATTACCTGAGATTAACTTACAAATGCAGATATTAATATCTTCGAATAAGTCAAAGAATGTCCTAATAATATATTATGCATTTAGTTATTAATAATATATTTTATAACCGAGCATTTACTTCAATATAAATGACCCCAAACTCTTTACATATATCTAATTTAAGAATTAGTAAATCATTTTTTGTTTTGATGATTTTCTTGTTGGCCAGTAGCTACGCTCAGGAAATAAATTTCGGACATCTAACCAGCGATGATGGGTTATCACAAAACTTTATTTCCTGCATAATTCAGGATCAAAAAGGATTTATGTGGTTTGGAACAAAGGATGGATTAAACAGATATGATGGACATAATTTTGTAGTTTATCAGCACGATCCATTCGACACCACAACTATCACAGATAATTTTATAACTTCACTCTTTGAAGACAGTCGAGGATACATTTGGGTAGGAACATTAAACGGTGGATTAAACATTTTCGAAAGAGAAACTGAAACTTTTCATCATATTCGTTATGGTTCTAGAATTTCTAATAATAATACTGATGAAGTTAGGTCTGTTTTAGAAGATTCAAAAGGTAATATCTGGATTGGAACAAGAGGCGAAGGCGTTTTCAAACTATCCTTTAAAAGAAAAAATTCATTTGAAATAACATATCAACAATTTGTTTCTCAATCTGAAAAATCCGGAAGTTTAAGTAGTAATATTATTTCAAATTTATTTATTGATTCTAAAGGTATCCTTTGGATTAGTACATTAACGGGACTTGATAAATTTAATAGTGAAAAAGAGAGTTTTACTAATTACCAAATTCAAACAAAAAATCCTAAAGCACCAACCAGTTATTTTGATAAAACTATTTATTCAATAAACGAAAGCGGTGACGGAAATTTTTGGTTAGGTACATTAAGTGGATTAGTAAAATTTGATAGGCAAAACGGCAGCTATAAATTGTATCCTCATCACTATGATGTTTTTAGATATGGTTGGGGAAGCATTATGCAGATAGTTGAAGACAATACCGGAAAATTATGGCTGGCAACTCCCGGCGAATTAATGAGGTTTAATCCAGTATCAAATACTTATGATTACTTTAAAAATGATTTCTTAAATAAAAACTCTATTAGTTACAGCAGCATATCAAGTTTGTTTATTGACAGAACAGGTATTCTATGGGTTGGTACAGCGGGAATGGGAATTAATATTTATGATCCCAAAGCAAATCGGTTTTCGACACTTTCTATAAAAAATAACCCTTCATCCCGCATCACGGGTTTTAGTGTAAGAACAGTTATGCAGGAAAATAATGATATATTCTGGATAAGTACCGATGTTTTATATCGATGGAACAGAAAAACAGGGGAAATAAAAAGTTATGAAACTGATTCAAACAGACCTGACGATTTTGGGAATACCGGACCCTGGTCAATAATAAAATCTTATGATGGTAAAACCTGGATGGCAACAACAGAAGGTCTTTTCAGATATGATTCATTAACGAAAAAAGCAAGACAATATAAATTTAATAAAGTAGATTCTACAGGATTGCCACAAAAAGAAGTCTTTGCTGTCTTTGAAGATAATCAAAAAAACATTTGGGCTGCCACTGAAAATTATTTTTGCAAGCTTGTTGATATTGATAAAGGCATATTTCAATCGTACCGTTATCAAGCATCTTTACCTTATAATCAAAGAGTACGGCCAGTAATTTATCAGGATAGTAAGGGAAAATATTGGCTTGGTACAAGAAAAGGACTGTTGCTATTTGATTTACAAAGCAAAACATTTTTAACTTATAATAATGATCCTGCTAAACCGAATAGTTTAAATAATGATAATATCAATTCAATTTGCCCTGATCCGTCTAATCCAGATAAGATTCTTTGGCTTGGCACATCTGGCGGAGGATTGAATAAGTTTAGTATTGATGATGGAACCGTTAAACATTTTACAGAAAAAGATGGATTGCCTAATAATGTTGTTTATGGAATTTTACCGGATGGAAAAGGAAATTTATGGTTAAGCACAAACAAAGGACTTTCTAAATTTAATCCTCGTGATAATTCATTCAGAAATTATGACGTGAATGATGGTTTGCAAAGTAACGAGTTTAATACAGGAGCTTATTATGTGTCTAAAAACGGTGAAATGTTTTTTGGAGGAATTAAAGGATTAAATTACTTCCATCCTGATGAAATAAAAGACAATCCATATAAACCCCAAATTGTTCTAACAAATTTAAAACTTGGCGATCATTACCTCTCTGTTAAAAATGATAAGGAAATTTTACAGAAATCAATTTCTGAAACGAATAAAATTGAACTTTCGTACAATGAGGATGTTGTCACTTTTGAATTTGCAGCACTTGATTATTCAGCACCAGCTAAAAATAAATATGCTTATAAACTGGAAAATTTTAACAAAGATTGGATTTACTCTGGCTCTAATCGTTCGGCAACATATACACATCTGCCGCCGGGTGAATATATTTTTCGCGTTAAAGGTTCGAACAATGACGGTGTTTGGAATGAAGCCGGAATTGCTCTTACCTTAATAATAAAGCCGCCTTGGTGGAGTACCTGGTGGGCTTACATTTTATATTCAATTATAATTTTATCCGGTCTTTATCTTTTCCGCCGGTATGAATTAAATAGAGTTAAACTTAAAAACCAATTAAAGCTTGAAAAAGTTGAAACTGTTACATTAAGAAATCTTGATAATTTAAAATCACATTTCTTTGCAAATATATCTCACGAGTTTCGAACCCCATTGACATTAATCCTTGGACAAATTGAAAGTGTAATGTCCTCCGATATATCTACCAAGGAAAAAGGTAAACTGCAGGTTGCAAATAGAAATGCGAGAAAGCTTCTTACGTTGATTAATCAATTATTAGATCTTTCAAAGCTTGAAGCAGGAAGTATGAAACTGAAAGCTGAGAAGCAAAATATCGTTTTATTTCTAAAAAATATTTTTTACTCATTTGAATTACTTGCTGAATCTAAAAAGATAAAATTAAAATTGGAATCACAATCTGAAAATATTCCCCTTTGTTTTGATCCCGATAAAATGGAAAAGATAATTTGTAACCTCATTTCAAATGCACTAAAATTTACCTTAGAAAATGGTGAGATAAAACTTTCTATAAATAATATTTCGTCCGGTGTTGAAATAAGTATTAAAGATACTGGAATTGGAATACCGGCTGATAGATTGCCCCATATTTTTGATAGATTTTATCAAGTGGACAATTCTATAACCCGTGAATATGAAGGAACAGGAATCGGGCTGGCACTTGCAAAGGAGTTGGTAAAACTGCACAATGGTGAAATTAATGTTAACAGCAGGGAAGGAGAAGGAACTGAATTTACAATCTATCTTCCGTTTGTTGATTTGATGAAGGATAAAAATATTATTTCAGAATTGTCAAATCATAATATTGCGCAAGAACATCTTGATGATGATATTAAGTCATCTGAACAAGAGCTAATCTCAAATGATAATTATTCAGCATCAAGTATCCAGCATCAAGAAATTATTTTAATTGCAGAGGATAACCCTGATGTGCAAGCTTATGTTTCTGAACAGCTTGAAAACGAATATAAAGTTTTACAAGCTAAAAACGGTGAAGAGGGAATTACAAAGGCACAAAAGGAAATTCCCGATCTTATAATTACTGATGTAATGATGCCCAAAATGGACGGCTATCAATTCAGCAAAGCAATTCGTGGCGATGAAAAAACAAGCCATATTCCAATAATAATGCTAACCGCAAAAGCAGGACTCGATGATAAAATTCAGGGATTGGAAACAGGTGTTGATGATTTTTTAACAAAACCTTTCAGCGCAAAAGAATTAAAAGTCCGAATAAAAAATTTAATTTATCAGCGTAAACAGCTTCGCAAAAAATTTAGTTCTTCAACAATTATAAAACCCTCTGAAGTTACAGCATCATCGGTTGATCAGTTGTTTTTGGATAAGATTATTAAAACAATCGAAACTAATTTTGAAGATGAAAAATTTAGTGTAGATAAGCTTGCTGATAAAATGAATATGAGTGTTTCGCAGCTTAATAGAAAATTAAATGCACTTATTGATCAACCACCGGGACAATTAATCCGATCGTTCCGTCTTCAGCGTGCCGCCGATCTTTTGAAACACAATGCAGCTACTGTGGCAGAGATTTGCTATAAAGTTGGATTTAATGATCAGGCATATTTTTCACGCGCATTTAAAAAACAGTTTGGTATTTCCCCATCTGAATTTAAGTCCCAATAACTAACCAATTCAATTATCATTTTTTAATCCCTGATAAAAATTCTTAGTGTAACTCAGTGCTCTTTGTGCCTTTGAGGTAAAGAGCTTCCTTTTTTAATACTTAGACACTTTAGAACACTAATAAACACTTAGCTAAATACATAATTAAGCGAAAAGTCCTAATATTTGCGCTAATAGTGCAAGATATCGGCACAGCAATATTCTACGTTTGCATTAGGAATTTATAATTAACTAAATCAAAAAATCTAAGCTAAAAGTTTGATAATCTTAAAAACAAAAGGAAATTTTTACGCTGAAGGTGAAATTGTACTGAACCTGTTAAAAACAATTCACTGGAAAGATTTGAATGATAAAAATCCCCCTCACTTACCGAATGGAAGTAATATTGAACTTTTAATTTCGTTTGATGAAAATGAATTTCTCTTAGGTAAAGATGGCATTGTGTGGGCTTCTTTTGATGCAAGACAAGTAGAAATCATTCAAAATACTTTGATTGCTCAGCAGATTAGTTGTGAAATAAAAAAGATTAATCTTCAAAATCAAAATATGTTTTTAATATCCATTACCAATAAAAAGGATATTCAGGACGCAATTGATTTTATCTATAAAAGCGATTACGGTTTAAGATTAAAACCGGATTGGAATTATGCAGAAGGCGAATCAAACAAAAGTTTTGAACAGTGGTTAAACGAACATTAAAGTAAGAACAAATTTTTACAAAAAACGAGGCGAAGAAATGAAATTCAAGAAATTAATTCTACATATGATTTTGTTTAATACATTTTTAATTATTCCATTAATAGCACAAGGTGAACGACAACATATTTTTGGAATAAAAGACTTTGAAAAATCTTTTCCTTCCAATAATCCTGATTGGGATTGTTATCATAATTTATACGCGGAGACTAACTCATACAATAAGGTTATACCAGATAATCTGCAACTGCAGGAAACCACTTCATTTAATTTTACTTTTAATCATCTTGCCTTATCTGTAAAAGATGTAGATCGTTCAGCAGATTTTTATAAAAAAGTATTAAACCTAAATGAGATTACAAACAAAACTAAAATTGAGGGCATTCGATGGTTCTCTTTGGGAGAGGGGAAAGAGTTGCACCTTATCTCAATACTGAAAGAAAATGTTACGATAAATAAAGCTCTGCACTTTGCATTAGCAACATCAAACTTCGATGAAATTGTTGAAACACTTAATGATATGAATATACCATATTCCGACTGGCCTGGAACTCCTAACAAAATAAATATTCGTGCAGACGGAATTAAACAGATATATTTTCAGGACCCCGATGGTTATTGGATTGAAGTGAATAGTGTTGCGCAGCAGTAGAGGTAAGGATTGATTCAAAAGCCGTAAAGTACATTAACCTTTTTGGATTCTAAGTCCCTAACGTTAATTATGATTTTAAATTAAAGTTTCATTAATAAATTTTAAGGAGAATAATGAAAAAGATAACTATTTCATCAACGATAATAATATTATTCGTTTCATTCAGTCTATTATCCGCGATTGATAATAAACGAATAGAAGATAAAAATTTAGAATTCATTCAGAGTATATATGCTGATTTTGCTAAAGGGAACATACCAGCCGCACTACAAAAATTTGATCCTAAAATTGAATGGAATGAAGCTGAAAATTTTCCTTACGCGGATGGCAATCCCTACACAGGACCACAAGCCGTACTTGAGGGTGTTTTTGCACGACTTGGAGCAGAGTGGGAATACTGGAATCTAACAGAACAAAAATATTATGAAGCTAAATCCGGAGAAATAATTGTTACAGGACGTTATAAAGCAAAAAATAAAACCACCGGTAAAATAATTAATACGCAATTTGTGCATATGTGGACTCTGGAAGATGGACTTGTTACAAAGTTTCAACAATACGCCGATACCTATCAAACAGTTGAAGCGATGAAGTAGAATTTCCATAATTTGAAATTAAATATTGCATTAAAGAAAATTCAATTCATAAAAAAATAAAAAGGGAGTTAGTCTATGCGTCAGTTAGCTCAATCACTTATTAAAAAGTCTTCATTATTATTAGTTCTTGCATTTTTCTTTTCAACTGGCTGCCAGCAAACAGTGGATAAATCTGATTTGCATAAAGAGAAAACTGAAACGCCAGAATATTTTTATCTTCGCCCGGAAGTTGAAAAAGCTTATGGATATACACACGCAGTAAAAATTGGAAACGACATAAAAATCTCCGGTGCCGTCAGTATGGATAATAAAGGCAATCCAACAGCCGTTGGTGATTTTTTACAACAAATGAAAAATTGTTACTCAGATCTTGATAAAATATTAAAACATTACGGCTGCACATTTGATGATGTTGTTGTCGAAAATGTTTTCACGACTAATATGCCTGAATTTCTTAAACAGGCGGGCTATCGAAACTCAATTTACACTAAACAATTTCCCACGGGTTCTTGGCTTGGTGTTAAAGAATTGGCTTTGCCTGAATTTATGATAGAAATTGATATGGAAGCTCATAAATAAAACTGAAATTTAATTCGAATTATATTCAACTATTTCATTAATCAAAAAGGAGGCACTTTTTTGAAACAAACCAAATTATTCACCGCAATTCTTCTTGTTGCAATTCTTTTCTTCAGTGGGAAAAACTTTGCACAACAATGGTCACCAGAACAAAAAGATGTATGGTCGGGAGTACAAAAGTATTGGGATGTTTTTGCAAAAGGAGATGCAAAAGCAGATTTATCGTATTATGACGAAAGTTATATGGGCTAGGAATTTTCATCCAAAGTTCCTCAAAACAAAGCCAACACAAGCAAATGGATTGAATACATGCTGGGAAACAGCTCGATAGTTCTTTACACTCTTACTCCTGTAGCTATTTGGGTTAAGGGTGATTTTGCATATGCAGACTACTTTTATTCGATGATAACAAAAGACAATGAAACAGGAAAAAAAGAAAATAGTGAGGGAACCTGGACGGACATTCTTATGAAGAAGGATAGCAAATGGTTATTGATCGGTGATCGAGGTGGAAGTACTAATAAATAGCTAAACCCAAAAACATTTTTATTGACAAAACAAAAAAGGAGCTAGTGCTATGAAAACTTTAATCATTCTCTCATTTCTCTTAATGTTTTTCTTTGCAAGCACAAATGAAATACTTGCACAAACACAGCAAGGCAATGCTTTTGTAATGACAAATCATGAAAGGGCATTTCCTGAAAATGGTTCAATGGCAGAATTTGACTCTCTCACAAATCTCTTTAACACTAAGGTATGGGATAAAAATCCTTATGTAGTCAGTCATAAAACTGTGCGTCATTGGTGGGGACACGACAACAGAGATGTAATTGAAATTACTGAAGTAAAGACCTGGGAAGATATTCCGAAAGCCATGGAAAAAAACAATCAACTTTTTATGGATGCATGGCCAACAAAAGAAGCACGTAACAGTTTTAACAAAGCTTATAATAAATATTTCACTGGCAAACATTCAGATGAGATATATCAGGAAGTGAAATTTGGTAAGTAATGACTTTATATTAAATCAAAAAAATATTTGATTGAGCATATACCGGATCTTATCTTTTTAAAAAGATTTGATTCGGTATTTTTATTTGCAGGATACTTCTGAAAAGTTTAAAGGATCATGCTAATGAAAACGGTGATCCATTGATTAGGAGATAGATTCCCGCTTACGCGAGAATGACAGTCGGTAAGAAATATATTTTTCAGAATCTCTTGCAATTTAATGGATAGAGTTAAGACAGTTTACTGGATCGAGAAAATTTTATCCAACTTTACTTTTGATAAAATATCCCGCACTCTTTGAGTTACACCGCTTAAACTAAGTTGCGCACCACGATTTGTTGCAGTTGTAAATGCGTGAACCAGCATTCCTATTGCCCAGCTTGTTAGATAGATTACTGATGAAAGATCAATAACGATTGATTTAACTCCTTTCTCCAGAATCTCTATCACAGAGTTTTGAAACTCTGCCGCTTCGGTTCCCAATAATTTATCTTTATTAAACTTTATAATAGTAGAATCATTACGTTCATTAATTTCGATTTCCATGGCAATCTCCTTAACAGTTGATTTAAAATTTTTCGTTAAAATATACTTTATAAGATAATAATTTTTACTTCAAAAACTATTTAACTTTTATTACAACTGACGTAAGATCACTCTTTTTGCCATTGCGAATCCTGACCTCACTGTCGGCAGACAGGCTTGTCGGGATAAAGCAATCTCATTAACTCTAAAGATTGCTTAGGGCTAATGCCCTCACAATGACGATCTCTAAATGTTCGCCCAAATAAAAAATTTCACTTAACTTTTATTACAACAAACGTTACATCATCGTCTGGTTCTTTATCATTTGTCCAACGTCTGGCTTCTGCTCTTAAATTTGATATTATTTCTTCAGGTTCTTTTTTTGCTGATTCTTCAAAACTGTTTCTTGCTCTTTTGTATCCGTAAAGTTCTTTATTAGCATTTTTCAATTCTACAAATCCATCACTCATCATTAATAGTGTATCGCCTTTTTCAATCTTCAATTCTTTAACATCATAAACAACTTCTTTCATTGCACCGAGAGGCATATTATTTATAACAACCTCTTCTATTGTTTGTGGACTGTTTCTATAAATAATCAGAGGCGGCATACCTGCATTTGTAGTTACTATTTTATTTTTACTTATCTGCACACAATTAAGCGCCATCATTAATCTTCCAAGCTGCATATCTTTAATTGCTGCACTTGCATTTTCAAAAAATGGTTTAAGCTCTTTGTTTGTTCTGTCAGACATAAAAAGTGATTTCATAATTGAAACCATCATACCTGACATCATTCCATGACCAGTAGCATCACCAAGAATAACCGTAAGGGTTCCATCCAAGTGAACATGAAAATCATAATAATCACCGCCGACTTCAGTTGCGGTTTTCATAAATACAGCAATGTCAAGATAAGGAAGGCTTGGCAGTGCTTTGGGAAGCATTGAAAGCTGAAGCTGTCTTGCTTCATCAAGCTCTTTTGTTTTTCTATCATTCTCAAGCTGCAGGAATTTTTTATTTTCATTTTCTTTTCGTCTATCCAGCTCATACTTCCTGATTCCGACTAAACTTAAACCAATTACAATCAGATATAAAAAGTATGCCCACCACGTTCTCCAGATAGGGGGATTTACTATAAAAGAATAGGATGCTTCATTTGTTTTAACACCATTTGAAGTAACGGCTCTTACTCTAAATGTATAATTACCAAACGGAAGATTTTGATACTCTGCAAACGGCAGGTTACTTGCTTTTGACCAGTCCTTATCGAAACCCTCAAGAAAATGTTCGTATGTTGTTTGTTGGGGATCTTTAAAATTTAAAGCAGAGTAATTAAATAAAAAAGAATTTTCAGAATATGATAATTTTTCCGGGAAATTATAGTAATGAAGTTTACCAATTATAGATACGGATGAAATTTTTAACGGATAACTTTTTTCTTCACTTTTATTAATGTAAAGACCCACTCCATTATAAAACTCTACCATATTCCCGAATCCATCCATAGCTGATGTATATGGTCCGCCGCTGGCTACACTTTCGTCGCTATAGAAAGTTTGAAATTTATTTCCGGTTATCTTTAAGGCACCTGCGGGGGATGAGAAATAAATATTACCTTTAATTTCATCTGCTATTGGATTAGTAATATTAGTTGATGGAAGTCCTTCTTTTTTTGTATAAAAATTAAGATTTGTACCATCAAAAATTACAAGACCTCTGTTTCTCAATCGAATGTATAAATTTCCCCCCGCCTGGATGTCAGTTTTTGTTCCGGCAACGCTGGCGCCTTTTAATATTCTGAAATCAGCATCGGCATTTACACTATCACTAAGATTTACAAATTTTTTTCCGTTAAAAACATAAAATCCTCCAACCGTTAAGAAGTACATTCCATTTTTTAAGTTACCCACATAATGCAATTGTTCTTTTGGTATGTTCCAACTTTCCGGGGTGCTTGTCCAGGACTTTCCATCATACAGCATTATTTTGGATTGAGCAGAAGTAATATCTTTTATATTATCTGAAAAAATACCAGAGAACCAAAGTCTGCCATCGTTATCCTCCCGCAGATCAAAAAGCTGGAATTCTTTTTTATTATCAGCATCACTAAAAGGAGATTTAATTTTAACAAAATTTTCACCAACTAGTTTCCCCAAATAAAAATCCGCTCCAATAAGATTGTCTTGAGCTGGGCGCACATAATTATTCCAGGTATAAATATCGCCATTCTTAGTTTCTAAAACATTGGATGTATTATATGTTTTATTATTCTCATCGGAAGGGTTCGTCAATTTCAAAATCTGTTTACCATCACTGTTTGAAATCTCACGAACCATAGTAACGCCTTTTGAAGTGGGTATCCAAACTCTTTTTTTCGAATCTTGAAACGTTTGATAAGTTATATTACCTGCAAGTCCATCCTTTTCAGTAATTACTCTTAATTTTTCCCCATCCCACAAATTTATTCCAACCTTATCAGTTCTTGCATAAGCCGGTAATGTTGTGTATGAATATGAAATCCAAACAAGTCCTTTGCTATCAGTGTAAAGCGTTGGAATGCCGCTTTGTGTAAGTAACAATCCATCTTTGGCTGTAAGCATTTTGGAGTAGTTGGGATAGTATATTCCAATTCCTTTTGGGGTGCTCATCAACACACCCTCATTAATTTCTGTCCCGGCTCCGGCTTCAAATGCATCAAATTTTTTCCATTTGTTTTCTGAATATGAAAAAAGTTGAGTAGGATATTTTGAGCTTTGATCCTGAGCAGTACCCTGGAATATCAGCAGTTCAGGAAAATATTTGTTGGCTTTTTCAAAAATTATACTGGAGTATTTAAAGTCATTAATTGTTCTATCAGTCTTTAAGTCGATGATTGAATTAATTTGTTGAAGGATGTTTGATACTTTCCATTTACCATTTTCAAATTCAAAGACACCGTTGTTTTTTCCATTAAATACCTCGCCGCCAAGAGTAATAGTAGTCATATACAGCTTATCCATCTTTGAACTATAGTATACCTCGATAGGGAATTGATCTTTGCTAAGTTGATTTATGAAATCTGTAAATTGATAAAATTTGTTACCATCGTACATTAACACGCCGGTACTTACCTTAGAACGATTTGAGAGATCAACACCAGAACAAGCCAGCCATGTATTACCATCCTTATCAATCGAAGTTGCAAAATCTGTCGGGTACATCCTTGCCCCCTGTAAATTTATTCCTAAAGCTTCATCAATTTTTACGAACACATCATTTTTAAATAAAGCAACGTAAGAACCTTCGAGTGTCTGAGTATTATGACCCGCTGAATTAAATATGAGGTCGCCATAAGGAGTTTCAATAAAGTTTGTAGCATTGTCTAGCGGGAAATTTTTAGAATCGTAAACTGTGAATTTTTCGTTTTCAAATTTTGTGAGTCCGCCGTTATTTTTTTTATCTACAAATGGTGTAGCAGAACCAATCCATATCCGTCCTTTGCTATCGGCTTTAACAAAGGTTATCAACTGCCCGGATAATCCGTTTATTCTGTAACCTTCATTTTCAGTATATACTTTAAATTCTTTTCCGTTGAATGTTATAAACTTTTTAGGCGAGGCGAAGTACATTACATTTTTTGTAGAATCATAGTACATACCCTGCATTGTGGGTAATCCAATATCAGTTCCTACTTCTTCAAATTCATATCCATTAAATCTGTAAGTCCCTTCAATTCCTGAAATCCAGATAAATCCATCCTTAGTTTGGACAATATTGGAGATGTTGGTTGTAGGCAAACCTTCTTTGTTGGTGTACTCAATCAAATCAGAGTTTGCTTCTGTTTTTTGTTTTTGCTGCGAGATTAGCAGCGATGAAAAAACAAAAAGTATGAGCATTATTAGATTTTTAAAATATGTCACTGTCATAAAACTTTCCTTGTATAAGATTATAAATTGCCCCGATCTTTAATTCTGCTGCATAACTAAAGTTCGTTAAAAATTGTCACAACTTTTAGCATAGCCATTCCTGTGGAATAAGTCGTGAAATAAATAAAAGAACTAACCTTTGGCTTTAGCCAAAATATTTTGTGTTAAGTTAGACTAAAGCCCGATAATATTTTCTATTTCATTTACCCCGACTTGAAGAGCCAATGTGATTATTCAATAAAAATCATTTCGAAGGATTCGCCGCGGCGAACTCGACTGAGAAATCTT